>CANEVO010000006.1 GCA_947442255.1 Opitutia bacterium
CTCCCAGTTCGCGCCTCCCAGATCAGCGCCTCCAAAAAATCGCGATCACCCTGCTGCGATGGTTTGCCCGCCTTCGAGTGCTTGGCCGCTTCCAGCGCCGGCCCCATGACTGACCAGCATTCATCCGATATCCATCTGCGCACCGTCTTATTCAGCATCCCCATTCTACGGCACGGCCGGATCGCAAAGTACAGCACTTTATCCCCGTCTCCTGGGAATTAGTGAACAGCGCCTAGTTCAGCACCATGAAAAAATATAAAGGTATCAGATATAGTTTTCGTCCCTCATCCTATTGGGATGACGCTGACCCACTCTCGGCCATCTTACGCAATGTAACAGGCGAGAACCGTCGCCAGATGATTACCGACTACTGGAACGCAGGAAGGCTTGAGGAACTTGATCCAGCACTGCTGAATGATGTGCCCGACGATGCTGTGCGTCAGAGCCTCGGCCGCATCGACCCCAGTTTCATGGGCGGTGAATACCTTTCTGCCTACCTGTATGGAGAGGTGGAAATCGCACGCATCTGCCTTCGCTCCACCACCAGTGATGTCATTTCTCTTCGCGCTCGGCCTAATGAGGCAGGCATCGCCTACCGCATAGTTGACGAATACAAGGGGGATTTCTTTCTGCCCATCACCCAATCCAAGCTGCCCCTGACACTCGCCAAGTTGGTCCGTCAATTTGAGAACGGCGAGCTGAACGTATTAGAATACGGCGGAGGGCTGGCTCTGGGCTATAATAACATGAACGCGAACAATGGCAGCGATTTTGAAAGCCTGCGCAACTTTACGCGGATTAGCTCTTCGTACTATCGTCAGCTAGAAAAGCATTTTGAAAACGTGTATGACAGGTGGCTGCTGGAGGAATGCGCGGAGCGGGATGATGAAGCAGAAGAAGCCAAAGACTAACACTCCACCTAGCCTAGATTTCGGGACCCGCTCACCGAAGAAATCAGTTCGAGGCTCTTCGCCCGCTCCATTTCCCTGAAGACCCCTCGTTGCGAAACGAGGGGTCTTTTTGCGAATCAAAAATACAGAGGGAACGGGTTGCATGAGTTGCCTTAAGTTGACTGAACGCGACACGCGATATCCTGAAAAGGCAGGCTGCAACCGAAGTATGTGTGCGTTTCTGGGTGCAATTTGACTGCTTTTTACGGCATTGGAGTCTTCTTCGCGCCGAACGACGCGGTGCCGCCAGCATGCGCTATAGTACTGGTCCGCATTGCCCGTGTACTTCCTTCATATTTTAGAAAATCAGTCGACGAGTTCGGGCAGCGTGATCGCGAGCAATAGCCTCGCCTGCGAGATGCGCTGCATTACGACTGGGAGGTTGTCGTCTCCTGCCGGAAGCGATTCCCGTTCACGCCAGAAGAGCTTTTGACCCCTCCATCATGAGAATTATCAAGTCCGTTTCGCTGCGAGCGCTTCGAGAAGAGTTGTGCCCCCTGAACTCGTTTTTGGCCCTCATGCTTTTTTGGGGCGTGATGGCGGCGCCGATGCGCGCAGCCGCGCCGGCTGCGATCGCCATTGCCGGGCTCGAAAAACCCGCCGACGTACTGATCGACCGCTGGGGAGTGCCGCATATCTACGCCGGTACCACCTACGATGCCTTCGTCGTACAGGGGTTCGTCGCGGCCCGCGACCGGCTCTGGCAAATGGACCTGTGGCGCAAGCGCGGCCTGGGCGAGATGGCGAAAGATTTCGGAGCGGCTTGGGTCGAGCATGACCGCGCCGCACGGTCTGTGCTGTTTCGCGGCGATATGTACCGCGAATGGCTGGCCTACGGTTCCGACGCGAAACGGGTGGCCGAGTCGTTTGTCGCCGGGGTCAACGCCTACGTGGCGTTGGTGAAGACGCAACCGGAGCGGCGGCCCTTGGAATTTAAACTTCTCGGCTATCAACCGGCATTCTGGTCACCCGAGGACGTTGTGCGCATTCGCCATCACGGCCTGACGCTCAATTTCACGTCGGAAATCGATCGCGCCGCCGCCCTGTCGAGTGGCGCGACGGGGATGCGGGCCGACTGGCTGCGCCGCGAACTTGATCCGCCGGTGACGCCGAAGGTCGCCGAGGGCGTCGATCTCGGTGGACTGCCGACGGCCGAACTGAAGCGCGCATACCAGCTTGCCACGGAGATTGCGCGCTTCGACCGCAAGAACGCGTCGTTGGCCGGAATTCCGGCCCCACTGATCCCGGCTTCGTCGGAGAACGCACCGGACGCCGACACGCTGGCCAGTTACGGGAGCAACAACTGGGTCATTGCCCCCAAGCTCACCAGCACCGGCCGACCGATCCTGGCCAACGATCCGCACCGCGCCCATGGGGCGCCGAGCTTGCGGTATATTTCCCACCTGAGCGCGCCGGGGCTGGATGTGATCGGCGCCGGCGAACCGTTTCTGCCGGGCATCTCGATCGGCCACAACGACTCGATCGCTTTTGGCCTGACGCGTTTCTACATAGATCAGGAGGATCTGTACATCTACGAAACGAATCCGCAAAACGAGGACGAGTACCGCTACCGCGGCCGCTGGGAGCCGATGGAGCGGGCGACGGAAACCATCGTGGTCAAGGGCGAGGTCGCTCCGCGTCAGGTGGTGAATCGATTCACGCGGCATGGTCCGGTGTTGGTGGGCGAAGCGTCCCGGCAGCGGGCCTATGCGTTGCGGGCGGCGTGGCTGGACCTTGGGATGGCGCCGTATTTTGGATCGATGGAGTATATGCGAGCCCAGAACTGGGACCAGTTTCGCGCCGCCCTCAATCGCTGGGGGGCGCCGGGTGAAAACCAGGTTTATGCCGACCGTGGCGGCAACGTGGGCTGGATTCCGGCCGGGTTGACTCCGATTCGGCCCAACTGGGATGGCCTGACGCCGGTGCCCGGTGACGGACGCTACGAGTGGGCCGGCTTCCGCCACGGCGACGAGCTGCCGATGGAATTCAATCCGTCCCGCGGCTACGTGATCACGGCCAACGAGAACAATATTCCGCCTGATCACCCCGCCGCCAAAAAGGGGGTTGGCTATGAATGGGCCGACCCAGCGCGATCCAACCGCCTCAAACAGTTGTTCGAGGAAAAAATATCCGTGGGCGGACGCTTCGCGGTCGGAGATTCCGAGCGCATGCAGACGGATATCGTGGCCTGGCCTGCCCGCCGAATCCTCAAGCTGCTGGCTCCCCTGCAAAGCACCGATGCCGCGACCGCCGTCGGTCTGCAGCTCCTACGCAGCTGGAATGGCGAGATGGCTACCGGGAGCGCCGCCGCCGCCCTCTATGAAGTCTGGACCAGCGGTCCCTTGCGTGTCGCGGTGCTCAAGGCCGCGCTCGCCGGCGAGCAATCGACAAAGGCGGCACCGGGGGATCCCTCCCGCATCCGCTCTCTGTTGGAAAACCCCGAGGGAGTGATGTCGGCGCAGCAACGCGATGCGCTGCTCCTCTCTAGTCTCGCGCTGGCGGGCGCGGACGTGACACAGCGTCTCGGCACAAACGACCCGTCAAAGTGGCAGTGGGGCAGCCTGCACCGCGCCGATTTTCGTCACCCGCTGCGCGCCGTGGTCGACGAAGCCACGCGTCAGAAACTGGATGTCGGCGAGTGGCCCATTGGCGGTTCTGGCGCCACACCCATGGCCACCAGCTACCGGCCCACCGATTTCGGACTCACCTCCGGGGCGTCGTTTCGCATGGTGCTGGACGTCGGCAATTGGGATGCGTCTCGCGTCGTGAATACGCCGGGGCAATCGGGCGATCCGGCCAGTCCCCACTATCGCGACCTCGCTCCGGTTTGGGCGCGAGGCGACTATTTTCCCCTAGTCTTCAGCCGCTCGGCTGTGGAGCAACAGTCGAACGAACGACTGAGGCTTGAACCGGCGCGATAGCAGTGCTCCAGGTGCAGAAAAAGGGGTCACGTCGTGACTTTTGACATGCAGCCCCTAAAGAGACGAAGGAATGGGCCGTCAGGTCGGGACATCTGTCAAGCGTCACGACATGACCCCTTTTCTCCTTCCTCGGCCGATCATCCGCTCCGCCAGCCGAAGCCCTGAGCGCAGCACCGGGCCACTGTCAGATCTTCCCGACGCTTGCGGACGCGCCCCAGCGGGCCATCTTACGGAAACGGCGCAGCCATGATCCCCTTCACCCTGAAAATTCGGAGAACCCGGCTGCCGGGGTTAGGCCTGCTCGTCGCGTTCCTCGCCGTATTTTCGCCGCTCACCCTCCGGGCCGGCGAATCCCTGCTCGGCCGGAAGGCGCCAGCCTGGAACGTCTCCGACTGGTTCAACTCCGCGCCGCTGCAACTGCCGGACCTCGCGGGCAAGGTCGTGCTCGTCCGCTGGTGGACGGCGCCCAATTGCCCTTTTTGCAAGGCCACCGCACCCGCCCTGAACGAGTTTTACCGCGACTACCGCGGCCGTGGCCTCGAGGTCGTCGGCTTTTATCATCACAAATCGCCCGGGCCGCTCGTGCTCGATGCCGTCAAGCAACAGGCGCGGCGCTTCGGCTTCGAGTTTCCCGTCGCGGTCGACCGCCAGTGGCGGACGCTCAAGCACTGGTGGCTCAACACCGCCGGCGAAGAGTGGACCAGTGTCAGCTTCCTGATCGACCGGCACGGCGTCGTCCGCCACATCCATCCCGGCGGCCAATACGTCAAGGGCGACGCCGACTACGCGGCGATGAAGGCGAAGATCGAGGAACTGCTGCTGGAGAAGTAAGTTCCGGTCTGAACAAGGTGGAGCTCAGGAGATCAGGAAAAAACTACGGTCGAATTTTCCGTCGTCCGTCTTCCGTCCTCCGTCGACCGTCCTCCGTCCTCACCACGCCTCCCGGTAGAGCGCGACGATCTCCGCCGCCGTCGGCACGCGCGGATTGTTCTGCGGGCTGCCGGACGCCAGCGCGTCGGCGGCCATTTTTTCCAGGACCGACTCGAATTTCTGCGGCTCGAGGCCGGGGCAATCGCGCAACCGCGGGACTTCGAGCCGGGTGTTGAGATCGACGAGACTCTGAATCAGGGCCGCGCCCGCCGCCGCCTCATCCGCCTCCGGCGGGCAGAGGCGCATGGTTTTGGCGATCGTGGCGTAACGCCCCGGTGCCGCGCCGAGGGAGAAGCGCGTGACCGCCGGCAGCAGCATGGAATTCGAGAGGCCGTGCGGCACGTGGAAGACGGCGCCGATCGGCCGGCTCATGCCGTGGACCAGCGCGACACTGCTGTTGGCAAACGCCATGCCGCCGAGGGTCGCGGCAAGCATCATGCCCTCGCGCGCCGGCCGGTTGCCCGGCTCGCGCCACGCCGTCTCCAGGTGCTCGGCGACGAGGCGGATGCAGGTGAGCGCCAGCGGATCGGTGAGCGTGGTGGCCTTCCGCGAAACGTAGGCCTCGATGCCGTGCGTGAGCGTGTCGACGCCGACATGAGCCGTGAGCGCGCGCGGCATCGTGAGCGTAAGCTCGTAGTCGACCAGCGCCACGGCCGGCAGCAGGTGCCGGTCGAGCATCATCATCTTCACGTCGCGCACGGTGTCGGTGATGACCGCGGCCTTGGTCACTTCGCTGCCGGTGCCGGCGGTGGTGGGAATGACCACGAGGGGCGCGCCCGCCCGCGGGATCTTGTGATAACCCTGATACAGGCTGAGCGGTTCGGGGTTGGCGGTGAGGATCGCGATGGCCTTGGCCGCGTCGATCGGGCTGCCGCCGCCGAGCGCGACCAGCGTGTCGCACCGCTGGTCGGCGAAAATCCGGAAGCCGTCGCGCACGTTGACGTCGGTCGGGTCGGGCTGCACGCCGGCGAAAAGTGCGACGGCGAGGCCGGCGTTTTCCATTTCTCGCACCACGGTGCCGGCGAGGCCCGACGTCACCATGAACGCATCCGTCACCAGCAGGACGCGGCGGGCGCCGAGGCGCTGGAGCTGGGGCACGAGTTCACGCGACGCACCGGCGCCCGTGAGCACGGTGGAGGGAATGTTGAATTGGGAAATCATGAAGGGGGGTGATTTTGAAAAGGGCCGGGTCCCGGCGGCGTCCAACGGGAATGGCCACAAACGGCCGTATTAAAAGCACGTTCTTCCTCCACCGCTCCCGGCGCCGCCGGCGGCCGGCATCGCCGTCAGTATTTCCGTACCGGCACGGGCGGCGTGGGCGGAGGCGGGGTGACGCCGTTGGCCAGCATCACGGCCTTGACCGCGGCAAGGGTTTCGAACGACGGCTTGAAGTTCCCGAAGCGATGTCCCTCCGCGATCAGGAGCGGCGTCCAGCCGTGCACGTTCGGGCGGTTCCAGATTTCGATCTTCGCGCCGTGGTCGGCGAGGAATTGCAAGACGCGGGGAAAACTCGCGTAGGCCACGCCGTGCATGGCGGTCTCGCCGTTGTCGTCGACCGTGTTGATGTCGCCGCCCCGCGCCAAAATCAACTGCACGGCCTCGAGCGCCTCGGCCTCGGTGCCGGCCTCCTCGGCGGGGGCGCGCGTGCCGACGCCGGCCGCCGCTAGCAGCGGCGTGCTGTGCTCGGCGTTGGCCAGCAGGGGATCGGCGCCCAGCTCGAGCAACAGCCGCATCAAGGGGATATCGGCGGTGTCGGCCGCGAGCAGGAACGGCGTGGCGCCCTTGCGCCAGAGGAGCCCCTCGCCCGACGGCCCTTTTTCGAGCCGGGCATTCACGTCGGCGCCGGCGGCGACGAGTTGCCGCACGAACTGCAGGGCGTCCACGTTGCCGGAGCCGACGGGCGACGGATCGCCATCGTCGCCGTGGTCGGGCTTCCGCACCCACGTGATCGTATGCAGCGGGGTGTAGCCGGAGCGTTGATCGTTCGGATTGGCGCCCGCCCCGAGCAGCCACGCGGCGAGTTCGAAGTGCCCGTTTTCGACGGCGAGATGCAGCGCGGTCGTGCCCTTTTTCGGCGCCTTGCCCGCGGAGCGGCGCGGCTGCATGGCCTCGTTCACGTCGGCCCCGGCGCGCACCAGCGCCCTGACCACCCCGGCCCGGCCCTCGCGCACGGCGAAAAACAGCGGCGTGAACCCCGAGTCGAGGGGCGCGCGAAAGTCGGCGCCGGCGGCAAGCAGCACTTCGACGACGCCGGCGTGGCCCTCGGCGGCCGCCCACATCAGGGCCGTCTGGCCCTGCTTCTCCTTCGCGTCGACGCGGGCGCCGGCGGCGAGCAGCGCCTTGACCGGTTCGGGCCGGCCGGTCCGCGCGGCGATCAGCAACGCCGTCTCGCCGCCGCGCAGGGTCGCATTCGGATCGGCGCCCGCCGCGAGCAGCAGCTCGACCATGGCCGCGCTGCCGTTGGTGCAGGCGAGCGCGAGCGGCGTGACGCCGTAGCGGTTTTCCGCCCGCGCGTTCGCGCCGGCCGCCACGAGCAGCCGCGCGGTTGCCACCTCGTCGCGCCCGGCCGCCCAATGCAGCGCGGTCATGCCGTCGACCTGCGCGGCGTCCACGTCGGCGCGCTCCCGCAGGAGAGCCGGCACGCGGGCACCGTCGCTTTTTTCCACGGCATCGGCCAGGGGCGCGAGGGCCGCGGCCACGGCTGGCGTTGATACCGACGTGCCCAACGCCAGCGCGAGGAGGCACACCGCGACAGGTCGTCGGGCGATGGAAACGCCGCGTCTCACACCGTGAGCGGTTCGAACAATTCGTCGACCTTGCCCTGGCTGTCGGCAAACGAGTCGAGGCGCACGCCGACCTTGTCGAGCAGGGTCAGATGGAGATTGGCCAGCGGCGTCGGCTTTTCGTAGCGGAGGTGCCGGCCGCCCTTCATCCCGCCGGCCGCGCCCCCGGCGACGAGGATCGGCAGGTTGGTGTGGTCATGGATGTTGGGGTTGCCCATGCCGCTGCCGTAGAGGATGAGCGAGTGATCGAGCAGCGAGCCGTTGCCGTCGGGCGTGGCCTTCAGGCGCTCGAGATAATAGGCGAAGAGCGACACGTGAAACTGGTTGATCTTCGCCATCCGCGCGACTTTCGCCGGGTCGTTGCCGTGATGCGAAAGCGGGTGATGGGGATCGGGCACGCCGATCTCGGGGTAGGTCCGACCGCTGGTCTCGCGCGCGAGTTGAAACGTGATGACGCGCGTGATGTCGCCCTGCAGCGCGAGCACCTGCAGATCGAACATCAGCCGGGCATGGTCGGCATAGGCCGCGGGCACGCCGAGCGGCCGGTCGAGGTCCGGCAGCGGGTTGTCGGCCGCATCCGTCTCGGCCTTCTGGATGCGGCGCTCCACCTCGCGCACGGTGTCGAGGTACTGGCTGACGCGCGCCTGGTCGCCCGGACCCAGCTTGCGTTTCAGGCTGGCGATGTCCTCGGTGATCCAGTCGAGCAGGCTGGCGCGCTTGCGCAGGGCGGCGCGGCGGTCGGCCATGCTGCCGCCCTCGCCGAAGAGGGTCTCGAACACCATGCGCGGATGCGCCTCGGCCGGGAGCGGCGTCGTCGGCGAGGCCCACGAAAGATTGTTCTGGTAGACGCAGGCGTAGCCGTTGTCGCACTGCCCCACCGTCTGCATCATGTCCATCGCCAGCTCCAGCGAGGGGAGCTGCGTTTCGCGGCCCAGTTGCTGCGCGGCGATCTGGTCGACGGTGGTGCCGAGGTAGAAGTCCGAGCTCTCGGTCATCTTCGCCTTCGCCGCGCTGAGGAACGCGGCGTTCGAGGTGGCATGCGTGCCGGGATACGCGTTCCGCAACTCGAGGTTCGTGATCGCGGTGACGTGCTGCTTGACCGGCGCCAGCGAGCTGAGGATCGGCGAAAGCTCGTCGAGCCGCCCCTGGCCCGGCGGCGTCCACCGCGGGAGGTCGCAGCCCATCGGCATGAAGACAAATCCGAGCCGGCGCACCGGCAGGGCCGGCGTCTTCGACGCAGCGGTGGCGGCGGGCACCATCGCGTCCAGCAGGGGCAACGCCAGCGTGGCGCCCATGCCGCGAAGAAACGTGCGGCGGGGCAGGGCTTTTTTGGTGATGATCATGGCGATCTCCTCATTTGAAACGGTGGACTGTTCACGATACCCAAAATCAGCGCCGAGAAGCG
The DNA here is from genome assembly GCA_947442255.1 of Opitutia bacterium. Next base: position 8,990 of record CANEVO010000006.1, read on the forward strand.
GAAGTTTTCCGCCCGCGCCCGGCGAACCACCTCGCGCACCGCCGGACCGTCGTAGTACTCCACGCCGCGGCCGAGCGCAAACGTGAGCAGCTTCTCGGTCAGCGTGCCGGCGAAAACCTCCGGGCGGTCGAGCAGGCCCTGTTCGAGGCCGGTCACGCCGAGGAATTCGCCGCCGTCGGGCAGGCCGCCGGAGGCGTCGACGGGCTTGCCCTCCTCCACGTTGCGCCAGCGGCCAACCGCATCGAAATTTTCCAACGCAAAACCGACCGGGTCCATCACGTCATGACAGCTCGCACACGCGGGATCGGCCCGGTGCGAGGCAAGGCGTTCCCGCACCGGCAGCGCGGCCGACACCGTCGCGTCCTCCAGGGTCGGGACGTTCGCCGGCGGCGGCGGGGGCGGCGTGCCCAGCAGGTTTTCGAGGATCCATTTGCCGCGGATCACCGGCGACGTGCGCGTGGCATAGGACGTCACGGTCAGGATGCTCCCCTGCCGCAACAACCCGCCGCGCTGCCGGTCCGCGCCGAGCGCGACGCGACGGAAGCGGCTGCCGTTGATGTGGGGAATGCCGTAGTGCTTCGCGAGGCGCTCGTTCAGGAACGTGTAGTCCGCGCGCAGCAGGTCGAGCACGCTGCGATCCTCGCGAGCGATGCTTTCGAAAAAGAGTTCCGTCTCCTGCCGGAAGGCCTGCCGCAGGTTGTCGTCGAAGTCGGGAAACAACCGCAGGTCCGGCGTCACCGAGTCCAGATTGCGCAAATACAGCCACTGCCCCGCGAAATTCGTGGTCAGGCTGCGGGCGCGCGCGTCGGCCAGCATCCGCCGCACCTGCCGCTCCAGCTCCGCGGGCCGGCGGAGCTGGCCGCGCACCGCGGCGGCGAGCAGCTCGTCGTCGGGAATGCTGCTCCAGAGAAAAAACGACAGGCGCGACGCCAGCTCGACGTCGCTGACGCGATAGGCCGCGCCCGGGGCGAGGCCGGACGGCTCGGTCTCGACGCGGAACAAGAAGCCCGAACTCACGAGTACCGCGGTCAGGGCGGACTCGATCCCGGCCTCGAAACCGTCGCCGCGGCCCTCGCGAAAAAACTGCATCGGCTTGCGCAGGTCGGCGTCGGTCACGGGCCGGCGGTAGGCCCGGCGGATCAAGCGGGAAAGAATCTCCTTCGCCCGCGCCTCCTCCTCCGCGGGATTCTGCGGCGGCGCGAACCCGGCGCCGAAGATCATCCGGCGGCTCGGCGTGTCGCCCGGCCCGGCGGAGTCGTAGGGACCGGTGATCGAGACCTGATACACCGCCGGCCCGAGGCGGGGATGCCGGTGCAGGTTGAAATGCGCCTGGAATGGCTGGCGCTCGGTCTCGAGCAGCGCGGAGGAAAGTTGCGGGAACGTGACGCCGATCTCGTGCGGGCCCGCCTGCACCGGCAGGCGGAACTTCAGGTGACGGTCGACGGCCTCGAAGCCCTCGCCTTTCGCGGGCGGCGTCACGGTGAACGCGGCCACGCGTTCCCGGTCGAGCAGCACCTCGATCTCGTGCGGCTTCTTCAGGCCCTCGACGTTCTCGTTGCGGTCGCGCGTCAGCCAGACCTGGATCTCGTAGTCGCCGTCGCGCGGAAAAACGTGGGGCAACAATACGCCGCCGCGCGTGCCGGCCGGCAGGCCCTCGACGTGCTCCTCCTGCGTGAGGTCCGGACGGAGTCGGATCGTGTCGCCCCGGGGCACCCGCGAGGGCGTGCCCACCGCGAGCCGGCTGATTTTCTGCGCCGCCGAGACGTAGCGGTCGAGCAGCGTGGGCGACAGGTTGCCGACCGTGACATTGTCGAAGCCGTGACTGGATTCGTCGTTGGGCAGCAGCGCCGCGGCGTCGATCGGCAGCGCCAGCAGATCGCGGATGGCATTTTGGTATTCGGTGCGGTTGAGGCGGCGAAACGTGTCGGTGCGGCCGGGATTGGGGTTGCGGGCCGCGGCGCGATCGAGGGCGGATTCCAAGTCCGCGAGCACGCGCCGGTAGGCGGCTTCGTCGGGTCGCGACTCCCCGGCCGGCGGCATCTGCCGGCGTTCGAGTTTGCGGACAACGCACTCCCAGCGCTCGGCATCCTTCGCCGGGTGCGTGGTGTCGATGGCTTAGAGCGAAAGATGGCCCTTCTTGGTGCCCGCGTCGTGGCAATCGAGGCAGTAGCCTTCGAGCATCGCCGCCGCGGGATTCGACGCGGCCGGCGGCATGACGCGGGATTCCGCAGCGCCCGCCCGATCGCCACCGGACGCCGCCCACCCTGCGAGCAACGCACAAAAGGCGGTGCAGGTTCGGGGGAACCTCGGCGCGGGCGAAGGGCACATGGGGTGGTCAAACGCCGACGGTCAGAGCGTGATCGTCGGCGGTTTCAGGTAACGGCGAAAATGGGTCCGGGCCGGTAAACCGCGAGGCAAAATGCGGGCCCGAAGACGGACCGGCTCCACCCAACCTCAGGCGGCCGCGAGAGACGCGGCGCGATCGCGCCTTTTTCTCCGGATTTGCACCGGCCGCCGGGATGCCGTTCGCTGCCCGTGACCATGAGAAAAGTCACCCGCCCGATCCCGGTGGCGCTGCCCGTCCACGGCGTCGTTTTTGCGGAAAGCGTTCATGCCGCGAATTTCCACATGACGGTGCGGGCGGATCCCTTTCACAAGCTCCTGTATGTGCCGCAAGGCCGGGTCATCTATCGCGACCATCACGCCGGCCGGGAGTTCGAGGCGGGGCCGGGCACCCTGCTTGCCGTCGATCGCGGCACCCCCCACCAGTTGCGCGACGAATCGCCCGCGATGCTGCTGCTGCTCTGCTTCGCTCCGCGTTTTATCGATGACGATCCACCCCGCCGCGCTTTGTGGCGCACGCTGAGCCAGCAGCGCCAATGGCACGTGCCCGCCGGCAAGCCGTCCAGCCAGCGCTTCGAAAATCTCTGGCGCCGGGCTTTGCTCGAACAGACCGCGAACCGGCCGGGCGGCACGGTTGCGCTCCACGCGCTTGCCGCGCAGATCCTCGTCTCGCTCGCCCGCCTGCCCGCGACCCGTGAGCCCACCGACACGGCGGTGCGCCGGGTCCAGGCCGTCGCGCAGGAACTCGCCGACTCGTTCTACGATGAATGGACCCTCGACCGGGCCGCCGCCCGCGCCGGCTTGTCGCGCCGGAGGTTCAGCGAGCTTTTCCGCGCCCGGACCGGAGCAACCTTCCTGGATCGCCTGACCGATCTCCGCCTCGAGCACGCCGCCAAGTTGCTGCGCGACGGAACCCATTCCGTGACCGGGGCCGCTTTCTCCTGCGGTTATCGCGACCTCTCGCATTTTTACCGCGTGTTCCGCCAACGCTTCGGCCGGCCGCCCGGGGAGTGGAGCAAAACCAGCCCGAACCGGCCGCCCCCTAGCACTACCGTGTCAAGTTGCGCCTGAATTTTGGCGACGATTTCGGAGAGTGTGTAACCTATTGGGTTACGCTTTTGGCGAAGGCTTTTTTCGAGCGAGCATGACAAAGTCGTGCTCGCTGACGTCGCAAGACACGGACGAGGGGGAGCGTTTTCAAACCCGCCGTCATCGCGAGAGTGCGAAGTGTTCTGCCAAGCCGGCGGCACGGCCGGGGCGCGCCGTGGGATTGCCCGATGTGCCAGCCGGATTTGCCCGCGCCGCCAAGACGAGAGGAGTCCGTTGAAGTAGAGTGTCGGTTTCCTTACGATGGAGCTGACTGAAGATCTCCCGTTTGCCGCCCTTCGCCACACCTGGCAACCGGTGGCGCTCAGCATGGATCTGCCCGCCGGCAGGGTCACGAGCCGCACCCTGCTCGACCAGGAACTTGTGCTGGCCCGGTTTGCGGATGGCCGGATCCTCGCGGCCGACGTGGCCTGCCCGCACAAGGGCGCGCGGCTTTCCGCCGGTTGCATCCGCCACGGGGAACTCATGTGCCCCTACCACGGCTGGCGCTTCGATGCGGGCGGCGCGTGCCTGAGCATCCCCTCATTGGTCGAGCCGAATGCCGGCAAACTCGCCCTCTCCCACCTCCAAAGTCATGCCGTGCAGGAGCGCTACGGCATGATCTGGGTGAAGCTCGACCCGGCGGGCGCGCATGCGTTGCCCGATGTGCCGGAATTCGAAAACTCCGCCTGGGCCTATCGCCTCGGGCCGCCGACGGTTTTTCGCGCCGGGTTTCGGCGTGAGATCGAGAACTACCTCGACATGTCTCATTTCGCGTTCGCGCATGCCTCGACGCTCGGCCAGGCGGCCGACACACGCATTCCTCCGATGCGGATCACGACGCACGCGGACGGCTTCGAGATGGACGCGCCTTTTCCCGCGCTCGACACGCCGCATGAGCAACCCGGCAAACTCCAGAGCGCGCACCATCGCCGCCAGCGTTGCTGGCTGCCGAATTTCACGACGATCCGCCAGATTTTCCCGGATGGCGACGAACGCGTGCTCGTCCACGTCCCGTCGCCCAACACCCGGGAGCAATGCACCGTCTTTTGGTCGCTGGCCATTTCGCCCGGTTTTCACGGCCCCGCGCCGGACGACCAGATCGCCTTCGCCGTGCGCGTGCTCGACGAGGACCGGCAAATGTGCGAGTTGCAGGTGCCCGCCGAAGTTCCCGTCAACCCTGCACGCGGCGGGTGGGGCGTACTCGTGACGCCCGGGGACACGCTCGCCAACACGTTTCAAAAATCTTTCCGCCAGTGGCTCCAGTGCCCGCCGGTGGCGCCTGACGCCTGATCTTTTCATGCCCAACTCAAAACTCCCGAAGTCGCCCCGCATCCTCACCACCACCGTCGGCTCCTATCCGATCCCGGACTGGCTCGCCGCGCTGCCGAGCGAACAGGCGGTGATCGACGCCACCCGCGTGGTCTTCGACCTCCAGCGGCAGGCGGGCATCGATCTCCCGACGGACGGCGAACTCTACCGCTTCGACGTCAATCACCCCGACACGAACGGGATGATCGAGTATTTCATCCGGCCGATGCAGGGCATCTCGTCGGTGGTGGGCCGCTCGATCACCGACGAATTTTCCCGGCACCATCCGATGGGCTTCCGCCGCAAGCCGGCCGGGGTCGTCACCGGCGCGCTCGGCGAGGGCTCGCTCAATCTGCTCGCCGACTGCCAGCGCGCGGCGGCCGTCGCCGGCGGACAATTCAAGTTCACGGTCACGAGCCCCTACATGCTGGCCCGCACGCTGCTCGACCACCACTACCGCGATTTTGAAAGGCTCACGATGGCGCTCGGCGATGTCCTGGCCGCCCAGATGCCCGGCCTGCCCGCCGCGTGCCTCCAAGTCGACGAGGCGAACATCCCCGGCAACCCCGAGGCCGGCCCCCTCGCCGCCGCCGCCATGAACCGCGTGCTCGACGCCATCGATCGCGGCACCGAGCGCGCCGTGCACTTTTGCTTCGGCAACTACGGCGGGCAGACGATCCAGAAGGGCAACTGGGCCAAGCTCACCGCGTTTCTCAACGCGCTGCACACCGACCATCTCGTGCTCGAACTCGCGCATCGGCCGAAGAGCGACCTCGATGCCCTCAGGCACATCGACAAGAAAATCACGCTCGGCGTCGGTGTCATCGACATCAAGGTGAACCACATCGAGACGCCCGACGAAGTCGCCGCGCGCATCGAGGCGGTGGAGAAAAAGGTCGGCCCGGGCCGCGTGCGCTGGGTCCACCCCGACTGCGGTTTCTGGATGCTCAAGCGCTCGATCGCCGACCGGAAAATCGAGGCCCTGGTGCGCGGACGGGATTTGTATCTCGGGCTGTAACGCGCAAGACGCGGTCTGCGCTCCGTAACGGTCCCCGTGATTCGTGTGATTCGCAGGGAACCCGGCCCTTCAACGGGCCCCTGAAATTTTCAGCAATGTTCATTTTGACTCGGATCTGGGCGCCGTGAGCTTTTCGGACAGCCGTATCCCGAGACTTCATGACTGCTTCCGCTCTGCCTGCGATCAGCGCCGTCTTTCACCCGATCACCGCCAGTCCAGGTGAACGCACGGCGGCCCTTGCACTCGCGCGGCTCACCAAGGCCACCGTGAGCGGCAGCGCGGCCCCGGGACGCGGCGTCAATGTCTCGCTCGGGCCGCGCGACTGGACTGGAAAGCTCCCCGCGCCCGCCACATCCGCGTCCGCCTGGATGTGGCTCCGCCTCGCCGACGACGGCACGGGCGAGATCGTCGCAAGCCACGGTTCGTTTCTTTTCGCCGCGGTGCGGCTGCTGGCCAACGGCGTGGGCGGCCTGACGCGGGAGAAACTGGCGGCGGGCATCCTGCTTCCCGCCACCTTCAGCTGGCACCGCCCGCACTGGGACGCCTGCTACACGCAATACTGGCGCTCCGCCCGCGGCTTCGATCCCGAGCGCTACGTCGCGGCGCTGGCCGAGGCCGGCTTCACCCATTGCGAGGTCAACGGCCTGCAGGCCCACATGCCGCACGAGGACCTGGTGCCGCACGAATACTATCCGCAGTTCTACACTTACGCGCCGGGCTTCAACCACTTCGTCGACACGCCGCTGACCAAGGGCCTCTGGCCGGCGCTCTACCTCGACGCGAATCTCAACCACCTGCGCAAACTCGCGGACCTCGGCCGGCAGTACGGGCTCAAACCCGGCGTGTGCATGTTCGAGCCGCGCACGATGCCCGACCGGTTCTTCGTGAAATACCCGACGCTCCGCGGCGCCCGCGTCGATCATCCGTTCCGCTCGCGCCTGCCGCGATTCACGATGGCGCAGGACCACCCGGTCGTGCAACGGCATTATCGCGAGGCGTTGCAGAAGCTGATGCGCGCCGTGCCCGACCTCTCCTACATGTCGGTCTGGACGAACGACAGCGGTGCGGGCTTCGAGCACACCGCGTCGCTCTACGTCGGCCGCAACGGCGGTCCCTACATGATCCGGGAATGGCGCAGCCACGACAAGGTGGCCGAGGCCGCGGGCAAGAGCATCGTGCGCTACCTGCAGAATCTCCGCACCGCCGCCGCGGAGCTGAACCCGGATTTCGACATCATCCTCCGGATCGAACCCTTCAAGGTGGAGCACGACCACATCAAGGCCGGCATGGGCGGGCACGTTTCCTACGAGGCGCCGTCGCTGCTTGTGCGCGGTTACTCGCTCCCCTACCCGCACCCCAAGTATCCCGACAACTTCGGCGTGGCGGGCAGCATTTTTCAGAACTGGATGGACCCCGCGGAAGGCGCGGCGCTCGCCCAGGCGCGCGAGCAAAACACCGAGCCCGTCCTGCACTACTCGGCCTCCGGCGTGATGAATCACGAGCCGCTGCTCGGAATGCCGTTTCCGCGGCTGGTACACGCCAAGCTCAAGGCGGTGAGCGCCACGGGCATCACCCGGATCAGCTGCCTCGGCGGACTGGCCAGCCCGACGAAGACCCCCTACTGGCCCAACCCCGTCGCGCTCCAGGCGGCCCAGTTTTTCCCGGAACGCCCGATCGACGAGGTGCTCCACGAGTTCGCCGCGCGCATCGCGGGGGACGCCAACGCGGCCGCGCTCACGACCTGCTGGCGCGAATTCGAGGACGCGATCATGTGGCAGCCACTCATCGGGCTCTACTGCGCCTTCGGCTTCTGCTGGCAGCGCACGTGGGACCGGCCGTTCGTGCCGGACCTCGAGGCCGTGCCCGCCGCCGAGCGCGATTACTACGAGCGACACGGCTGCTTCCAGCACAACAATCCCGGCCTGAACGATCTCGGCAAGGACGTGCTGTTCGACCTCATCACGCGCGAAACGGGCGCGAAGATGGCGGGCGACATGGACCGCGAACTCCTCCCGCGCGTGCGGGCCCTCGCGGAAAAACTCGCCCAGTTGGTCGCCCAAACCGGCGAGGGCACGCCCGCCCGGGCCGTGTTCACCGATTTGCACGACCGCGTGCGGGCGTATCTCCACTGGAGCACCACGCTGCGCAACGTCTGTGCCTGGTGCGAAAACGTCTACGGCTACCTCGAGAGCAAGGATCCCGCCGTCCGCTCGACCTGCGAGAAGAAGCTGCAGGCGGCCATCGATCTCGAACTCGCGAACACCCGCGGGCTCCTCGAACTCATCGCGACCTCGTCGACCGAATTCATGGTGGTTTCGGGCGTCGCCGAGAACACCTTCTTCTACGGTGAAAATCTCGCCGACCATCTCCGCACCAAACTGCGACTGACCGAACAGTACCGGCATCATCCGCCGCGCATCGACCGCGACATCTACTGGCGGCCGGTCCCGGGCACGCACTGGCCCGAGGGCTGGTCCGCCACGACCTGAGCCGCCGCCCGAATCTTTCCTCCCATGAGCACGCTCACCGCCCTCCCGCAGCTCTATTCCTACGGCCACCCGCTCGACATGGACGAAGCGAAGGTCGGCGTACTGCGCGATTCCGTTGACGCCGCCGACGACGTCGCGGAACTGCGCCGCCGCTTCGCTACGGACGGTTACCTCTACCTGAAGGGTTACCTCGATCGCGACGAGGTCCTCGCCGCGCGCGCCAGCCTCACCACGGGTCTGGCCGCCGCGGGAGTTCTCGACGAAAATTACCCGACGATCGAAGGCATCTGCAAACCCGGCGCCGGCTACGTGTTCAAGCCCGAGCTCACGAACAACAATCCCGCCGTGCAGAATCTCCTCTATGCCGGGCGGCTGCCGGATTTCTACCGCGCCTTCTACGGCGAGGAGATCAGCCACTACGACTTCACGTGGCTGCGCGCGATCGGGCCGGGCAAGGGCACGAACCCGCACTGCGACCTGCCCTACATGGGCCGGGGCACCCACCGCCACATGACCTGCTGGCTGCCCTACGGCGACATCTCCTTCGAACTCGGCGGGCTGATGGTGCTCGAAGGATCGCACCAACGCATGGATCTGCTCGAAAAATACGTCTACCGCGACGTCGACACCTACTGCGAAAACAAACCCCAGCAGGCGGACGCGGCGAAGGCGGGTAAATGGGCCTTCACCGGCACGCTCTCGCACAATCCGCCGATGGTCCGCGACAAATTCGGCGGTCGCTGGCTCACCGCCGAATTTCAGCCCGGCGATTTTATCACCTTCGGCATGTTTCTGGTCCACGCCTCGCTCGACAACCGCACCACGAACCGGCTGCGGATCTCGAGCGACAGCCGCTACCAGCGCGCCAGCGAACCGATCGACGAACGTTGGGTGGGCCTCAACCCGCCCGGCCACACCACCGCCGGCAAACGCGGGCGGATCTGCTGAACGCATCATTCTCGTTCTCGATCCTTTTTCCGTTCACCCGCGTATCCGGCACGAGAACGATTACGATTAAGAGAACGAGAACGATCGAAACCGCCCCGATGGTCGCCCCCTCCCCCTCCTCTGTCCGCGCTGCGTCCCCCACCGCGGGCCGGCTCGCCGCTGTGCAGGACATGGCGCGGCTCCAGCGCCTGCTTTTCGAGGTCGAGCGCGAATTCATCCGGACCGCGACCACGCTGATCTACCGCGTGGGCGAGCCGGAGTTGAAGTATCTCCTCTGCCAGCACGTCTGGGAATCGGCCGGCCACGCCCGCTTTCTCCGCGAGCGCGGTGCCGAGCTCAGTGGGTTCGGCCCCGGCGAGGACGTGCGCGCGGCCGTGCGGCGGATTTTCAACGAGGCGGTGATGCCGGCCGACGGCACCGTGGCGCTCGCCGGTTTCTACCGCCTGCTGAAGCCCGCCCTGCTCGCCGCCTACCGGCACTACCTTCAGGCGACGCACCACCTCGCCGACTGGCCCTCGCGCAAGCTCGTCGAGGAATTTATCGGCGACGAGGAACGCCACGCGCGGGAAATCGAGCCCCACCTCCCGCCCAGCCCTGCGGCGCTTGCCGCCCCGATCGCCGAGTGGAACGCCCATCTCGCGACCGCGCTCGCCGACCTCGGTGGCTGGCTCGGGACGGATCCGCGCATGCCGCTGCCGACCGGTTTCATCTGGGAGCACGAGCAACGGCGCTACACGCATCCGCCCACCTGTAATCGCGGCAAATACCCGACGTGCTCCAGCGTCTTCAGCGAGGATCCCACTGAGACTCCGATCGTGCGCGCCTGGCTGGTCGACCCGAAGACCGATGCCCGCGTGATCCGGCTGATGGTCTACGTGTGGTTGATGATGGAGATGGATGCGGTCGACTATCTCGCGACCGTTTTTTACGACACGCCGCACGCGCCGTTCGATCTTCACCACGACCTCGCCCGGCACCTCTGGGATGAATCGCGCCATAGCCAGTTTGGCTACCGGCAGCTCCCCCGGTTCGGCGTCGACCTGATGACCCTCGAACACTCCCTCGACCTGTACAACATCCTCGTGCAGATGCCGCCGCATGAGCGTTACGCGATGATGACGATGGAATTCGAGGCGGGCAGCTTTCCCACCAAGGCGCACGTCATGGACCGCGTGCGCGAGCTGAACGACTTCGAAGCCGACACCCTCCTCGCTTTCGACCGCAACGACGAGCAGAACCACGTGCGCTACGGCCACCGCTGGCTGCCGGAAATTATGGCGCTCTTCGGCGAGACGCGGCCGGTCGACGCGTTCGTCCAAGCGACGCAGGACAAGTTCCGGCAACTCGCGACACGGTATGGCGGCCAGACCCCTCATGCCCTGTCACCGGAAAAACGGTTGACCGGCGAAAAAATCCGCGAGCTCACTGGCGTGGCATGAACTGTCGTCCTCCTCCCGTATCCGACGGGGCCACATCCGATCGCCGCCACCACCACTTTTCATGACTTCACCCAAAACCTACCGCGCCGTTCTGGTTGGCACCGGCAGCATTGCCGACGCGCACGTCCGCGCCGTGGAGGCCACTCGCGGCCGGGTGGTGCTCGTGGCCGCCGTCGATCTCAACGCCAAGCGGGTGGCCGACTTCGGCACGCGTTTTCACCTGCCGGAAACGTTCACGGATTATGACGTGATGCTGCGCACGGTGCGGCCGGACCTGGTCCTGCTGGCCACGCCGCCGGCCAGCCATACCGCCATGAGCATCGCCGCCATGGAAGCCGGCGCCTGGGTGCTGTGCGAAAAACCCTTTTGCGGCTCGCTGGCCGAACTCGACGCGATCGAGGCGGCGGAAAAGCGCACCGGCCGCTACACCGCTTGCGTCTTCCAGATGCGGTTCGCCTCGTCGACCGCGCATCTGCGTGATCTCGCCGACGCGGGGCAGCTCGGCCGGCCGCTCGTCGCCGTCTGCAACACCCTCTGGTTTCGCGATGCCGCCTACTACTCCGCGCCATGGCGCGGCACCTGGGTCAACGAGCTTGGCGGCCCCACGATGGGCCTCGGCATCCACGCCATGGATCACCTCCTGCATCTCCTCGGCGACTGGCGCGAGGTACGGGCGATCGCCGCCACCCTCGATCGCGCGATCGAGGTCGAGGACGTGTCGATGGCCCTGCTGACGTTTGCCAACGGCGCCGTCGCCTCGATCGTCAACAGCGCGCTCAGCCCGCGCCAGGAAACCTACCTGCGCCTCGACTACCAGAAGGCCACGGTCGAGCTCACGCATCTCTACAGTTACACGCGGGACAACTGGCGGCTCACGCTGGCCCCGGATACCCACGACGAGGGCTTGTTGCAGACGTGGCAGAGTTTCCCACCCGACGTCGGCTCCACCCACGGCGCGCAACTCGTGGAGTTCGTGCAAAACATGGACGCCGGCACGCGCCCCCTCACTTCGGGTCACGAGGCGCGGCGCACGCTCGAGTTGCTCACGGCGATCTACAAGTCGGCGTTCACCGGTGCGATCGTGCGGGCCGGATCCATCCAGCCCGGCGATCCGTTCTATGCCGCGGTGCATGGCGGCGGTCCGACCGAGCAGGGTGCGCCCAAATCTTGATTCCCATGAAAACGCTGCGGTTGCTTTCACTTTTTCTGCTCCTCGCTGGCGCGCTGCCGGCAACGCCGGCCTTCCCCGGACTCCAGTCGCTCATGACCGACGCCGAATGGAAACGCGCCGGCCTCGACCGGCTCACCCCGGACCAGATCGGCGTGATCGATGCCGTGCTCATTCGCTACAACCTTCAGTCGAACCGCGCGGCCGAAGCAGCGGCGGCCCTAGATCCGACGCCGGCGAAGCCCGGCCTGCTGAATCGCTTCGGACTTTCCAAATCCTCCGAAGCGGACTGGCGCACCCAGCCCCCACTCGTGGCGCGGTTCGTGATGTGGCAGGGAGCGAACCGTTTTCTCCTCGATAACGGCCAGATCTGGGAAGGCCAGGAACCGATTATTTTTGAAATGCCGCCCGGCCGCGAAGTGATCATCGAGGCGCGGCCGATGAATTCCTTCGCCCTGAAACTCGACGAGCGCAGCGCGGTGGTGCGGGTGCGGCGCGTGAAATAGCCTGACCGAAATCGTTCGCCCTGCCGTCCATCATGGAAGAATGAAGGCGAACGATTACAATTAAGAGAACGACTCCCCAACCATGCTCCGCCTCGCCAACCGCGAACTCACCCTCGACCTCCTCGATCCCGCCGACCCGGCCGACATCGCGCGGCAGGGCTGGCGCTACTGCTGGGGCGGCTACGTCTGGCAGGTCACCGACGCGAAACTTGGCCCGCTGATCGCCGGCCCCGCGTATCCCAGCCCGACCCCGACGACGTTCGACGGCCAGGGCCTGCCCGAATCGTTTCGCCACACGCGCCGCGACAACAGTGCGCGCCTCACCTGGCAGGGCGAAACCGGCCTGGCCATCGGCGCCGGTGTGATCGCGCCAAACCCGAACAAAGGCGTCCAGGGCCCCGCGTCCGCACGCGTCACCGCGCCGTGCAGCTGGACGGTCACGCCGTTCGCCGATCACGTCGTGTTTCAAACCCGCCAGGCCGCCGCCGGTTTTTCTTACGAACTCTCACGCAAGATCGAACTGCGCGACCGCACCATCACCTCGTACAGCCAGCTCACCAATTCCGGCGAAACACCGCTTTCGCTCCAGTGGTTCGCGCATCCGTTCTGGGCGCTGACCGCCGGCCGGGCCCGCGTCCAACTCCCCGCCAGCACGACGATTCCCGACAACCCGGGTTTCGCCGTCGCCGCCGACGGCCTGCTGACCTTCAAGCGTCCGTTCGTGGCGGAGCCGGACACCCAGTTTTCCCTGCTCACGCTGCCGCCGGGCCGTCCCCTCGCCCTGTCGGTCGACCATCCGCAACTCGCCCGCGTGACCTTCGCCACGAGCTTTGTGCCCGACGAATGCCCGGTCTGGGCCAACTCCCACACCGTCTCGGTCGAGCCCTACCTGACGCTCACGCTCGCCCCCGGCGAAACCCGCCACTGGTACGTGACGCACGGGTTCGTCCTGCGGTAGGGCACGTTGCTCTCAGCACGCCTATCTGGGTGCGCGCTTGGTCTCGAGTTCCGGAATGCTCGCGCCGATTTTCAGTTCGCGCGAGCCGGCCGCGCGATAAAGCCAGCCCCGGCCCGCCATGAGCACGGCTTTTTCGCCGTGCAGCCGCACCATCGACGCGTTCGCAAGGGCGAGGACCGTTTCGTCCGGGTTAAACTTGAGATAGCCGCGGATTTTTCCCGCGCGCGCATCGTAATCCACCTTGGCCGCCGGCAGCGGATGGTGGGGATTGATCGTCACGGGCAGCAGACCTAGCGCCGCCCGGCTCGGAATATCCGTCACAGGAAAATCGTTGGTCGTCCCAATGAGCAGGCCCGCGACGTTGGCCCCCGCGCTCGAACCGCCGTACGGCACGCCGGCCGCCACCCGGGCGCGAATCAGCGCCATCTGGCCCGTCCGCACCAGCTCGCCGACCAGCACAAACGTCTCGCCGCCGCCCACGAAGATTGCCTCCGCCGTGGTCAGCAACTCCCGCGCCCCTGCCTCGTCGCTCCGGTGCAGCGAGGTCGCCTTCATCCCGTTCAGGTGCGCGAAGGCCGTCTGCAACCGCCGTTCCATCCGGTCGCGCTCCGTGGGATGCGACGCGTGCAAGACGAGCACCACCGTGTGCCCGCCCGCGTAGTGCTCGCGCAGGACGGGCAGCACGGAGTCCGCGAAATGGTCACCCTTCATCATGTCGCCGCCGCAGACCAGCACCGAAGGAGCGGCGTGCCCGGCGACGAGCAGGAGCACGGGGACGATAAAGAAGAAGGAGAGTAATCGTCTCATGGCGCGGGATTGATCCGATAAATCGGCAGGAAACCCTTTTCCTTCAGGCCCCGATCGTCACGACCCACTTGAAAACCAGCAGGACGACGCCGACGAGTCCGCAACAACAGACGAAGCCCCAGGCGTCCTGCCGGTTCCACCGGGTGAATTCCCAGTTGGACTGCGGCCACAGCTTCAGGTGATCGTAGCGCGTCGGGTTGGCGTAGCTGGCCTCCACGGCGAGTGCATCCTCCTCGAGCGTGCCGGCCACCGGCGTTTTCATCCGCACGTAGAACCGCGCGACCCGCACCGGCTCGGTCGGGCGCGTGAGCAGGCTCATCGCGACGAGGACGATCACCGGCAGCAGGAAATCCACGAGATAGCGGGTCGTCAGGAGATGGGCCGAGGTGAAGCCCGCCACATCGAAGCCCAGCACCGACAGCAGAAACACCTCGGGCCGGAACAACCCCTTGCCGGTTTTCGGGGAATTCAGGTCCTTCGGGTCGACGCGCACTACGCCCTCTTCGAAAAACACTGCCACCGGCTCGATGCGGCGCGTCTTCGTGATCGTCCGGCCCTCGGCCGGGGCCAGCCCCGCGGCGACATCCGCCGCACTCGCCGCCACCCGGGTCTGCACCACGCGCTCGCGCGTCAGCTGCGTGAGCTTTTCCGATCGGGCCAGCGACGGAATCGCCGGCACCACGGCGGGCACCACCGCGATGAGCAGGAGCGTCGCCAGCACCTGCACGACAACCGCGCGCTGGGTCACGCGCCGCCAGACAAAGAGCGTCGTGATCGGCACGCCCCACACCAGCAGGAGCACGATCGCGAACTTCAGGATCGCCACGATGCTGTTCAGGAACAGTCCGACGAGCACGCCCGCCGCCAGCAGCAGCGGCACCGCGAGCCGCGCCACGACCATGTAGTGCCGTTCGGAGCGTCCGCGAATCAGCGGCTCGTAAAGATTCTTCACCACGAGGCCCGATAGCACGACCGACTGCGCGCCGAGCAGCGCGATTTTTCCCCCGAGGATGCCCGTGATCATGAGCCCGATGAGCCCCACCGGCAGCAGCTCGCGCGTCATGAGGCCCCACGCCTGGTCGGGGTCGGACAGGTTCGGCCCGAACAGCGCGATGGCGATCAGCCCACAGAAGGCCCACGCGATCGTGACGAAGCGCTTGCTGAAGCCGCCCGTCACGGAGCCGAGCCGGGCCGCGTATTCGTTTTTCGCCGAGCCGGAGATCGCCATGTTGGCCTGCGTCCCGCCGATGCCGATCAGCTGCACGAGCAGCAGCGCGCCGATGGAATACCACGTGTACTCGCTCGCCGCGTCGCCGCCGAAAAGATTGAAGGCCACCTCCGGCACTTTCTGGTGCAGCGCGCTGAAGCCGCCGATCCGCGCCAGGCCGAACGGGATCAGGATCACCGAGATGAGCACGACGAGGATCGCCTGGATTGCGTCGACCACCGCCGATGCCTTGAGCCCGCCGAGCATGATGAAAACGGCCACGAGGCTCGTCGACACGAGGTAGAACGCGACCGGCTGCAGATACGACACGTAGGGCTGCAGCGCGCCGCGCTTGTGGTAATCGTTGAGCACGTCGTAACGCACCGCGGCGGGGCCCGTGAGCGGAGCCGCCTGCGCCTGTTGCCGCAGCGCCGTGAACTCGTGGTAGTCGGCCACCGACTGATTTTCCGCGACGGAATAGATCGCCGGATCCTTCACCATGAGCGGCTGCAGGGTTTTGAGCGCGACGACGTTGCCGCCGGCAATCACGCCGACAATCGCAACCATCAGCATCGTGATGGCGTAGAGCGTCGCGAGGAACCGGCTGCCGAACCGCTCCTGGAAAAGATCCGCCATCGTCGTGAGCCGCACCCGCCGGAACCACACGCTCATGAACCAATAGTACGGCGTCAAAAACAACGTGATCAGGGCCAGCCACGCTCCGCCCGCCCCCTGCCGATAGACCGAACTCGCCGTGGTCGCGGCCTGGCCCGGATCGGTCATGTTGCCGAAGCTGAGGAAGAACTGCAGCCACTTGCCGAGCGAGCGCCCCCCGAGGAAGAAGTCCTTCTCGCCCTTCACCCCATGCGAAAAGATTTTCCCGATCGCGAGGACGGCGAAGATGTAGACGACGAGGATCAGGACATCGATCCAATGGAGGCCAAATAACTTCATGGGGTAAGCGGGGAGTGGCGGGGTTGGCGGGAGGGATTCGACCGGCCCCGCGAAGTTTCGCGGGGCGGAAAGGTCCGTCACCTCACCTTCCGCATAAAAACGATGGGGCTTTCGCACGGCCGGGCAATGCCGGTTCGACCCGCAATTTAATTTTCATTCGGTTTCATTTTGTCACTTCGCCGCAACCGCGAGGGAATCCCCGCATGGCCCGCCCCGCCGCCCGTCCGTTCGCCGCGCTCGGATTGCTGTCGCTCGGTCTCGCGTTGCTGGCGGCGCCCACCCCGGGCTTCGGGTGGGAAGTCGATCACCGGTTTTCGCCCCCGACCTGGCACGCGCCACTCGGCCTGCCCGACGACTGGCACAAACCCATGGCCAATGATCGCGGCGCGCTTCTCTACGATTTCGGCCCCGGCCCCTACGCGCAACCGCTCACCGTCGTCGAATTCGGCGTCGCCGGCTCGACGCTGACGCGGACCCGGCAATGGCAGGATTCGCCGCGCGTTCCCGTGCTGCGCACCGCGCTCACGGCCGGCGGCGCGCGCGTGGACGTCACCACGCTGGCCGTGGCACCGTCGGCGGTTGCGGAGTCGAACGGCCGTTTCGCCCGCTACGAACGCCTCGACGGCATCAGCGGCGCGCTGGGCTGGGCGCAACCTCCGAGCGCCTGCAGTCCGGAATTCCGCAACGTGGCGTGGGGCATCAACCGCCCGATCCGCTACCGCGTGCGCGTTGAACCCGGGGCCACGAAACGCGTCGCGCTCGGATTTTGCGAGAGCTACAAGCCACGCCTTAACGAACGCGTCGCCGCCATGCACATGGAGGGTGCCCCCGATCAAGTGGCCGACCTCGCCCTCACCGCTCCACGACACGCCCCGCAGGTTTTTCTCTTCGAGGCCGCCGATGCGAACCGCGACGGCTGGCTCGACATCCGCGTCGAGGGACCGCCCGGCAAGGATCCGAATGCGACGCTCGCCTCCATCGCCATTTTCGCCGCCGGCACCGGCCTGACCCGCGAGAAGTTGATCGAGGGCGTCAACGCCCGGCCCGATCCCGCCGAGCTGCGCATCGCCTGTGGCACGGAAATACTCCTTCAGCCGACGCGGGTCGACGCGATGCAGGCGGTCTTTCCCGCCGGCGTTGCTCCCCTGCTCACCGTGCGCACCGGCCGGGACTTGCGCGCCGACGCACGCGGCGGGCTTTCGCAGGACGACACGCCCTTCCTCGTCACCCAGCCGCGCGCGGCAAAGATCCAGCGCACCAAGGACGGCTGGACCCTGCATTTCCCGGCCGGCACCCCACAGGCGACAGCGCTCGTGTTTTCCGGCCAGACCACGGCGGCAGACGTCGCGGCGCAGGCCGGATTCGATTTCGCACGGGCCGCGGCGGACGTCGCCGCCCGCTGGGAGCAAGCCGGAGTTCCCTTTGGCCATGTCACCGTGGGCGACCCGGCGATCCAACGGATCGTCGAGAATTCGCTGCGCATTTTCTACCAGGCGCGCGAGCAGATCAACGGGCGGGGCCAGTTCAACTCAAGCTTCACCCTCTACCGCGGGCTCTGGACGAGTGACGTGATCTACATGGTTGAGCTGGCCGCAATGCTCGGCGACTTTGCGCGGGCCCGCGAAACGCTCGACACGCTGTTCTCGTTTCAAAACCACGACGGCTTGATCGACGAACTCGAGCCACTCGTCATCTTCCGGGCCACGCCCGCGGTCTTTTGGGCGCTCGAACGCTATGCACGCTTGAGCGGCGACTGGGCCAGCGTCGAGCGGCACTGGCCCGCCATCCTGCGCGGCGTGCAGGCCCTCCGGAGCGCGCGCGACCGGACGCTGGCCAATCCCGACGCCGTCAACGCCGGGCTGCTGCCCGCCGGGTTCAACGACGGCGGCATCGCCGACATCGCGGCCGAATACTCGTCGATCTACTGGTCGCTCACGGGACTGCGCGCCACCGCCCGCGCCGCGGCCAAGCTCGGCCGCACGGAGGAAGCGCGCACGATCGACCGGCTCGCGACGGATTTTTTTGAGGCGTTTCAACGCAGCCACCAGCGCGACCTGCGCACCGACGCCCACAGCAACCGCTACCTGCCCGTGCGCGTGGGCCGGACGGTGCGCGACGACCTGCCACAGGTCGCGCAGTGGGCCGTGCTGGAGCACCATCTTTTTGGCGAAGGGCTGCCGATGGACAGCGCGTTGCTCAAGGGCACGTACGCGATGCTCCAGGCCGTCGAGGCGCAGGGCCTGCCGCACAGCATCGGCTGGATGCGCGACGGCATCTGGGCGGGTTATGGTTCGCTGTACGCCCACATCCCGCTGCTGCTCGGCGAACACGCCAAGGCCGCCGATCTCCTCTATGCCGTCGCCAATCACGCCTCACCCCTCGGCAATTGGGTGGAAGAGCAGGCGCTGAATGGCGCGCCGCCCAAGCCCGCGGGTGACCAGCCGCATTGCTGGGCGGCGGCGTTGTTTGTGCGTCTCGCGCTGTCGATGCTCGCCTGCGAACGCGCCGGCACGGTGCATCTGTTACTCTCGACTCCGCCCGAGTGGCTGCGCCCCGGCATGACCAACCGCCTCGATGCCGTGCAGACCTCGAACGGTCCACTCACCCTCGCGCTCCGAGTGGCGGCCGACGGCCAGCGGGCCACGCTCCAGATCTCGCCGCCGCCAGGCGGCAACTTCCTCCTGCACACCCGCAGCCTGCAGGCCGCGGGATTTCATCTCGAAGGTCGCGCAACAACGCCCGACACGCTTCCGGTTCGCGCGGGCGAGGCGGCCACGCTGCACTTCACGCAATAAGCCGCTGTTCCCAAACCGCTCGCGGCACCGCGGCCGGCTTCAATTCATGACGATTCCCGCCGCAATGAAGCGCCTCCAGATCGAGGCACCCGGCCGCGCCGTGTGGCAGGATGCTCCCGTGCCCGCTCCCGGTCCCGGCGAAGTACTCATCCGCGTGAGCGGCATCGCCACGTGCCCGCACTGGGACCTGCACATTTACGGCGGCCAGCCGATGTTTCCCGGCACGAGGCTCGCCTACCCGTATCTGCCCGGGCAACCCGGTCACGAAGCAACGGGCGAGGTGGTGGCGCTCGGTCCCGACGCGACCCGACTGCGCGTGGGCGCGCGCGTCGCCGTGTGGCGCGATCGCGGCCAACCGCGGCCGGGATTTTACGCGCAGTTCAATGCGTTTCCGGAGGACGACCTGCTCGAGGTTCCGGCGACGCTCACGACTGCAGAGATCGCCTCGCTGGAGCTCGCGATGTGCGTGGCGGTTTCGTTTCAACAGCTCGCCGCGCTCGGCGGGATCGCGGGCCGGCGGATCGGCCTGGGCGGGTTGGGCCCGGCGGGGCTCGTGGCCGTGCAACTCGCGCGGGCGCATGGCGCCGCCGAAGTCGTCGGCCTCGATCCCGTGAAGAGTCGGCGCGACCTCGCCATGACGCTGGGGGCTCATCGCACACTCGCGCCCGACCCGGCGGCGTGGCCGGCCTCGCGCGACACCGCCACCGCCCTCGACGACGCCATCGACCTGACCGGCATCCCGGCCTCGATCGAATTCTTGATGGATCGCACGCGACGCAGTGTGGCGCTGTTCGGCGTGCTGCGCGAGGAGGTGCGCTTTGGATCGCGGCATCTCTTCGGCCCGGGCCTGCAGCTCATGGGTTATGGCGAGCACAACCGTGCCGCCGCCGAGACCGCGTTGCGCTTCATCGTCGAGGGCAGGCTGCGGCTCGCGCCGTTGATCACCGCCACCCTGCCCTTCACGCACTACGCTAACGCGATCGAACTCCTTCAGCGCAAGGAGGCCATCAAGGTGCTGTTCGATCCGTGGGGGTGACACCGGTCGGGCGGTGAGAGCCGACGGGATCCCCCGCACCAAAATCCGGCCCGCGTCGAAACCGGGCCAATCTCGCCCTGATTTTCCTCTCCGCCCCCTGGCACTCGCCTGTTTCCCCAACCACGATTCTTCAAGCCACTGTTGTCAACTATTGGTTGACTGCGTGATTGCGGCCCAGGTGGTGTGGATAATGGCGGGAAAGCGTCGTTGACGAGGGCAATGGGGCTTGGCCGACCTGACCACGAGTTACGCGGCGATTCGCCTTGGGGCCAACGGTCACGTCAGGCGGTATCGGCCATGGCCTGGAACGCCCAAGTCGCTCGCGCATCCTGAGCCTCGGCCAACAGCCGCAGCGGAAAATTCCCGTTTCCAATACGTTGGTTATTGGCATGGGATAACCCTGCCGGGTCCGGTGGGAGCAGGAGTCGAGGGCCATGACGAATAGAAGACGCCCAAATTCGGTGACGGGTGAAGCGCGACAGGCATGCGGTTGAGGATGGAAGAACGAGCGGCAGAACTCCTCTCGACGCCGGAACACAGGTTGTTCGCTCACGGGGGTTGCCACGTGTTCGCGATCACCCTCTCAGCAATCTCAGGATTGCCACTCCTTTGGGTGACTGAAAACGGCAGCAACCACGATCACATCGGATGCGCCCCCTACGAGGAAAAGTTCTTGGACGTTTTCGGCACCTTTTCCCGTTCAGATTATATCCGCGCCAAAATACTTGAGAATCGACTGATCGAATTCCGGTCCCCAACAGTTGCTGAAACCGAACGGAGATTTGTGATGGTCCGTGGGCCGGGCTACTATGCACATCCCAATTTCGTCCGTGCGGCGCGATTGAGAGCGGAACGCTGGATCGCAGACCACCGCGATTACTTCGATGGGAAGAGACCGATTCCGATCCCTGGACTGGCCCGGGTCGAACGCGCGAGTGACCTAGAATGCGACGCGCTGTTCGACAAGCGGGGAGCCTAAGTCACTCGTCCCGACGGCTAACAAACCACCCCGCACATTGCGTCGCTGGTGAAAGCTGTCTTGGAATTTGAACGCGATGAATGAGAAGCACGACTCTGCACTGGTGCCGAGGCCACCCACTGCGATCGAAAAGACGGAGCCGGGCGCAAAGCGCATTCTCGCAGTTATCTGAGGAGTTCTGCGTCCAATTGGCCGGTTACTAATGCCACCGATGTAGCGAAACCGACGCGGCGGGCAGCAAACCGGGGCAGGGGGCTTAACCCGAATCGATTCCCGATTTTGAAACAGCGAAACAGGAAACATGATTTGGCCGCCGCTTGGGTCGCATGAGATATCCAAAGCGGACCACTTTTGGTTCAGCCGACCGTCATCGCCACTTGGTTTATTTTCACGGCGGTGGTTACCATCTCCACAGTTGCTTTTTTGGCCCGCAGTGGCGGTTTCCCCTCTTTCGGTTGTCCAGATTGCCCAAGAGACGGACCGTCACGGCCCGAAAGGCCACAGGCCCATCGCGCGCATCCGTTTTTCCAGGCCGAAGCGCGTGTAGAGCTGCTGCGTCTCGCCGGCAGGCCGGCGCCAGGCCTCGAGCGTCGGGTCCTGCGCCAGTGTGCGCACGAGATCGGTGACGATCGCCGTCGAGTCCTCGAGCAGCTTCGGCGCCACCTTGTCGATCGTGTCGGCGAAATCGTGATAATAGCGCACGGAATCGCGGGGAATCGGCGCGTTGAAGGTGAGCGTCCGCACGCCCGCGAGCTGGTAGGGCGTGTGGTCGCTCGCCACCCAGTTGATGTTTTCCACGCCCTTCGGCAGCGGCGGGCCGGACCGCACGGCGTGCCAGCGGCCGAGCGCGGGCAGCAGCGAGTCATCCCCCAGCGCGTTCACGCCGACCGGCACCCCGACCATGTCGAGATTGAGCATCGCCACGACAGGCGCCGCGCCGAGCTGCGCGGCTTGATGACGCGAGCCCCAAAGGCCCTGCTCCTCGCCATTGAACCAGACGAGTTCGACCGGGTGGTGAAGCATCGCACTGCGCAAAGCCACCGCCAGGGCGTAGAGCTGCGCGATGCCGAGACCGTTGTCCATCGCGCCCTGCCCGAGATCCCAGCTGTCGAAATGCGCGCCGACAATCAGGCGGGACGCCTCCCGGCCCGGAAAACGCACCACGAGGTTGGCCGTCTCGACCGGCCGGCAGCGCGAGCGCGTTTCCATCCTCACCCGCACCGGGGTGCCGCGCGCCAGCAGGCGTTGCAGCCAGAGCCCTTCCTCCTGCGTGATCGAATAGATGGGCAGCGGCAGGGGCTCGCCGGAAAAGCTGCCGGTGCGCGCGAGCAACTGGCCTCCGCCCTCGCGGTCCACAAACAGCACGCCCCGCAATCCGCGCGCGACCGCTGCCGCCACGATATCGCGCGCCTGCAACGGCGTGCCGTGCGCGAGCACCCCGACGCGGCCGGCGACGTCACCGGCAGGATAGTCGGCCGGCCGGCCATTGCCGATATCGACCACCGCGGCCTCGAACGCCGGATGCGGTTGCGTGTAGCTGAGCGAGGCGACCCGCAACCGGCGGGCCACGGGCGCTAGTAATTCGACGCGATCGTCGCCCCGCTCCCAGCCGGGCATGGTGAACGGCACCTTTTCGGGCTGCAGCCCGAGCGCGCGCAATTCCGCCGCCAGCCGGTCCATCGCCGCGACATTCGCCGCGCTGCCCGTGAGCCGTGCCCCAAAATCGTCGCACAGGCGTTCGAGCAACGCGTGCGGCGACGGCGGCGGAAGCGATGCCGGCGTCTGCGCCCGAATACCACCGGCGAGCGCCATCATCAGCAAAAAGGTAGGGGCGGTTATCCTTAACCGCCCCGAGTTGCCGCACGCGCGTGCAAACCCAGGGCGGTTGGGGGCAACCGCCCCTACCCTCGGAGTTTTGGTAACCTTGCCCTGCACCCTCATCGTCACGGGCCGGTCACACTGTCCGTAATGGTCACCGCGTTGAAATCCAACACCCGCTTCAGTTTCCCATGGGTCATCGTGAGCATGCCGCTGCCGACCTCGGCGTTCAGGTAGGGGCCGGAAAACAGTTTCCACTCCTTCGCGTGGTCAATGGCGCGACCGTTAACCCGCGGGGCGGCGCCATACGTGCACTCAAGTTTTTTCCCACGCAGCGTGGTAAACGCGACGCGGGGCGTCGGCGTGAGGTCGATCATGAGCGGCAGCGCCCGGATCGCCGCCTTGAAGTCGTCCCAACTCTTGAACTCCCGCGCCGCGGCGGCCTGAAGGATCGTGCCGTTCTTGGGATGAGGCGAACGCAGCCGTTTGCCGCCACCCTCCAACGGCCGCCACTCGTAGGCCGCGAGCGGCCGGTAGGCGATGTAAGTTTGTCCTCCCTGCGCAAAGATCCAGCCCGAGCCGTCCTCCTCCAAGTGCGCGAGATCTTTCGAGAAAAACCCATTCACCTGTTCGAAGTTCGTCCCCGCCGGAATGTCGCTGAGCGAGATCAGGGCGTCGTCCTGCTGGAAGATCTGCTCGTAAGGCGAGCCGCCGAGCAGTTTGTACTCACTGATGTACGTGGGCTTGTTTTGAAACGTCACCATCGCCGGCATCGAATCCGGCATCTCGGTGAAATACATCATCAGCTCATAAGGCCCGTAGTAGGGCTGGTTGGAGAAGATCGTGTTGTGCACGCCGCGCGGATCCGGCACGGCCCAGGTGAGATCCCACGAGTGCTGCTGGATCGGCTGGAGCAGCCCGCCCTGGTCGGAGCCGAGGGCGTAGTCCTTCGTGATGTACGCGGTCTTGTAGACCGGCGCATTGCGCACGTCGCTGTAGCGCCAGCGATGGCGGGTGCGTTTGCGTTCGAAGTGCGTGTAGGCCTCGGGCCGGTCGGTGCCAATGCGGTAGATCACCTCGGGGAGCTCGTAGTTGGCCGCGACCGCCGCGAAGTAGATACCCCAGCTGCCGTAGCTCGACGGGGCCGGGCAGTTGCCGAACATCAGCCAGCCGAAAAACGACGCGAGAGCGTTCCATTTCTCCCGCACCGAGGTGTCGTCGGTGCGCGCGTGCGAGCCGATGTAGGTGCCGTTGAGCGTCTCCACGGCATAGTCGGCCATGACGTAATCGAGCATCATGTGCCCGCGCTGGCGCATCGCGGGATCCTCCGCCCAGGCCGCGAGAAAGAGCATCGGGATCGAATACTCGCCGAGGTAGTGCGTGCAGTCGTATTCGCCCTGCCCGATGGTGGTGGTGAGCTTCATCCAGTGGACGAGGTAGGCGCGCGCCTCGGTCGAGATTTCCGCGGAACTCTTGCCGTTGAACCAGCGGTCGCCGGACTCCCCGGGCCACAACTGGGCCATCAGGTACATCGATGTGTAGTACATCGCCCAATGATTCTCCGTGTCCCCGCGCAAGGGCAGGTACGTCCGCCACGCCTCACGCACCGCCGCCTTCGCCTCGGGCGTGAGCTGATCGCGGCCGAGATACGAGATGCAGGCGATGGGAAACATCCAGAACATGTCGGCCGCCGGCGTCTTTATCAGCTCGATCAGACGCGCGGAGCAGATGTCGGCGTCCTCGCGGAGCCGCAGCTTGCAGGCAATTTCGGCGAGCCCGAAGGTGGCGGGGTCCTCCCGCCTGGCCGCACTCGCCCGCCACGTGACGACCTCGTTGGCGCGGGCCAGGTAGCCGGCCCGGCGGTCGGCCGGATTCGCCACGATGGTGGGCACGGGCGCAGGACCGGTGAATGACGGCTGCGCGTGAGCGGCGACCGCGGCGAGAAAAAGAACAGCGGGAAAAAGACCGTGGGAAAATTTCATGACGGGGAGCGCCGCGTTTACCGGCGGGGAACGAACATGATGTTGAACACCGTTGCCTGCTCGAAACACAGCGGGCGCCAGGTGCGGCCGAAATCGTCGGACACGAAGACCGGTTTCAGGAAGGGCGCGGCGTAGAGCCGGCCGGGAATGTCCGGATCCGTGCTCACGCTCCACACCTCGCGGTTCGGCAGCCCGGCGCTGCGATCGGTCCAGGTGCGGCCGCCGTCCTCGGACACCAGCACACCCAAACTCCAGCCGCAGAGCACGAGGCGGCGCGGGTCGCTGGCGTCGAAGTCGCCGTTGTGCAGCGTGTGCTTCGTCGGCACGCCCTCCAGCCGCCGCCACGCCAAGCCGTTGTTGTCCGACCACAGCGCGCCGTTGGTCGAAGTCACGGCGAAGTAAACCCGCGGGTCGTGGGGCGACTGCCGCAGGTCATAGGTCACGTCGTCGGTGCCCTGCACCAGTCGCCAGGTGCGCGCGCCATCCTCCGTGAGGAAAATACCCTTTTCCGTGCCGGCGAAAACGCGCCCGGCCTTCGCGCGGTCCACCGTGATCGTATGCGTGTAAGCACGGCGAATGCCGGTGTTCATCCGCTGCCACGTGCGGCCATGGTCGCGGGAAACGCCGACGCCGTCGGGCAGGCCGGCGTAAAGATGGTCGGGTTCATGCGGATCGACGGCGAGGCCCTTGGCCTCGGTCATCTGCCAGTCGGTGAGAATGCGCCACGTCTTGCCGAGGTCGGGCGTCCGCATGACGCCGTCGAGCGCGCTGACGAGCAGCGCGTTCGGGTCGCGGAGATCGGCGATCACCTTGAACATCCGGATGTGCGCGGGCCCGACATGCTCGACCGTCACCCGATCCGTCGAACGATAGATGCCGCTCAGGACCGCGGCGCCCCGGCCCATCACCGGCGCCTGCCCGCCGAGATTCACGCAAAAATAGAGGTCGTGCTTGAACTCCGCGGCGCGCACCCCCGCGGCGCCACCGAACGCCGCGACGACGAGCGTCAGGAAAACATGTCGAATCGTGATGCTCATAAAATAAGTCGGCTCGCCTCCAACGTGCGGCCGTGCAGAGTTCTTGTCATGAACATTCCTTCCGGCCTCCGTCCGTTCGGCCTAGCCCTCGCCCTGCTGCTCGCCGCGGGTAGCCGGTCCATTGCGGCCACGCCTGAGGAGAAGCTCGCCGAACTCAAGCTCTCCCTGCCCACGCCGAATGCCCCGATCGCGAACTACGTGCCGGCCGTCCGGACCGGTTCCTTGATTTTTCTCGCCGGCCACGTGCCGCGCGATGCCGCGGGCAAGGTCGTGGCCGGCAAAGTTGGCCGCAACGTCACCGAGAAGGACGCGGCCCTCGCCGCCCGCCAGACCGCGCTCACCCTGCTGGCCTCGCTGAAACGCGAGATCGGCGAGCTCGCGAAAGTGAAACGCATCGTCCGCGTCGGCGGCTTCGTCAATTGCACGGAGGAGTTTCAGGGCCAGCCCGCGGTACTCAACGGCTGCTCGGACCTGCTGGTGGCGGTCTTCGGCGACCGGGGCCGCCATGCGCGCACGGCCATCGGCGCGCACGCCCTGCCGCTCGGGGCCGTGGTGGAAATCGAGATGATCGTCGAAGTCGAATGACGGGACGGCGGGCGCGGCCCGCCCGGATCGGGGCCATCGCGCCCGAAGCCCGCCGCCGCCAGACCGGCCGACCGCCCCGCGGCGAAACGAACAAACCGGGGCGGCGACGACGAGGCGCTGCGCTCGTGAACGGTCCCAGGATGGAGCCCAGGCGGCGGATGGCCAAACCGGCGGCGCCGTCCACCCGGCCACCGCCAAAAAACCTCGAATCGTCGCTTGAAGTCGCGCGTCTTTCCCAGACACGCTCCTCCTCGTATGAACCCTACCCCACAGGGCGCTTCCGGCCTGAATCGGACCGCCTGGCTCATCTGCATCATCGCCGCGATCGGCTTCGCGTTCGACATCTACGAACTGCTGATGCTGCCGCTCATCATCAAGCCGGCCGTTGCCGCGCTCAGCGCGCCGATCGTAGAGGGGTTGGTCGCGGGCGGGATGACGCGGCCCGAGGCGGCGGGACTCTGGTCGCCCGGCGGCGCCGAATACGTGCGCTGGGCGCGCACCCTGTTCTTCGTGCCCGCACTGGCCGGCGGCCTCTTCGGCCTCCTCGGCGGATACCTGACGGATTTGTTCGGCCGGCGGCGCGTGCTGACGTTCAGCATCCTCCTCTACGCGTTTGCGGCCTGCGCGGCGGGGTTTGCGACGACGTTGCCGCAACTGCTCTTCTTCCGCTGCCTCGTCTTCATCGGGGTGTGCGTCGAATTTGTGGCGGCGGTCGCGTGGCTCGCGGAGATTTTCACCCATCCGCCCCAGCGCGAAAAAGTGCTCGGCTACACGCAGGCGTTTTCTTCGCTCGGCGGCCTGCTCGTCGCCGCCGCCAACATCCTTGCGGCCAAGTGGGCGCTCGCCTTGCCGGCCATCCAGGGCGGACACGAGGCCTGGCGCTACACGCTCATCTCGGGTGTGATTCCCGCCCTGCCGCTCCTCCTCATCCGGCCGTTCCTCCCCGAATCGCCGGAGTGGCAGAAAAAACGCGACGCCGGCACGCTCAAACGGCCGAGCATCGCCGCGCTCTTCGCGCCGGAGCTGCGCAAGACTACAATCCTCACGACACTCATCTTCGCCGCGAGCTACGGCATCGCCTTCGGCGCGATCCAGCAGCTCCCGCAAATCATCGGAGCGCAGCGGATCGGCACCCCACTCGAAGCCGGCCACGTCGCCGTGCTCGCGGTCGCCAAGGCGAAAGGTGGCGAGGCGATGGCCGCCGCCAAGGCCGCCAACAAGCCCCAGCCTGTCGCGCAAAAGGAAATGCGCCAGGCCGCCGGCAACGCCAGCGATCAAGTCGTGGCGGGAGTCACGTTGTGGCAGGAAATCGGCGGACTGCTCGGCCGCTTCCTGCTTGCGGTGCTCGCGGTCGTCATCGTGAGTCGCCGGACGCTGTTCCGGGTGTTCCAGATTCCGTCGCTCCTCTTCGTACCGCTGCTGTTCTGGTGGATTTCCGGCCAGCTCGGCGATGCCGACAGCCTCGGCCTGATCAAGGCCGGTATCTTCGTCGCGGGAGTGTTTACGGTCGCGCAGTTCAGCTTCTGGGGAAATTACATCCCGCTGGTCTTCCCGGTTCACCTGCGTGGCACCGGCGAGAGTTTCGCCGCCAACATCGGGGGCCGCGTGCTCGGCACCGCCGCCGCCTGGCTCACGCTCACGCTCTCCGCCTCCGACAAACCCGACCCGGCCCGCATGGCGATCGTGGGGGCCTGCGTCGCGTGTGCCTACGCGCTCGTCGGCGCGGTGCTCACGCAATTCCTCCCCGAGCCGAAGCCGGAAGCGCTGAAGGACTAGCCGACGTTACGTCGCGGCCAGGGCCACACCCGGGCGCAACTCGCGCAGCGACCAGCGGAAGATCGCCCAGCCGCACGCGAGGTTGAGCACCCCGATGCCCGCAAGCATCGCCGTCACGAGGGCGACCGTCGGCGCCGGCGGCAGCGTCGTCACACCCGGCCACACCGCGATCACTGAAGCCGCCGCGCCGATGGCGAGGCCCCACGCGATCAGCCGGCCGAATTCCGAAAACACCATCCGCGCCAGCACGCGGCCCGGAATGCCGATGGCCGCCATCACCGCAAACTCGCCCCGGCGCTCGCGCAGGTTGCGGGCCACCACGATCGCGAGCCCGAGGCTGCCGAGGATCACCCCGAGCGAGCCCAGCACGTTGAAGATGGCGATGTAGGTGTTTTCGATCTGGTGGAACGCCGCGAGCACGTCGCGCGTCAGCTCGACGCGGCCGCCCGCATCCGCCGCCGCCGCCGCCAGCCGGTCGCGCAGCGTCCTTACGCCCGCGGGATCTTTCGCCTCGGCGAGAAAGAGCGAATAGCCGGGATTCGACGGAAATCTTTCGAGAAACCGCGCCTCATCCACGATCAGGTGTCCCTGGAAAATCGAGTCCCGCAGCACCCCGGCGATCCTCACATCGAACGCGCGGCCGACTTCATCGACGTAGGGCAGCACGTCGCCGACCTTGCGCTTGAGCGCCCACATCAGCGTCGTCTCGTCGACGAGCGCCGGAATCGCCCCGCCGGTGGCGCCGCGCAACACCGACCAGTCCGCCCCGCCTCGCCCGGTCAGCTTCGCGGCGTCGACCGCGAGCAGCCGCGGCTGCAGCGTCGAGTTGAGATTGAAGCAGTTCGCATTGTCGCCCGCGCCCACGCGCAGCGGCACGATGTCGCCGAGGTCGGCGGCGGTGCGCTCGAAGATTTCGAAGCCGCCCGACTTGCCGTCGCGTGCGGGGTTCTGCGGCGCCGTCGTCTCGATCCAAAGCCCGAAACCGCCCGTGCCGCTGCCGCGCTCGAGCCAGTCGGCGCCGATATGTTTCCGAAACGATGCCACCGACAGCACCATGAACACCGCCGTCGCAATGAGACCGACCACCGTGAGGTTGCGCGTGCGCCGCGCTCGGAGATTCCGCCCGCCGAGGTAGGCCGCATCAAACGTCGCGCCGGCGCCACCTCCCGCCAGCCACGAGCGGCACAACGCGAGGCCTGCCCCCAGCAGCAAAAATCCCGCCAGATAAAACGCCCCCTGGGCCGGGAGGCCGCGCCCCGAAACCGCCATCGCCCCCACCCCGGCGGCCGCCGCGACACCGGCGACGACAAGGGAGTTTCTCCGAATTCCCGCCGCCGGCCCCGTTTCCTCAACGCCCGCCGCGAGCCGAATCGAGAGCGTGCGACGTGTCTGCCGGCGAATCGCCAGCCACACCGCGAAGAGCGAGCACCCCAAAAAACCGGTCACGCCGCCCGCGACGCTTGCCGGGTGCGCCGCAAACACAAACGTCCCCGCCCCACCCTGCCCCGCCCAAATCGTCTCGAGAAACCGCAGAATCCCCCGCGTGTAGAGCGCCGCCAGCGGCAGCCCAAGCGCGCAGCCCGCGAGCAGGATCACCGCCGCCTCCGCCAGCCGCCAGCGCAACAGCGTGCGCGCCTCGATCCCGACCGCGCCGAGCACCGCATCCTCGCGATTGCGCTGGAGCAGGCCCAGTTGAAACAACATGGCGACCAGCCCCAGCGCCGCGACGATCAGGAAAAAACTCATCCCGATGAACAGCCCGCCGAAATCCACCGTCGACTTCGCCGCGACCTGTGCACCCGCCCGCAGGTCGCGCAGCAGCAGTTGATTCATCTCCGGCCGCAGCGCGCCGAGCAGCGTCGCCGTGAGTTCCGCCTCGCGCGCGCGCCCGGCCGCGATGCGCAGCGCCGTGACGCTGCCCCAGCGCGTCGACCAAATTTCGCGGCCGGCCGCAGCGGACAGAAATGCCTTCGGCGCGCCGCGAAAATCGTCCCAGTAACGCTCGTCCTTGTCGCGCACCCGCGCGAGGTCGAGCGGCAGCCCGGGGTCCCAGTCGCTCTGGTTCTTCGCATCGCTGATGCCCGGAAAATTCGGCATCCACGCGCTGTCGGCCGCGAGTCCCTCCAGCGGCACCACCATGCGCACGCGGAATGCCGTGCTCTGTTCCACCAGCCGGTCGCCCGCGCCGATCTGAAAATACGTCACGCGCACCTCATCGCCCGCCGCCGCCTGCAAATCCTCCGCGAGCCAGCGGTTGATCACGATTTCGCGGGCGCCCAGGTCCGCCGGCAGAAATGGCGCCGCCTCGCGCGTCGTCGCCGTCGCAATCGAATAGGGAGTCGAACGGTCGCGCACGCGGAGTTCGTTGACGAGGTAGGACACGACCGGCTGCGCCGCCGGCACCGCCCGGGTGACTGCCGCGGCCAGCTCCGGATCGACAAAGATTCGATCCGAGGTGACTTCGAACGTCGCGGCCTTCTCCCGCCAGTGGAGCGCCAGCCCGAAGTCCGCGAGCCGCACCGAACTTGCCAGCGCGCTCTTGAGATCAGTGCCCGGACCCGGCGCCGCGATGAGCAGCAGGTTCGCCCGCGCCTTCCGGTCGAGGCTGGCCTGCAGCAACTCGATCGGCAGAAACACGGACGGCGGCGCGACCTGGGTGGCCTCCAGATTGAAGCGACCGAACGACGCGTCGCCCACGATGCGCGCGACCGTGCAGCGCAGGCTCTGCAACTTGCTCTCGGCCCCGGCCACCGGCGCGTTGCCGGCGAGAATTCCGGGCTTGTGCAGGCGGACGACCAGCGTGTCGCCGACCGCGATGTTCAGCCGGCGCGCGAGGGTGTCGTTCACCGCGATCTCCGAGGCGGCGGCCCGGAGCGCGACGGTGGCCGGGGCGGGCGCGAATCCCCAAAACGCGTCCGTGACGCCGACGAGTTGAACCTGGTTCGCCACCGCCTGGGTGCCGCCATGCGTGGCCGTGCCGCGGGCGAGCACGACGGGCGCCGCGCGCACATTGGCCGCCGTCGCGAATTCCTCCGCCAGTGCCTGCCGGAAAAAACGATCGCCGGCCGCCAGTACATGCGTGGCCCGCCCGATTCGATTCGCGCCGATCCGCCGCAGCGATTCCGCCACCGAGTCCCCGGCGAACAGCGCCCCGAGCAGCACCGTCGCCCCGAGCACCGCGCCCGCCAGCACGCCGAGGTAGGCGAAGCGATGGTGGAGCACGCTCCGGAAAATGTAACGGGCGACAGTCATCGGCGATGATCGGAGTTTGCCCCAGAGGATACAGCGCCCGGACCCAGAGGCAGCAGGAGGCCGCGGGGTTCACGAACACAGAGATTCCAAGTCGGGACCGATTGAAAATGCATGGTCTGGCTCTGTGCCCTCTGGGTCGGAGCTCCGTGTTCCCTGTGGCGAAAATCAGGTCACCAACCGCCCGCCCTCGAGGCGGTAGGTCTTGTTCATCCTTTGCGCCAGGCCGGGATTGTGGGTCACCACGACCAGCGCGACTTTCGCGAGCGCGTTGGTTTGCAGGAGCAACTCCGCGATCCTCTCGCCGGTCGCCGGGTCGAGCGAGCCGGTCGGTTCGTCGGCGAGGATGATTTTCGGCTGGTTGATCAGCGCCCGTGCGATCGCGACGCGCAACTGCTCGCCGCCGGAGAGCTGCCACGGGAGGTGCGTCATCCGTTCCTGCAGGCCGACTTGCTCGAGGAGCGACCCGGCGCGCGCGCGGACGCTCGCGGCGTCCTCGGTCCAGCCGCCCGCGAGCCGCGGCACGAGCACGTTCTCCAAAATCGTGCACTGCGGCAGCAGGTAATGGAGCTGGAAGATGAAACCGATCGTCCGGTTGCGGAAGCGGGCGGCGGCCGGCGCGGCGAGCCCGCCGAGCGGCGTGCCGCCGATCGTGATCGTGCCGCTCGTGGGCTGGTCGAGGGCACCGAGGAGATTGAGCAGCGTGGTCTTGCCGCTGCCGGACGGGCCGACGATGGCCACGGCCTCGGCGGCGCCGACCGTGAGATCGAGTTCGCGCAGCACGGCCACCGGGCCGGCGGGGCTCTCGTAGGTTTTGGTGAGGCGCGAAACTTCGATCATCTTACTTCAGGATTTTCCAGCGGCGGGCCTTGAACTCGAAGACCGGGAGGACGCCGTTGGCGACTTTCTCGACCTCGATGCGCATCTGAAAAGCCACCCGGAGATGTTTCGCCAGATCGGCGGAGGCCAGGCCAGCCTCGTCGATCGCCTCGAAGCGCACGCGCACTTCGGGAAGCGTCGAGCGCTGGTCGATCTCGACCTGGTATTCGCGCACGCCGCCGTGGGCACGAATCGCGGCGTCCATCGCGGCCGGGTAGAGGTTCACGCCGCGCACAATCACCATGTCGTCCACGCGACCGAGGATGCCGCCGGCGAGGACGAAGCGCGCAGGGTCTTCGCCGGGTACCGCGATCGCGCGCACGAGATCGCCGGTGCGGTAGCGGAGGAGCGGGCACGCGGCGCGGCCGAGCGTAGTGAGCACGAACTCGCCGCTTTCGCCCGGGGCGACGGGATCGTTGGTGCCAGGTTGCAGGACCTCGGCAAAATAGCGGTCGTGCATGATGCGCAGCCGCGTGGGGTCGGCGGGATCGCCGAACGACACGGGGCCGACCTCGGTCATGCCGTGGTGGTCGACGACGCGGGCGCCGGGCCAGCTCTGCTCGATGCGGGCGCGGACTTCGGGGACGCTGCCGCCGGGTTCGCCGGCGACCATCACGCACTGGACCCCCGAATCGCGCAGGTCGAATCCCTCCTGGCGCGCGACGTCGGCGAGCCGCAGGGCATAGGTGGGCGTGCAACAGAGGATGCGCGGGCGGCGCGCGAGGAGGAAGCGTACGCGCTCGCTGCTGCTCATGCCGCCCGCGGGAATCGTGCGCAGGCCGAGTTGCTGGCCGGAATCGAAGGCCGTCCAGAAGCCGAGGAACGGGCCGAACGAAAACGCGAAGAACGCCGCATCGCCCGGTTGCGCACCGGCGCTCTTCCAAATTTCGCGCCAGTTATCGAGCAGCCATTGCCAGCTCTCGTTGTTGTCGAGCCAGATGATGGGCCGGCCGCTCGTGCCGCTGGTCTGGTGGTAGCGCGTGTAGGTTTCCTGCGGGTAAGTGAGCGTCGAGCCGTAGGGTGGGTTTTCGATCTGGTCGCGCGCGAGCTCGTCCTTCGTGGTGAATGCCATGCGCGCGGAAAATTCGGCGAGCGAGCGAAAGCCGGCCAGGCCGTCGGCGGCGGCGAGCTTGCCCCGGTAAAAGCGGTTGGTCGGGCCGATCGCGGCGACGAGGCGGTTGAGCGCCGTGAGCTGGAGATGCGCGAGTTCGGACATGTCGCTCAGGGCGCGCCCGGCGCGGCGGGCGCCGCGGCGGTGGTGACGGCCCTGGCGGCCTTTGGGGCGGGCGCCGGCTTGTAGTAGCTCACGAGGAAGCCGCCGGCGATGGCGAACGCGGCGCCGAGCCAGAACTGCCACGCGACGCCGCCCCAGCCACCCTTGGGCGGATGCATGATGATCGATGCCATTGCGTTTACGATCGGGGCGCAGGCGAAGACGATCGCCATCACGACGATCGGCGTGCCCTTCGCGCCGAACGCGAGGAGAATGCCGAACGCGCCGACCGCGCCGAGCGCGCCAGCGAACAGGGAGAGCCAGATGCCTTTGGCGGGGAAGCTCATCCCGGCGCCGTTGATCTTGAGCACGAACAGCGGCGCGAGCACGGCGATGATGAAGTAGGCGATGCCGACGAAGAGGAAGGCCTTGTAGCGGCCGTTGATGGGATCGCCCATCGCGAGCTGGCCGCTGTGGAGATAGACGCCATAGAGGCCCCAGGTGGCGACGGTAAGGAGGGCGTAGAAGAGCCAGTTCATGGGGGAAAATTCAGAGCTAGGATTTGGGAGAGGAAAGCAGCGCCTCGAGTTTCGTGCGCAACGGGGCGGGAATCGGAGTCTTTTTGATTTCGTGCGAGGCGTCGTCGATCGTCACGTGGATGGTCGCGCAGGTGCCGTGGGCGAGCAACGGGCGGGCGGCGCCTTCGCCAAAGATCCAGAACGAATAACTCAGGCTGCTCGAACGGAGATCCTCGAGGCGGAGGCAGATTTCCAGCGTCTCCTCGAAACGGGCGGGCTGCCGGTATTTGCAGCCGACCTCGATACGCGGCCAGCCGTGGCGGAGGCCCGCGGCAAGGGTGTGAACGCGAAAGCCGAGCGACCGGAACCAGGCGTGCTCGGCGCTTTCCGCGAACCGCAGGAAATTCGAGAAATGCATGAGGCCCGCCATGTCGGTGTCGGCAAACTCGACCATGCGGCGGTGGGTGAAGTGGAATTGTGGGGGGACGTCCATGGGGCGATCGATCACGCGGCGGGGCGCGCGAGGCGCGCGGTCACGCGAAGGAACGCGGCCGCCATCGTCGGTGAGCCGAAGCATTTTTCAATGCTCAACCGCCCGGCCCGGCCAAGGGCCGCACGGCGCGCCGGATCGGCGAGGAGCGACTGCCAGGCGCGGGCGAGCGCGAGCGGGTCGCGTGGCGGCACACACAGGCCCCCGCCCGTGGCGGCGATGAGCTCGGGAAACGCGGCGGCCTCCGGTTGCACCACCGGAACGCCGCAGGCGAGCGCCTCGACGAGGTAGAGCCCGAACGCCTCCGGGTACTGCACCGGCACGGAGAAAAGCGTGAGGCCGCGAAGAAACGCGATTTTCGCGTCGCGCGACAGGTTGGGCGACCACGTGACGCGCCCGGCGAGGCCGGCCGCGGCGAGGCGTTGCTTTTGTTGCAGGATGAACGGCTCGTCGCCCGCGGTGGCGGCGCCGCCGAGGTGGAGCTGCGTCGCCGTGTCGCCGAGATCGCGCGCGAGCGCGATAAACGCATCGACGAGCACGCCGAGTCCTTTTTCGCGGCTCAGCCGCGCGAGGTAGCCGATCGTGGGGACGGCGGGCGGCCCGGCGGGAGCGTAGCCATCGAGCTGGATACCGTTGTAAAGCACCTCAATCGCGCCCGGCGCGAGACCGAGGCGGCCGCCGATGAAATCGGCGTAGTAGCGCGTGGGCGCGAGCAACAGATCGGAGTCGCGCACGCGGGCGCGCATCGCGGCCCAGCATTGCGCACGGAATGGCTCGGGCAGGCCGTCGAGAAAGGTATCCTCGCCCTGGAAGAAAGTGACGATGGGCGCGCCCACGCGGCGCTTGAGCTCGGGGATGAATCCGGTGAGCAGCGCATTGGAGAGGCAGAGCACGTCGGGCTGCTGGATGACGGCGAGCCACGCCATGAGCTTGTCGAGTTCCTTGCGGAGCGGGCTCGAGTCGACCTGGAGCATCTGCAGCGCCATCTCGCCGTGGGTGCGGGCCGACGTCATGTGGCTGTGGCGGGCGGACCACTTCAGCAGCGCGGTCGAATCCAGCAGGCGATCGAACCAGGCGGGCGTGTGGCGGAAGAGCGCGAGCTTCTGCTGGAGGAAGACGTTGATGCCGCCGAAGAAGACGGGGACCTCCGGCGCGTTGCCGAGCGTCTCCTCGTCGAGTATGAGCGGCAGATACATCGGCGCGAGGGTGACGTCGTGGCCGGCGCGGTGGAGTTCGCGCGCGAGGGCGTTGTCCCTCATGCACGCTCCGCAGTAGTAGCTGCCGGTGCCGGCGGTGAGGAAGACGATCTTCACGCGGGCGGCAGGACTTCGAGAATCCACGCGAGGGGCTCGCCGGACTCGCGGGCGAGCCGGTTGAACCGGCCGTGGCAGGTCGCCGGGGCGGGAGTCGCGAGCGGCGTGGCCGCCAGGTGCGCCCCCGTCAGGGCGAAGAATCCGATCGGTGTGCTCACGAACGGAATCTCGAAGCGGTGCAGCAGCGCGCCGAGCGGGGCCTGGCCGGCGCGGATGAGGTCGCGCTGCCACGCGTTGAACTGCCCGAGATCGATCGCGACCACGCCGTATTCGACCATGGTTCCGGCGGCGAGCGTGCGGAGGAAGACCTCGCGCAAATAAAAGCCGGACGTTTCGCGGCACTGGAGAACTTCGATCCGGATGAGGCTTTCGTGATGCGTCGCGAGCGTCGTCGTCATGTCGCGCGTGTGCGCGAGCAGGCGCCGCGCGGGTTCGGGCAGCTCGGCGCCGGCCCGCAGGGTGAAAGCCGCCGGGGGCAGGTGGCAGTCGTCGCGCAAAAAATCCCACAGCGGCCCGGGCACGTGCTGGGCGAGGACTGGATCGTCGATCTGCACGGCGGCGGCCAACGCGGGGCGCTAGACGATTTGCGTCGTGCGGTGCTGCTGCAGGAAGAACTCGTGCAGCAGCGTGTCGACGCACAGCAGGCCGTCGCGCGAGAGGCGGACCTCGGAATCGGAAACGCTCAGCAGGCCCTCCGCCTCGAGATGGCCGAGCTGCGCGGCGAAGCGCGGCGCGATGTCGACGCCGAACTTCTCGCTGAAGTAGCCGAGCACCACCCGCCCGAGCTTCATCTGCAAAATGAATTCGCGAATCATCCGCTCCTCCGGCGAGGTGCGGAACGCCCGCTTGAGCGGGAGCCCGCCCGCGGCGACCGCCGCGAGATACGGCTCGATTTCGGTGATGTTCTGGTAGTGGACGCCGGCGGCGTGCGAAAACGACGCCACCCCGAGGCCGATGAGATCGGCGCCGCTCCAGAGTTCGTCGCGGTAGAGAAATTTCGTGCGCTGCGGATCAAGCACGGCCGTGTAGCCGCTCGCGATGGTGTAGCCCGCGCCCTCGAGGGCGGCGAAGGCCTCCTTCACCCAGCGGCGCTTCGTCTGCCAGTCTGCCACGGGGGCGACGAGTTTTCCGGCCGCCTTCATCTCCTTGTAGATGGTCGTGTTGTAGGGCACCTCCATCTGGTAAATGGTCACGCTGTCGGGGCGCAGCTTGATCGTCTCCTCGATGTTGCGCTGCCAGAGGGCCTCGGTCTCCTCGACCATGCCGGCGATGAGATCGATGTTGATCTGGGAGAAATTCTCCGCACGCGCGCGTTCGTAAGCCACGTAGACTTCGCCGGAGCGGTGGGCGCGGCCGTTGATTTCGAGCACATGGTCGTCGAAATGCTCAATGCCGAGGCTGAGCCGCGTGACGCCGACCTGTTTGATCGCGGCGAGTTTCGCGGCGTTGAGCGTACCGGGCTCACCCTCGAAGGCGACTTCCTCGGCCTCGTCCCACGGCAGCACGGCCTTCAACCGGTCCGTGAGCTCGTGGAGCTGCTTGGCGGAGAGATACGAGGGCGTGCCGCCGCCGAAGTAGACGAAGTGCGGCTTGCGCCCACGGTAGAGCGGGCGCGCGGCAATCACCTGCAGTTCGGCAATCGTGGCGTCGAGGTAGGCCTGGATCTCCTGCGCGTTTTTGTCGGTGTAAACGCGGAAGTAGCAAAAATGGCAGCGCTTCCGGCAAAACGGGATGTGGTGATAAAGCCCGAGCTTCGTGCCCGGCGTGGGCGCGGAGTTGAGCGCGACCTCGAGTTCGACCTTCTGGTCGTCGGTCCAGAACGAGAACGGCGGGTAGTTCGAGATGAAGTAGTTTCCCGCGAGGGTGGAGCTCCGGACGGGCGCGACCGGGGCGAAAGGTTCGTTGTTCATGAGTGGGAAACAGGGGTCGGCCTGACGCACGGCCGGGGTGATGGGCTCACGGTTTCGGGCCGGCGTGCCCGCGAATCGCAAAGACCGTGCCTTTCTCGCTGCCGACGACAATGAGCTGACCGCCAAACGCGGGCGAGGCAACCAGCGATTCGCCGAGGTCGAGCCGCCAGAGTTCCGCGCCGGCCGCGAGGCCCGCCGCGTAGAGCCGGCCGTCGGTCGAGCCAAACACGACGCCGTCGTCGAAGATGATCGGCGCCCCCTCGACCCGGCCGCCGGTGGCGAATTTCCACGCGCCCGCGCCCGTCTTGCGGTCGATGGCGTGGAGGTGCTTGTCGCGCGAGCCGATGAGGACGAGGCGGTCGTTGACCGCCGGGGCGCTCATGAAAGGCAGCGCGCGGTCCTCATAGGTCCACGCGACTTTGCCCCCGGTGACATCGAAGGCCACCGTCTGGTTCGCATAATTGCCGCAAAACGCCATCAGGCCGAACGTCGCGATCGAGGCGGGGATCTGGGCACTGGTCGGGATCTTGTGGAGGAGCGTGCCGTCCTTGAGATTCACGACGTGGAGCTGCGCGTCGCAGCCGCCAAACACGAGGTAGCGGCCGTCGACGACGCCGGGCGAGCCGTTGATGTAATCGTCGGTCTTGTAGGACCAGACGAGTTTGCCGTCGGCGGCATTGAGCACCCGCGTGGTGCCGTCGTAGCCATTGAGGAGTACCCAGTCGGCGGAGCCGTCCGGACTTTTGATCGCGATGGCGCCGGAGCTGATCTTGTCCTCGATCGTAAAGCGCCAGGCTTCGGTGCCGGTACCGGCGTGGAGGGCGTAGAGGCGGCCGTCGTTGGAGGAGAGGAAAACCCTGCCGCCGGCGACGGCGGGAGCGGCGGCGATGGCGTCCTTCGTGTCAAAGTGCCAGACCTCCCGGCCGGAGTCGGCGGCGAGGCAGTGCAGCACGCCTTTGCCCGTGCCGACGTAAACGCGGCCGCCGACGATGGACGCCTCGGCGGTGACGGGGCCCGAGGCGGTGAAGGTCCACGCGGTCGCGGGATGCTGCGGGACGGGCGCGGCCACGCTCCCGCTGAGCGCCGGGCCGCCGCGGGTCATGGGCCAGGACGTGGCGGGCGCGGCGGTGATTTCGGGCTTCGTGTCGGGCGCAGCGGCGCGCTTGCCGCAGCCGGCGAACCCGAGGCAGCAGACGGTGAGCAGCAAGCCGGCGCCGGACCGGGAGACGACTCGCCGCCCGCCCCGGGACCGGCGGACGGGTGGCCGGATCGAACGCGCAACCGTCCCGGCTCTCACGAGCAGGGCGGCGAGCCAGCCGGATCGCGTATGGGTTTCACGAGGAAGCATGCAGGCCAAGCGCACTCCGGTAGAGTGAGAGAAAATCGGCCGGCTGCAAAGGTCGCGGATTGAATTTCCCCGTCCACTGCTGCGCGGCGTCCGCGGCGAGCGCCGCCAGATCGAGGGCGGCGCCGTTGAGCTCCGGCCGGGAGCCCTGGGCGCCCAACTCCCCCACCCACTCGATCAGCGGGGTGGTGGTGACGCCCGACGCCTGCAAAATGTCGGCGTAGCGCGCGTAGATCGCGGCGACGGCAGGCACGGCGGCGTTGAAGCGCATGACGTGCGGCAGCATGAGGGCGACGGCGCGGCCGTGGACCAAGCCGTGGCGCGCGGTGAGCGGGTTGGCGGTCGCGTGCGCGGCGCCGAGCATGGAGTTTTCGATCGCGAGGCCGGCGAGCGCCGCGCCCAGCTGCATCGCGCTGCGATCCTCGAGGGTGGCGCGGCCGGCAACCACGGCGCCGATCGCGCCGGCGAGGTGGCGAAACGCGCCCTCGGCGTAGAGCGAGGAAATGGAATTCCGCTGCGTGCACACGGCGGATTCGAGGGCGTGCGAGAGCGCGTCGAGGCCGGTGGCGATGGCGACGGAGCGCGGCTGCGTGGCGGTGAGCTCGGGGTCGAGGAGCGCGGTGTGGGCGCGGGCCCTGGGATCGCCGCAGGCCATTTTCTCGTGCGTGTCGTCGCGGCTCACGAGGGCGTAGGACTGACATTCGCTGCCGGTGCCCGACGTGGTGGGGATCGCGATGAGGGGAAGCATCGGCCGGGTGACCTTGCCGTAGCCGTGGTAGTCGCGCATCGCGCCGCCGTTGGTGAGGAGAAAATTGGCGGCCTTCGCGGTGTCCATGCTGCTGCCGCCGCCGAGGGCGACAAAGCAGTCGAATTTCACCGCGCGCGCGGCCTCGCGGCACGCCGCGGCGTCGGCCTCGGTGGGGTTCTCGTGCGAGTGATCGTAGAGGGTGACGGGGAGGCCGGCGGCTTCGAGCAGGGCCGTGGCGCGCGCGGCGTGGCCGGCGCGCATCAAGCCGGTGTCGGTCACGAGAAAAACGGCGGAGCCGCCGGCCTCGCGCACGCACGCGGGCAGCTCGCGCAGCACGCCGGGGCCGAAGACGAGTTTCGGCGACGGCCGGGAGGCGAAAGGAGGCATCATCACGGTCTGATTAGCCACAGAGGGCACCGAGCTCAGACCCAGAGGTCACGGAGAAAAACAGTAGCATACCCTGTGCGCTCTGTGGCTGCGCGCTGTGTTCTCCGTGGCTCACTGTTTGGAAATTCAGACCGCGACCAGGTCGCCCTGGAGGGCGCGGCGGCGGTAGAGAAATTCGAAGAGGTTGCCCTCGTGCGGCTGCTCCCACTGCACGCGCATCGTCGTGTAGGGCCCGAGGTTCAGGCGCTCGATGTTCGTGCTGGTCATGAGGTCGGCGCTCCAGTCGCGGTCGCGCGTGAACGCGGACACCACGAGCGTCTCACCGATCACGCCGAGCATCTTTGCCTGCGGGACCTGGAGAATGCTGGCGAAGGGGAACATGAATTCGGTGTTCGCCAGCGGATGGCCGGGATCGTCGCACCCGACGAGCGTGGGGCGGAGAAACGTCTGGCCGTACATTTCGACGAGGCGCGGGCCGGTGCGGTATCTGGCGGTGAGGTCGGTGGCGCCGGGCGTGCCGAGGAGTTCGGTGATGCGCTCGTCGATGCCCTTCGCCATGGCGGGATTCGCGAAGCCACAGAGGATGGCGTCGGGATGATCGCGCGGCAGCGGCTCGATGGCGGCGAGACGGCGCGCGAGGGCATCCGCGAGCGCGTCGCGGTTTTTGCCGATGAGGACGGAGGAGCAGTTGATGCAACTGCGGCCGCCATTGGCGGAGATGGCGTGGACGATCACGTCGAGATGCTTTTCCCAGTCGTCGGCGTAGTCGTCGCCGATGAGGATCTTGCTGCGGCCGGAGCCGTGGACCTGGATGTGACGGTAAGGGGCGTATTTCTTGAGCGTGGTGTCGTTGCCGAACGCGATCGCGCGGCCGGTGCCGAAGAGCACGGTATCGCCGCCGTCGTGCGTGGTCGGGTAGAAGCCGAACGCGTCGCGCGGGAACCCCGCGGCGATCATCGCCTGGATGAGCCGGAAGGGCGTGAGCGGATCCTCGCGGCCGGGCTTGAGCACCACGGGAATTTTCATCGCGAGTGCGGGGAGCCAGAGCGAGTTGACCCCGGGGGAATTGCTCGGAAGGAGCACGCCCAGGCTGTCCGTCTGCGGGAAAAAATTCACGTGGAGGCCGGCCTGCGCGACGACGCCGGTGTCAAAGAGCCCGAGCGGGAGGCCGCGCGTGAGGCCGGCGAGGACGGCGCGGATGTTGGACATCGCGGCGTGGACCTTCGCCATGTTGCCGCGGCCGAGGCTGTGGGGGAGGCCGGTGAGCTGGGAAAGCGCGGCGGCGTAGTCGGCGGGCGACTGCAGGCGATCGCCGTCGCCCCACGGGAGACTGCCGTGGAGGTAGAGTTCGGCGGCCTTCTCCATGCTGGAGACAAGGGTCGCGGTAGGGATGGCGCGGAGCGCGGCGGCGGCCCGGGGGAGATCGCGGAGGTCGCGGCGGATTAGGCCGGAGTTGGCGACGCTGACCTCGAGTGTGCCGCCGCCGGGAAGCGGGTGCTTCTGGGTGTCGAGGCTGCGGTAGGTCCGGCCGAGGCGGAGGATGGGGATGTGAATCGGGGAGCTCATGGTGGGGCCGAGCCGGGTGGGTTAGAAAACCGCCCGGCTTTTCAATACACGCCTTCGATGATCGTTTTGGTGAGCGACTGGAACGGGCGGACGTCGCCGACGCCGTCCCACGGGAATTCGCTGCACGGGGGGCGGCGGATGGCTTCGTCGCGCTCGAGGAAACGGGGAACGAAGAACTCCTTCGTCATCGTCGTGAGCTCGACGCGGCCATACTCACCGTAATTGACGAGTTCCTCCGGCTTGTCGGGATTGACGATGCGGAGCGTCGCGCGCGGCTGCGGTGCGTAGTAGGTGAGGCTGTAGTTGTCCTCCGGCGTGAGCTTCTTGGAGATGGCGAGGCCCATGAGCGTGTTGCCGTAGGTGGGCGCGAAGTTGATTTTGCCCTCGAGCACTTCCTCGACGACGAAGCGGACGTATTGCGGTGTCATCGTGGTGCCGCCGACGAACACGCCCTTCAGTCCCGCCTGCACGAGCGACATGCGCTCGGCGAGATTCTCGAGCAGGCGCGGCGTGGTGAACATCGAGGTGATCTTGCGGTGGCGCATGATCGTGGCGGCCTGGTCGATCACGTGCTCCTGGTATTTGCGGGCCATCGCCATCTCGCCCATGCCGATGAGGCGCTTCACCCAGCGCGGATCGAGGTCGACGAAGTAGCAGGAACTGCCACGGAAATTCGCGAGATGCTCGACCGCGAGGCGGAGCCGGCGCGGGCCGGTCGGGCCGACCATGAGCCAGTTGCCCCCCTTCGGGAAAAAGTTCGGGCCGTAGTGGTCGCTGTACTCCTCGTAGTCGACCTTGTAGTCGTCCCAGCCGATGCGCTGCTTCGGCATGCCGGTGGTGCCGCCGGTCTCGAAGACATTGTAGGGCCGGCCGCGGTAAGTCTTCGGCACGAAGCGCTCGGGCTGCTCCTGGCGGAGCACCTCGTCGTCGAAGTGGGGGAATTTTTTCGCGATGTCGGCGAAGCACGTGATCTCCTTGCGCGGGTCCCAGCCGGCGGCCCGGGCCCACTTGAGCCAGTAATCGCAGCCCGTCGCGGGGGAGAAGTGCCACTTGATCATCTTGCGGGTCCACGCGTCGAGCGCGGCCCGGGCCTGGGGAACGGTGAGTTTGCTGCTCATGAGGATTTCAGGGGGAAGAATTTGGCGAGGGTGGCGGGTGGCGGCGATTTAGTCAGCAACGACACCACCACAACCGAAATCACGCAGGCGGCAAACACGGTTGCCACAGGCAACATGCCGCCAACCAAAAATTTTCGATCCGCGCCGTAGTTCGCCGCGACGAACAACCCGAGCCAGGTGCCCGCCGTCACGACGACCGAGAAAATGGCCGCCGCCTTCGTCACGCGCTTCCAATAGAGCGCCGCGAGCAACAACGGAATCAGCCCGGCATAACCGCTAAAACACCACGTCCCGAGCGCGAAAATCTGCCGCGGCGGCGCAAACGTCATCGCATAGGTGACCACGACGACCATGACGATGAAGCCGCGTGCGATCCAGACGGTGGCGCGATCGGAGATCCGATCCTGGCCAAAGAAATGCACCACGATGTCCCGGGTGAACATCGTGCCGATCGAGATGAACTGGGCGTCGAGCGAGATCGCGGCGAGCACGCCGGCGGCGACGAGGCCGGAGACGATCGGCGAGGTGAGTTTGCCGACCATGAGGCCGAGCACGGCGTTGGCGTTGATGCCCGCGGGAATCACCGGCGTATCCA
Organism: Opitutia bacterium; assembly: GCA_947442255.1. Next base: position 52,563 of record CANEVO010000006.1, read on the forward strand.
GGCCCGGCAGCTTCGCCCCGGTTGCCCAAAAACCGATCAGGATGCACGGCAGCCACGCGAGCAGGATCGAGATCGGCTGCGCGACGAGCAGGAGTTTGTAGGATTTCGCCGAGCGGGCCGTGAGGAAATTCTGGAAGACATGGGGGAAGACTCCGACCGAAAGCGGAATCATCCAGTAGGTGAAAAACTCCATTTCGCCCATGTTGCCGGTGCGCACGGCCTTCGCGGGATTCGCTTTCACGGAGGCCGCGTCGACGCCGCCGAGCGAACTCGCGATGAGCCAGAACGCGAGCAGGCCCATCCCGACGAACACCACGGTCTGAAAGACATTCACCCACGCCGCGCTACGAGCTCCGCCGATGCAAATGTAGAAAAGGACCACCGCCGAAATCACTCCCATCGTCAGCCACGGCGGGATCGCGCCGCGCGTCGAGGCGAACGCCTCTGGAAACGCCCCGCCCGTCACGCCACCGACCACGGACCCGACGCCGAGCAAGCCGACGACCACATACGGAATCATGAGCCCCGCCAGGACGGGAAACAGCACGTAGCCGATCGCCGAGCTGTCGAAGCGGTCGCGGAAATATTCGATCTGCGTGAGGTAGCCATGCTGCTTGCCGAGCGACCACAGCGGCAGCCCGATCAGGAAAAAGCACGCCGGGTGAACGAGCGCGGACCACGAGGCGAGTTTGCCAAACGTGCCGACGCCATACTCGTAAGTCTCCGCCGTGCTGCCGACCATCGCAAACGCCGTCATGGTCGTCCCGAACACCGTCATGAAGAGCACGAACGGCCCGAGCGACCGGCTCGCCACGAAATACTCCGCCGAGCCACCGCGAAAAAACCGCGCGCTGATCAGGCCGACGGTGATCAAGACGAGCAGATAGATTCCGATGATGATGACGGGGATCATCGGGTGGTGGGCGCTGGGGGTGGCACGGGCGGCCCGGCCGTGGCCCGAAGAACTACGGGCAGGCGGCCCGGGCCACTCCAAACCATCGCCTGCCAGCAGGCTCCTGCAACTGCGCGGATCGGATCAGGGGCGTTTTTCATCCGTGGATTTGCCCGTTCCTGCCTCGGGCTCCGCATCCAGATGCTCCGGCCAGCAGTATTTCCCGACGAAGATCCAGCCGGCCGCCACGAGCAGGGTCCACCCCACGTGATACGCCAGGCTCACTGGCAGGAAGCCGAGTACGAGCCGCGGATCGTTTCTCCACCAGGAGTCCTGGTGGAGAAAAAAGAGGACGACAAAATAGCCGGTGATGAGCGTACCCTTGGACATCGTGCGGCTATTTGCCGATGGCAAAGACGTGCGTGACCGTGGTGACGAAGAGGCTGTCGTTGGCGATGACCGGCGTCGAATAAATGGGGCTATAGAACTCGACCTTGCCGAGCACCTGTTTCTCGCGGCCGGCCTTGAGCACGACGAGTTCGCCGTCCTCCGTGCCGCAGTAAATCTTGCCGTCGGCGACGAGCGTCGAGGACCAGATGCGGCTGTTGGTAGCGTGCGTCCAGATCGTCTGGCCGGTCTTGGCGTCGAGGCAGTGGATGTCGCCCTTGTATTCGGCGATGTAGATGAGGCCGCCGACGATGCTCGGCGTGCAGATCGTGCGGCCGATGCCCTTGTTGACCCAAAGGGGTTTGCCGGTGAGGTCGCCGCGCGCGGTGAGATCGATGCAACTGAACATGCCGACGCCGTCGCCGTGCTCGGGATCCTGGCCGATGGACATGTAGGCGCGGCCGTCTTGCGCGACGACGGTGCAGATGAGTTCGCTCGGGCCGCCGAAGGTCGCGTATTTCAGGGGCTGGCCATCCTTGCTGCGATACTCGGGAGGATTGGCATCGTAGCGGAGCAGCTCCTTGAGCACGGGGACGCCGTCCTTATCGGGCGCCGGCACGGGATCGAAGGCGTAACACCAGCCGTTGCCGCCGCCCCAGACGACCATCGGCTGGCCGCCGACCGTCGTGAAGGAAGGTGAACTCCAGCTGCAGTGTAGCACGTTCTTCGAGACGCCGGAGGCCTCCTCGCCGATGACCTTGCCGGTGTTTTTGTCGAGCACGGCGAGCGCGGGCGCGAAGGGCGCGGGGATGTTGAGGTGCGACCAATCGACGCCGTTGGAGGTCGCGATAAAAATGCTGTCGCCGACGATGAGCGGCGAGCAACTGGAGATGTTGTGCGGGAAAATGCCGAGCTCGGTGCGGACATCGCTCACCCAGATGATGTCGGCAGTGTGCGGGCCGACCTCGACGGGCTTGCCTTCGGCGGCGGAAAACTTCGCCTCGTCGGCGAAGCCCTGGTTGCCGTCGGCCAGGCCTTTCACGTCGAAGCATACGAGCTCGCCGCGGTTGGTGACGACGTAGCCGCGGTCGCCCTCGATGGCGGGCGCGGAGCAGATGCCGACGTATTCCCAGTCGCTGACCTTGCCGGAGCCGAGCTTCGGGACGACGAGCTGCCAGAGAAAGTCGCCGGTCTTTTCGTCGAAGCACATCAACACGCCGCGGTCACCGATCTGTTTCCGGTCGCGGGGCGACTCGTTGTTGGTGCCGACGAAGACGCGGCCGCCGGCGACGACGGGCGTGCCGTAGGCCTGCGAGCCGAGCTTCGAGACCCAGCGGACGTGCTTGGTGGACTTCGGATCGATGGCCTCGCTCTTCGGGAGGAATTTGCCGGAGGAGATCTCCCCGGGCAGCGGGAGGCCCTTGCCAGAGGAGACCATGTTGCGCGTCGGCGAGCCGCCCCACATGGGCCAGTCGGCGGCGCGGGCGAGCGGGGCGGCGAGCCAGGCGGCCGTGAAGAGGGCAAAAGTGGTCGTCTTATTCATTGGCGGTGATGGCAAGGTTGTCGATGAACACGCGCTTCTGGCTCTGCGGGGAGAACGCGTAGACGGCGGGCGCGCCGTGCTGGTGGATGTTTTCCTGGCGGACCTCGAGTGTCCATTTGGCGGGCTCGGGCTCGCCGCGCAGCCAGAGCTTGGCGCGGACGAATCCGCCCGGCCCCGTCTGGTCGCGATCGACGCGGGTCTTGAGGTGATACCAGGTGTTGGGTTTAGCCTCGAACGGCACCGAGGCGGCGAAGCGCTCGTGCGTGCTCGAGACCTCGAGGATGCGGTTGTTGGCCGCCATGTTGAAAAGGTAGCGCTGGTTCACGACGCCCACATTGGACATGATGCGGCGGGTGCCGTCGGTCATCACATCGGCCTCAAACGTATAGTTCTTCATGTCCGGGCCGCCGATGAAGTTCATCGTGCGCATGAAGAGCAGCGAATCGAGGCGGTTGCCGGCGAACTTGTCGCCGCCCTTTTCGAAGACGTGCCATTTCACACGGGCGCCCAGCCAGGCGAGCGGCGGGAAGCCGACGTCCGTGTCCTCGTTGTTTTTCTGGCCGAGCGGGAGCGCGGAGAAATCCTCCCTGTGGCCGTAGGTCGCGATCACGCGGCCACGGGCGGTGGCGGCCAAGTTGTTCCACTTGGCCTGGAACGAGCCGGCGGAGAGCTTGGCGGTCGGACGGGTCCTCACCACGGCACCCGTGAGCTCGCCATCGACCTCGGAGCGGACCTGCGCGGTGGGCGGGATGAACTTGGCGATCGTCGCCTCGCCGGTGACCTCGCGTACGCGGCGGCCGGTGGCATCGAGGCCCCAGACCTTGAAGGCCTGCGACTGACCCGGATAGAGCGCAAATTCCGCGGGCACGACTTGCAGCGCGGCAATGGGCGCGGTCGAGAGCGCGGCCGGCTTGGGCGCGGGCGTGGCGGGCGGGATGATGGGCGCGGAGCCCTTGGGGCCGAAGCAGTGCAGGCCGTCCTTCGTGAAATAGAAAACCGAATCGCCGTAGAATGCCGGCGAGCCGAGGCAAACGGTGCCGTCTTCCATTTTGTTGTTCGAGAGGATGACCGGCTTGCCGTCCTTCACCTCGATCACGAAGATGCGGCCCTCGTGCATCGGCACGTAAAAGCGCCCGTCCGCGTAGGCCGGGGAAGCATGCACCTGATCGGCGCCGAGCTTTTCCTGCCAGAGCGTCTGGCCGGTGGCGGCGTCTGCGCACTGGAAGTTGCCGTTGCTGCTCGTGGAATACACCCGGCCGTCCACCAGCAGCGGGGAGCTGGTGAAGGCGCTGAACTCGTCGTTGCGCCAGAGCTCGGCCTCCTTGCCGAGGATCACCGGCTTCGGCCCGGTGGGATACTCGGTGGGAATCTTGAGCGCGACGAGGCGGCCCTGCGTAGAGGAGTCGATGTTCTCTTTGCCATGGATGGCGATGAGTTTGCCGGGGCCGGCGAGGAGCATGTCGGCGTTGAGGCCGCCGTTCGAGAGCTTGAAGCGCCACACCGGCTCGCCGGTGCGGGCATTGACGCAAACGACATTACCGCAACCTCCGCCGGCATAGAAAACGCGGTGGCCGCCGAGATCGGCGAAGATCGGCGCGCCCATGGGGTTGTCCACGGGCGGCGTGGCCCCGGGAGTGCTATACCAGACGAGTTCGCCCGTGCGCTTGTCGAACGCGTAGTAGCGGGTGCTCGCCGGGCCGTCCGTGCCCCAGTTGGCGGTGATCCCCTTGGCGACCAGCAAGTCGCCATCGGTGATGAGCGAGCCGGTGCGGCTGTTGGGAAACGTGAGGCGGCCGAACTCCTCCATCATCGATCGCTGCCAGATGATTTTCCCGTCACTCGTGATCGCCGTGATCACGCCGCAGGCCGACTCGCAATAGACATTGCCCGTCTCCGCATCCACGTAGGGCGCGCCGATGGCGTAGCGGTTGTAAACGGTGTCGCTGAGGAAGTCCTTGAAACGGTGTTCCCAGAGTTTCGCTCCGTTTTTCAAGTCGAGGCACACGATGGCCTCGATCACGTCCTCGCCGGTCTCGCCGTAGTAGCACATCGCGTAGACCTTGCCGTCGGCGATCACCGGCGTGCCAGCGCCGTGAGCCTTGAAGGTCCAGCGGTGGTTGGGTCCGTCGAGCCGCAGGTTGGTGGGCAGCGACTGCGCGGCGGTGGAGACGCCATCCTGGTTGGGGCCGCGCCAGTTGAGCCAGCCGGAGGCAGCGGACAGCGGACCGGCGCCGAGGCCGGCGGCGAGGGTCAAAACGAGGGGAGCGAGGCGGGCGGCAAGTCTCATGGAAACGAAACGGGTTGGGAAACGGCGAAGTCTGCGGGGTTTGCGCGCATCCGCAATGCGGGACTCAATATTCGAACGAAAGCCGCACGCCGACGCGCCGCGGGGCGCCCGGGCTGCCGGCGAAGATCTCGGGATTGATGAACTGCCAGTATTTTTCGTCGGCCAGGTTCTGCGCGTAGAGCGTGGCCGACCAGTGGGCGCGGCGATAGCGCAGTTGGGCGTGGACGAGGCCATACGAGGGCTGCGCGACCGCGGCCGTGTTGCGCTCGTCGAACGACGAGCGCCCGACCGCCGCGTAGCTGGCGTTGGCCGCGAAGCCGCCGCCCAAATCGACCGTGACACCCGTGCGCAGCGTGGAGCGCGGGATGAAGGGCACGCTCTTGCCGCTAACATCGGTGCCGGTCGCGTCGCGGTGCTCGGCAAACGTGGCGTCGGTGTAGCCGGCCTGGAAGTCCCACCAGAGTCGTTCGACGGGGTTCCACATGAACTTGGCCTCGACCCCGCGCGAGGTGACCTGGCGGGCGTTGACGACCACGAAGTCCGTCGAGCCCGGCACGGTGCGCTCGAACTGGTAGCCGTCGACGGCCGTCCAAAACGCGAGCAGGCTGCCGCCGAACCGGCCCCGCGGCGGGCCGAACGTAAGGCCGGCCTCGCTGGCCCACTGCCCCTCGCGCCCGAAGCGCGACAGCGCGGGATTGGCGGTGAACGCGCTGTAGCCGCCCGGCCGGTGCGCGAGCGACGTCTGCACGAGCAGCCGGAGCGACGGCGACACCGCCTGCACGATCGCGCCGGTGGCCGAAAGGTGGGCGCGGCCCTGCGAGTCGCGGAGGCGCGGCTCCGGCGGCACGGGGAAGCCGAAGTTGTTCGAACTCGACTTCGTGCGATCGATGTCGGACTTCGCCTCCTCGGCGCGGACGCCGAACTTCAGCGTGGTCCCGGCCGTTAGCGGGTGATCGACGTTGCCGTAGGCGGCGAGACTCGTCTGGCCGATGGCCGAGACCGTGCGCTCGGTCTGCATGAAGCCCGGCGGCACAAACGCGCTCGGCGGCACGATGAACGTCCGCACCGCGTCGCTGTCGGTGTTCGCCGCCATGAAGAACAGGCCGGCGCGCCACTGGGCCTTGTTCGCCGCGGGGGTGGACTCGAAGCGGACTTCCTGGGTCCACATTTCCTCACCCTGCACCACCCGCGAGGTTCCGCCCGGATACGGATTCAAATCGAGATCGGTCGACGCGGGATCGAGATGCCAGTCTTGCCGCGAGGTCGTGGCGATCACGGTACCGCCGTCGACCTTGAGCCGGGCCTGCAACGAATACTGCGTGCGGTCGATCTTCGTCTCGCCGTTGAGATCGGAAGCCACCGTGAAGGGATTGGCGCTCGCGAGGGAGCTGAGGCGCGGGGCGCCGTCGGCGACTTTCTCGACGAGCACGCCGAAGCGCAGCGCGAGCCGGTCGGTCGCCTTCACGTGGAGCGCCCCGCGGCCCACGAACGCGTGGCGATCATCGGCGGAGCGTTTCAAAAACGTGTTCTCGATGTAGCCGTCGCGCGCAGTGGAGCCGAGGCTCAGGCTGTAGCCGCCACCGCCGCCGAGCGGGCCGTCGAACGCCGCCTGCACGCCGACCGCGTTGAAGGAGCCGTAGTCAACCTGGACTTTCCCCCGGTGCTTCGCGCCGGGGGCGCGCGTCTTGATGTCGATCACCCCGCCGGGGGCGTTGCGGCCGTAGTCGGTGCCCTGCGGCCCGGCACGCACGACGAGGCTTTCGATGTTGAGCAACGCGCTGGGATACGACGAGACCGAGCCGCCCGGCACATCGTCGACGTAAAGCGCGACCGACGGTGCGCTGAAGAAAATGGAGTTGGCGAGCCCGCGCAACGAGAGCACGTCGCCGAAGCCATGGGAGTCGCTGTTACTCGAGTAGAGGTTCGGCGCAATGCCGGACACGTCCTGCAACTGGATGACGCCGTGCTCGTCGAGCAGGTGCTGGTTGAGCGCGGAGGCGGAATTGCCGAGCCGGAGGGCGTCGACGCCAAACTCGGCCTGGACGTTGAACGGCGACATCGTGGTGACGTTCGGCGCGGCGGCGCCCGAGCGACCCTCGAGGCACCCGATCGCGCCGATGGTGCTCACGGCAAGGCGAAGATTGCGGAGGAACAGGGGGGATGGCATCAATGGAAAGGCGATGCAATCAGGGAAAATGGTGCGGTCGGCGGGGGCGGAAGCAAGCGATCCGCCTACCCGAAGGTTTATTTCTGATCTATGGTGCACTCAAGCGAGCATTTTCTTGCCTCCAACCACGTCCTAAGACCGGCTCGAACGCGTTTGGGCGGGCGGTGGATCGATCGGCGGAGCCCGACGACGGGGCCGGCGCGGGGCTGGCGATGCGGTAAAGGTTTTTTTCGGTGCGGACAAACAGGCTGCCGTCCGCCGCGGCGGCGGCGGCGATGGTGCGCTCGCCCAGATCGTTGACCGCGAGCTTCGCAAACACCGGCTTCGCCTCCACCACCGTGCCAAGGCCGGTCTCGTTCTGAAAATAGATCCGACCGCCCGCGACCAGCGGCGCGGCGGAATAGTTGCCGTCGAGCCGTTCCTGCCAGTGCACCCGGCCAGTCTTCGCCTCCCAACATGTCGCCACGCCCGCGTCATTGACGCCGTAAAGTTCGTCGCCGACCGCCAGCAGCGCCGGCACGATCGGCGCGCCCTTGGTCAGGCGCCAGGCGACGTGCGTGTCGGTCACGTCGCCCGCGCCGTCGGGCCGGATCGCCAGCAGCTCCGCCCGCAGATAACCGGCCGCGACAAACACCAGCCCGTGCGCGAACACCGGCCGGGGCGCCGCCGCATTTTCACGGCTGTAGCGCACGCGCCAGAGCTCGCGCCCGTCGCGCGGGTCCAGCGCCGTGACCGCCCCAGCGCCCGGGACCACGATTTGCAGCTGGCCACCGACCTCGATCGGCAGCGGCGAACCGAAGGAAAATTTCATCTTGGGCGGCAGCGTGCGTGGCACGCGCCACCGGATCTTCCCCGTGCCCTGGTCGAGGGCCACGACAAAGGCCGCGGTCGCGCAATCGGCGACGTAGATCAACCGGTCGCCCGCGAGGATCGCCGAACCACCGCCGACTGGCACGGGATCGAAACGCAGCGGAGGATTCCGCCAGACCGGCCGGCCCGAGCGGTCGAAACACGCCGCGCCGTGATGGCCGAAATACACATAGATGCGATCGCCGGCGACCATCGGCGTCGGGCTGGCCGGCGAACCCGGATCGTGGGCCGGGCGCAGCGGAAACTCGCCGGCGCCGAACACTTCCGCCCGCCACTCCAGCCGCCCGGTCGCGCTCGCAAAGCAAAAAAGCGCCAGCGCCGGCCGGCCTCCGTCATCGACCACCGCCGCCGTGAGAAACAGTTGTCCGCCGGAGATCGCGGGCGAGGACCAGCCGGCGCCAGGCAGCGCCTGTTTCCACGCCACGTTCTTCGTCGGCGACCATTCGACGGGCAGAGCGACCGTCACCGCGTGTCCCTGCCCACCCGGCCCGCGAAACTGCGGCCACTCGTCGCCGGGCGCCGCCACGGCACGGAACGCAACGCAACCGACGAGGGCGAGAACGAGGGCTTTTGGCATGGCGGACTTCGGTGGATGCATCGGTGCGGGGATTCCAAACAGAACCCGTCACCCCGGCGCGCGCAAATCGTAACCCAGCACGCGCCGCGGCCCGCCGTTCACCGCGCCGCGCGAGTTTTGACACACATACAGCAACCCGGGGCGCAAGGCGGGCGGGTTCCACGATTCCGTCGCGGCGAACAACGACATGCGCGCCAGCGGGACATGCGGATGGGGGATGCCGTCACTTCGCCAGCGCCACGGCGTAGAGTTTTTTCTGCCCGGTCAGGTAGAGCACGCCGTTCGCCACGACGGGGGTGCCATGCGCGAAGTCCGGCAGCGGCTCGTTGGTCGCGAGCAGTTGCTTCTCCCGGCTCGCCGCGAAGATCGCCACCAGGCCCTCGGCGGTCTGCACATGCACCTTGCCGTCGGCAACCAGCGGCGAGCCCCAGATGTTCGCCTTCAGATCGTGCGCCCAAAGGCGCTTTCCCGTCGCCGCCTCGATGGCGTAAACGAAGCCGGGCGCATCGACGGCAAACACGATTTCGTCATGGACCGCGGGCATCGCGATGCTGTCGTTGAAGTCGGCGCCGCCGAGGCGCCAGATTTCGGCGGTCGCGGTGACATCGCCGCGCCGGCTCGCATCGAGGCACCGCAGCGCCCCCGGCCCTGTGCCCGCCTCGGGTTCGCCCACGGCGATGAACACGCGGTCGCCGACGAAGACCGGCGCCGCCACGAGATTGAACATCGTCGCCGGCTCGCCGTCCGCGGCGCGCGGCTCGTGCGCCTTGGCGTCGAATTTCCACAGCAGCCTGCCCGTCGCCGGCTCGAAACTGTAGAGCCAGCCGTCGCCTCCGGGAAACGCCACCTGCGGCACGCCGCCCGCGACGCCGTAGCCGGGCGAGCCCCACTGGCCGGTGAGAATGCGCGCGCCGGGCGACGCGTCCTGCCAGAGTATCTTTCCCGTCTTCGCGTCGACCGCGAGAAAGCTCGGTGCGCCCGGCTGCTTCACCTTCCCGGTCTTGGCCTCGGCGCCGTTGCCGGTGACGACAAAAACGCGTCCGTCGACCACCAGCGGCGACGAGGCCGACGCCTGGTTCGGGGTCACCCCGAGGGTGGCACGCATGTCGAGCAGCCACACTTCGCGCCCGTCCTGCACGTCGCGGCAAACGAGTTCCGCGCGGTTGCTCACGTAGTAAACGCGATCGCCGTCGACGCACGGGGTGGAGCAGACGCCGAGCGTACCATCGTCCTCGCCGGAATTCTTCAGTTTCTCGTGGGTCGCCGACCAGAGGAGCCGGCCGTCCTTTTCCGCGAAACATTTCAACACCCCGCGCTGCCCGGAGCTCCCGGCCGGATCGTTGTCGGTGCCGATGAACACGCGGCCGCCGCCGATCGCCGGCGAGCCAAACGTCGTCTTCCCGAGCGGCGCGGTCCACTTGATGTTTTTGGCGGGGCCTTTTTCGCCCGCGACCCACACCATGGGTACGCCGGTTTCGCGCGAGACCATGTTGCGATCGGGCCGGCCGCCGAGCATGGGCCAGTCGTCGGCGCGGAGCGCCGGGGAACCGAGCATGAGGAGACCGGCCAGCAGCCCGCCCCGGGAGCGGCGGAAAACCCCGGCGCGCCGCGTCGCAATCCTCCCTGCGCTCGCGAGCCGGGCGACCCCGCGGTGCGGACTTTTCATTTTCCTCCCACGCACACGAGATGCGTGAACGTCTTCACGTAGATCCGCCCGCCGTCGACGCATGGCGTGCTATGCGTGCCCTCGCCGATCGGATTGCGCGCGAGCCGTTCGTAGGTGTCGCCCGTCGCGAGCACGATCATCTCGCCCTTTGTCGTGGGGCAATAAATCCGCCCCCCGATCAGCACCGGCGAGCCGAAAAACTCGGCGCCCAGCCGCTCCGACCAGATCTCGCGCCCCGTCGCCGCCTCGATCGCGCTCGCGATGCCGGCGTCGCTGACCAGGTAAAGCCGGCCGTCGAGATAAAGCGGCGTCGGCACGTAGGGCGTCGCCCGGCGGAGCGTGTAGGCAACGTGGGTGCGGCTCACGTTGCCCTTCCCGCCGAGCTTGATGGCCGACAGATAATTCCCCGCGCCCCCGCCCTGCCCGCAACTGCCGATCACCAGGTCGCCGGCCACCACCGCCGTGACGATCACGCGTTTGTCGAAAACCGGCGCCTCCCAATTCATCCCGCCCGTCTTCGGATCGAGACTCGAGATGCCGTGCGACTGGCTGGTGAGCAGCAACTCCGGCGAACCGTCCGCCCGCACATGCACGATCGGGGTGGCGTAGGCGGTGAAGGTCGGCGCCGGCCGGCGCGGCGTTTTCCAAACCGGCGCGCCCGTTTTCAAGTCCAGCGCGACGACGAAGCTCTCCCCATCCTGATCGTTGGTCACGACGACGGTGTTCTCGTGGATCATCGGCGAGGCGCCGTGGCCGTGCTGGGATTCGAAGGGCCCGAGATCGCGGCTCCAGAGTTCCCTGCCCGCATGGTCGAACGCGCGCACCCAGAAATTGTCCGCCGACACGAAGCACGCGATCACGCGGTCGGCGTCGACGACGGCCGAGCCGTTCGCAAAACTCGCGTTGCGGTTCACCGGCCGGTGCGTGGGGAGCGTGTAGGATTTCGCCCACAACTCCACGCCGTCGCTCTTGCGCAAGCAGAGCAGCGTGCGCTCGCGGCTCTCGGTGGTCGCCGTCAGCAGAAAAAGCCGGTCGCCCCAGATGACCGGTTGCGCGTGGCTCGCGCCGCGGATCGGCACGCGCCAGCGAAAATCCCGCTCGCTCCACTGCACCGGCACGCCCGTCGCGTGGCTGATGCCGGTGCCGTTGGGGCCGCGGAACCGCGTCCATTCCTGCGCCTGGGCGCCGGCGGCCAGGGCGAGCGCGCCCGCCAGCCACCGTCCGCGTGCGATTCGTTTCATGGGGGAGGAGAAAGCGGGCTGAGCACACGGGGCGCCGGCGCCGCGGTCAAAGCAATCCGCTTCATATCCGCTTGCAGCGATGGATCAATGTGCCGGAATCGCCGCACTCCTCATGCGCCTCCCCCACCTGTTTGTCCCCATCGCCCTGCTCACCGGGTTGTACGCCTCCGCCACCAGCTCCGACTGGCCCGCGTGGCGCGGACCCACGCGCGACGGCCACGCCGCGCCCGGCCAGAACGCGCCCGTCAAATGGAGCGAAACCGAAAACGTCCTCTGGCGTACGCCCGTCCGCGGCAAGGGCCACGGCTCGCCCACGATCGCCGGCGATCGCATCTACCTCGCCACCGCCGATACCGCCGCGCAGGAGTTGCTCGTGCTCGCCTTCGATCGCGCGACCGGCCGGGCCGCGTGGTCCACCGTCGTGCATCGCGGCCCGATCGAGTCCGGCAATCACAAGAACTCCTCCGCCGCATCCGCCTCCGTGGTGAGCGACGGGGAGCGGCTGTACATCAATTTTCTCCACGCCAAGGCGATCTTCACCACCGCGCTCGACCCCGCCGGCAAGATGCTCTGGCAAACGCGCGTCGCCGACTACCAGGTGCACCAGGGCTTCGGCGCCTCGCCGCTCGTGCACGAGAACGTCGTGATCGTCGCCGCCGACACGCGCGCCGGCGGCCGCGTCGCCGGTCTCGACCGCCTCACCGGAAAAATCCTCTGGTCGCAGGAGCGCCCGAAAATTCCCAACTACGCCTCGCCCGCGCTCTTCATCCTCGGCGGCCGCCCGCAGGCCGTGCTCGCCGGCTGCAACCTGGTCACGAGCTTCGATCCGCTCACGGGCCGGAAAATTTGGGAGACCGCGGGCTCCACCGAGGAAACCGTCGTCACCGCCGCGAGCGACGGGCAGCGCGTGTTCATCAGCGGCGGCTATCCCCGCAACCACATCGCCGCCCTCGCGGCCGACGGCTCCGGCACCGTCGTCTGGCAGTCGCCCACCCGCCTCTACGTGCCCACGCTGCTCGTGCGCGGCGGCCACCTGTTCGGCGTGCTCGATACCGGGGTCGCGTTTTGCTGGCGCGCCGACTCTGGCGAGGAAGTATGGCGCGAAAAGGTCGACAAGGACTTCTATGCCTCGCCCATCATGGCCGGCGACCGCATCTACGCGACGAGCCTGCGCGGCGTGACGTCGGTCTTCGAGGCGACCCCGGGGCATTTCAAGCTCCTCGCGCAAAACCAACTCGGCGACGAAGCGTTCGCCTCGCCGGCCATCTGCGGCGGTCGCGTTTATCTGCGGCACGCGAGGAAAGGCGAACCGCGACAGGAGTTTCTCTGGTGCATCGGGGAGCCATGATGACCACCGGGAATAGATCGTTCGCCCGGCCGATCGCGCTGGCGGGGGGCCGTGCTCCGTCGCCGCCGCGGGACCCGCGCGACGCTGACCGGGCGGCACCCGCCAAGCGGGGGCGGCAGGCCGCCGTCGCGGTGTTCGTGCTCTTCGTGACGCTCGCCGGCAGTCTGTCCGCCGCCGCCGAACTCATCGCCGCCCCCGAATCCGGCTGGCCGCAATTCCGCGGACCGCGCCGCGACGGCATTTCCGACGAGCGCGGGCTCCTGCCGACATGGCCCGAGGGTGGGCCAAAGCTCCTCTGGTCCGCCAAGGGTGCCGGACGTGGTTTCTCCTCCACGATCATTTCCGGCGATCGCCTCTACGTGACGGGAGATTTCGACGAGGAGACGCGCATCCTCGCGTTCGACCTCGCCGGCAAGCCCCTATGGTCCGTGCGCAACGGCGATGCCTGGCTCAACCAACATCCCGGCGCGCGCGCCTCCGTCACCTTCAGCGCCGGCCGGCTCTATCACCTCAACGCCCATGGCCGCCTCGTGTGTCTCGATGCCGCCACCGGACGCGAGCACTGGTCCGCCGAAATCCTCAAGCAGTTCCGGGGCGAGAACATCACGTGGGGCCTCAGCGAGTGCCTCGTCGTCGACGAGCGCCACGTTTACGCCACCGCGGGCGGACGCGACGCGCTGCTCACGGCCTTCGACAAGCTCACCGGCGAACTCCGCTGGCGCAGCGCGCCGCTCCCCGCGCTCGGTGGCGCCGCCGGGGCCGTCGACGGACCGAGTTATACCCCCCCAATTCTCGTGGGCTTCGCCGGCCGGCGGCTGTTCGTCGGCTGCACCACGACGCAGCTCTTCTGCGCCGATCTCGAAACGGGCCGGCTCCAGTGGACCCGCCCCCGGCCCACGAGCTACGGCGTGCTCGCGATGTCGCCCGCGCTCGTCGGTACCGGCATCTTTCATGCGGCGCCCTACGGCGCACCCGCGGCGCTGCACCGGTTGGTCACTCCCGCGCAACCCGGCGCATCCGTTGGCGTCGCCGATGCGTGGACCGCGCCGGCCGACACCCTGCAGGGCAGTGTGGTCGCGGCCGACGGCCGGATCTATGGCAGCTATTATACGCGCCGCGCCGGCTGGTTCGCGCTCGACGCGGCCACCGGCGCCGAGCTTTACAAGCTCGAGGGCCACGCCAAGGGCGCCCCGCTCCACGCCGACGGCCGGCTCTATGCGTCCTGCGAGGATGGGTGGATGCTCCTGCTGCGCCCGACGGAAAAGGAGTTCGAGGTGCGCGGCCGGTTCCGCCACGCCGCCGCCCGCGACCACGACGCCTGGGCCCACCCGGTCATCCACCAGGGCCGGCTCTACCTGCGGTATCACGACACGGTTTCCTGCTACGACATCCGTGGCGCGCGGTAAACTTGCCCGGCGCGGGTCGGAACCCCGGCGGGGCTAATTTTAACGGCCACGGCAGGAGTTTCTCGGGCGCGGCGCGGCGCCGTCTCACTCCCCGGCGCGAAAATCGTAGCAGATGAGCCGGGGCGGTTTGTCGCCACGCATGTCGCGCGAGTTGTGGACGACGTAGAGCAGGCCGCGATGCAGCGCGGGGAGGGTCCAGGTGGACTGCGCGAGAAAGAGCCGGGCGCGCTGCCGCGTGACGGCGCCCTTCGGCGTCAGCGCGAATTCCGCCAGCAATCCGTCCTCGCCAAGGCAGAACACGCGCCCGTCGGCCTGCAGCAGGCTCGCCCGGAAGAAACTGCTCAGGCGGCCATTTTCGTCGAAGCGGGTGTCGTCGGCCCAGACGATTTTCCCCGTCGCGGCCTCGAGGCACTTGAATTCGGTGTCGGGCGGATTGCGCCCCGCGAACCCATAGAGGTGCCCGTCGATCAGGAGCGGCATCATCCAGTGCAGGCCGAATTCGCGCTGCGTCCACGCCGGCTTCGATTTCAAGTTCTCGTCGAACTCCAGCAGTACTCCGCCCTTTTCGTAGCAGTCGGAGATGTAAACCCGCCGGTCGTCGAGCACGGCGGGCGTCCCGGCGATCACCGACTCGTAAACTCGCGCGCGCCACGGAAACCGGTCGAAGACCCGGCCCGTTTGCGGATCGATGGTGAGCAGGCCACCGACGCTCGGCCGGCTCTCGCCGGCGGCGACGACGAGCGCCACCTCGCGACCGCGGAGCTTTGCGACGATCGGCGAGGCGTAGCCCGCGCCCCAGCTGTCCTCGACTTCCCACAGCGTCCTGCCCGTGAGCTTGTCGAAGGCCGCGACGCACGTGCCCGTGACGCCATCGCGCGCCTTGCCGCCCACGTTCACGATGAGCCGGTCCCTCCAGGCGAAGGGCGTCGGGCCGTAGCCAAAAAAATACTGCGGCACCTTGTAGTCCGCCATCAGGTCGCGCCGCCAGAGCACGCGCCCCGTCTTGAGGTCGAGGCAGTGCAACACCGCCGTGACCCCGACGACATAGACCCGCCCATCGTCGATCAACGCGCTCGCCCGCGGCCCGGGACTGAAACCGTAGCGGTCGCGATATTCGACCGGGTAATCGTAGCGCCAGAAACGCCGGCCGGTCTCGGGCTCGAGGCAATCGACCGTCTCCTTGCCGTCGACGTGCTGGAAATACACCAGTCGCCCTCCGGCAAACACCGGGCACGCGTAGCCCTCGCCCCTCTCCATTTCCCAAACGATCTTCGGGCCGGCGGCGGGCCACTGGCCGAGGAGTTTGGTCTCACGGCTCGTCGCGTTGACATGCGGGCCGAGGAAATGCGGCCAGTCTTCGGTGACGGCGCCCGCTGCGAGCGGCTTGGGCGCAGCGTGAAACGTGAGCCCGGGATAGGCCTTGGCCTCCTGCGCGGGCGTGGGCGGCGCAATGCCGGACAGCCCGAGGGCAAGTCCGGCGATGCAGAAAAACGCGTGGGAGGGATTCATGCCGCGAACGGAAGCGCATCGTGCGCCGCCGCCCCGGCTGCGCAATCGAAAGGATTGCCGCCCGCCAGATTTCCCCCGCACCCTCCTGACCGACCCGCCGACCCACTTTTCGCGTGACCCACCAAGCCACGATTCTCCCCCGCCGGCCCGGCCTGCCCGTCCACGCGCGTTTTTACTACGGTTGGGTGACGGTGGGCCTCGCCGCCGCGGCGATGGTCGGCACGCTGCCGGGCCGCACGCAGGGCCTCGGCCTCATCACCGAGTCGCTGCTCAAGGATCTCGCGATCGATCGGGTGGCCCTGGCGCGGATGAACCTGTGGGCGACGCTGCTCGGTTCGTTGTGCTGCATCGGCGTGGGGCGCCTGCAGGATCAACTGGGGAGCCGCGTCGTGCTCACGATGGTGTCGGTGCTGCTCGGCGCGGTCGTGCTCGCGATGAGCGCGACGACGGGCGTCGCGACGATGTTCGTGCTGTTGGTGCTGTCGCGCGGGCTCGGGCAGAGCGCGCTGTCGGTCGTGAGCCTCACGATGGTCGGGCAATGGTTCCGCCGGCGGCTGAGTCTCGCGATGGGAATTTATTCGGTGGTGCTGAGCCTGGGCTTCATGACGGCGTTCCCGATCGTCGGGGCGATGGTGCAGCGCGACGGGTGGCGCACGGCGTGGGCGGGGATCGGGTGGTGCCTCGTGCCAGGGCTCGCGGTCGCCGGGTGGTGGCTCGCGCGACGCGGGCCCGAGGAGTGCGGCCTCGCCTTCGAAAACGAGCCGGCGCCCGCCGTGGCCGAGCCGGTCACCGGATTCACGTGGGGCGAGGCCCTGCGCTCGCCGGCGTTCTGGGTTTTCGCGCTGGCGAGTTCGCTCTACAATCTCGTCGCGTCGGGCATCGGGCTCTTCAACGAATCGATTCTGGCGGAGCGGGGTTTCGAGGCGGGCATCTATCACCGCAGCCTGGTGGTGTGCGCGCTGATGTCGCTGGTCGGAAATTTCCTCGGCGGCTGGCTCACGTTGCGGTGGAGCATGCACCGCCTGATGGCGCTGACGATGGCACTGCTCGCGCTCGCACTGGTCGGGCTGCCGTCGTTGCGCACGGTGGCGCAGGTCGACGCGTTTGCGGCGGTGATGGGCCTCGCGGGCGGCTTCGTGATCGTCATCTTTTTCAGTTTTTGGGCGAAGGCGTTCGGCGCGCGGCAACTCGGGCGCATCGTGGGAACGGCGCAGATGATGACGGTGGTGGCCTCGGCCGCCGGGCCGTTGCTGCTGGCGCACTGCCACGTGATCACCGGCTCGTATGCGGCGGTATTTTACACGCTCGCGGCGGTCGTGACCACCCTCGCCCTCGCGGCGTGGTTCGTCGAGGTGCCCGGCACCGCCGGTCGGCGCTAACCGGGCCGCTGTCCCCATCTCCGCCTCCACCCTCAGTCCCGTAACCTGTAACCTATTCGGTTACAAAATGGAGAGGGGTCCACCGGGGTTGGCGGGCGTGGGGGGCCTTGGCGAGGCCCGCGATATTCGGGGCGGCTCAGCGCGCGGCGACCTCGGCGCCGAGAGGCTCGCCGTAGGGCAAGTCTTCGGGCAGCGGGACGAACTCGCGGATGCTGTTCCAGAGCTGCGTGAAGTCCTTGTTCACGTCGCCAGAGAGGCAGTCGGTGATTTCGCCGCCCGCGTCCGGATAGCGGGCGATCACTTCGCGGAAGGAGAATTTCGGGTCGTAGAAGGCGTAGACGAGCTTGCGCATGTTTTCCACGCCCTGCCGGATCGTCGCGCCGTATTCGGTGAAGCGCGCCGGCGAGAGATCGCCCGCCACGAGGCCGGCGTGGACTGTCTCGCCCACCAGGTGGCCGCTCTTGAGCGCGAGCATCACGCCGCTGCTGAACACCGGATCGAGAAACGCGAAGGCATCGCCGACGAACACGAGCCCAGGGGCCGCGCAGTAGCGCGAGTGGCGGGAGTATTCGCTCGTGATGTAATAGTCCCCGGTGGACTCGCCGACCGACAGGCGTTCCTTGATCCAGAGGTTCTGCTCGACCTCGCGATGGAAGATGTCCTTCGGCTCGCGCACGCCGTCGCGCGTGAGATACTTGCCCTCCGCGACGACGCCGACGCTCGTCATGCCGCGGTGCTGCGGGATGTGCCAGAACCAGCCCTTGTCGGGCACGTAGGCGACCGTGGTGTCACCCTCGTCGATGCCGGCGCCACGTTTCGAGTCCTTGTAGTAGGTCCAGACCGCGATCTTGTTGAGATAAGGATCCTTCATGCGCCAGCCGTTGCGGTTGGAGAGGAAGGCCTCCTTGCCCGTGCAATCGAGCGTGATGGGCGCGCGCACCTCGTAGGTGCGGCCGGATTTGTCGGTGGCCTCGACGCCGACGACGCGGTCGCCCTCCATGAGCGGGCGATTGACGCGCGTCTCCTCGCGCACCTCGGCGCCCTTCTCGCGGGCGTTGTTGAGCATCAGTTCGTCGAACTCGGAGCGGAGCACCTGCCACGTCTGCGCGACGGTCTCCTTGTCGTAGCGGTTGAAGAAATAAAACGGCTGCGAGCGTTGCCCGTCCGGCGAGACGAACGTGACGCTGTATTTTTTCTGAAAGGCCGACTGCCGCATCTTCGGGATCATCCCGATGCGCTCCAGCGGCTGAAAGGTGAACGGGATCAGCGATTCGCCGATGTGGAAGCGGGGAAACTTTTCGCGCTCGAGGATGAGCACGCGGTGGCCGTATTCGCCGAGGATGGCGCCCGCGCAGGAGCCCGCGGGCCCGCCACCGATGATGATGGCGTCGTAGGATTGGGAGTCAGTTTTCGTGGGCATGAAGAAAATGGGTTAGGTGCGCGTCCGCGCCTGCGAGTCAAAGAGGACATAGCCGAGCCCCGCGCCGAAGCCAAGCCCGTGCGCCGCACCCCACAGCAACCGGCCGGTGGAGCCGCGCACCGCGCCGTAGAGATCGCCGCCGAGGGAGTAGCCGAAGCTGTGCAACAGGAAGAGCACCGCAAACGCCGGCAGAAAATCCCCGCGCCGCCCGAACGCGCGCCGCACAATCCACGTCATCGCCGCGAGGCCGGCCGCCGCGCCCCAGAGGTCCGCGTGATATTTTCCCTTCAGCCCGAACCACCCCGCGCACCAACACACCGCGTAGGCGAGGAACGCCGCCGCCAGCAGCACGGGAAGCCGCTTCCACGCGCCCGGGACCGCGACCAGCCGGCTCAGCGCGAGTCCGGAAAGCCCCAGATAAACCGCCGCCGTCGCCGAATACATGGCGGCGTTGCCCGGGATCAGGTTGTAGGCCCAGATCGAGTAGGCGAGCACGCTGACCCCGCCGAAACTCACGCTGCCGTAAATCAGCGAAAACGCCAAACCCGGCGCGCGGGGGGCGGCGGGGCTGTCCGACGGGGGGAGTTCGAGGATTTTCATGGGCGGGGCACGCGGTTCGGCCGGATGGCAACGGAGAAGCACGAACGAGCGCGGCGAACAGTTCACGCCAAAAATCACGGCGCGACCGGATCCGGATTTTCTGCGGTAGGGGCTGCATCGGTCTGCCTCTCGATACGTCTCAAACATGATTCCGGATGCCTCTGCGCCGCCCGCGGAACGTTTGCCCTCCCCCCGTGGTTTCCCGAGCCGGATTCTCTTCCCCCCTGAAACCACCGCCAGCGGCCCTGGCCGGCCGCCGAGCGCGAACTCGCCCGCGCCAGGGACATCGCTGGCAAGGTCTGGGCGACGGGCGGCTCCTGCTCCGCCGCACCAAGCAGGGCGTGTGTCTGGAATTTTAGGTCAGCGGCTCCCGGGCCCGGTTTTCAACACCGCGTCCGCCTCGGGCACCGTCCCGTGCCGCCCCACGAGCAGTTCGAACAGCGGCGACGCCATCACCGTCGTCACCACCGCCATGATCACCAGCGTCGCAAACAGCGCCGGCGAGATGATCCCGCGCTGGAGGCCGATGTTGATGATGATGAGTTCCATCAGGCCGCGCACGTTCATCAGCGTGCCGATGCCGAGCGCCTCGCGGTTCGACACGCCCGTCGCCCGCGCCGCGAGCCAGCACGCCACGCCCTTGCCGGCGATCGCCACGACGAGCACGAGCGCCGCCATCAGCCAGAGGTAGCCGGAGTCGAGCAGGCCCATCTGAGTGTTGAGGCCGGAAAACGTGAAGAACAGCGGCAGCAGCAGCGCCACCGTGAGCGGCTGGATGCGCTCGATCAGCGCCTCCGTCAGCAGCCCGCGCGGCATCGCCACGCCCATCACGAACGCCCCGAACACCGCGTGCAGCCCAATCGCCTCCGTGAACCACGCGCCGAGCATCACCACGCCGAGGCACGCCGCGAACTCCCCCTCCGTGAGATGCCGCCGCAGCTCGATGCCCCGCCCCCAGTGCGCCAGCAGCGGCCGCAGCGCGAAATACACCGCCGCCACGTAGCCGGCGCCCCCGCCGATCGTCAGCGCCGCGTGGCTGAAATCCCCTTCGATCGCCGCCAGCACGAACGCCAGCAGGCACCACGCCGCCGCGTCGTTGATCGCGCCCGCGCCGAGCGCCACGGCACCCATCGTCGTGCCCGTGAGTTTCTTGAAATGAATGATCCGCGCCAGCATCGGAAACGCCGTGATGCACAGCGACGCGCCGAGGAAAATCATCGCGACCAGCAGCGCCGTGTTCGCCGGAAACAGCGCGGTGTGCCGGTGGAAATACCAGGCCAGCGCCGCCCCGCCCACAAACGGCGCCACCATCCCGACCACCGACACCGCCACCGCGCTCCGCAGCTTCCGCTTCACGATGTCGGTGCGAAACTCCAGCCCGACGACAAACATGTAGGCCGCGAGCCCGAGCTGCGCGACGGGGAACAGCACGCGCATCGTGTCCGGCGGAAATAGCTTCGCGAACACCCCCGGCCAGAACAAACCAAGCACCGACGGCCCGAGCAGCACGCCGGCGACCATCTCCGCGACGACCTGCGGCTGCCCCAGCCGCCGCCCGAGCACGCCCACCAGCTGGCAGACCACCAGAATCACGGTGACCTGAAAAAAGAAATGCAGGGCCAGTTGGAGATTGGTCATGGGTGGCGAAAGGCCCGCCCCACCCCGGGCCCGCGCTCCTGAAAAACCGCCTCGTGGCCGGCAGCGGCGGTGGACGTCGGAAGAAGGGGCGCGGCGGGCTGCGCAACGCTGGTCAAGATGAGACGGCGATTCACTTCGCGATACAATACAGGTGCGTCCCCGTCCGCAGGAAGATCTCGCCGTCCACGAACGCCGGCGTGCTGAGGGTATAGGAACCGTCGAGTGTGTTTTTCGCGAGCAACTTGTAGGTTGGGCCCGCCTGGATCACCGCCGTTTCCGTCGTCTGGCTCGTGATGTAAATTTTTCCGTCCGCGAGGATCGGCGAGCCCCAGACGCGGCCGATGCCGGTGTCCTCCGGCCCGTAGAGGACCTTGCCGGTCTTCGCATCGAGGCACGTGATCGTGCCCTGATCGCCGACCATGTAGAACCGGGGGCCGTCGCACACC
The DNA here is from genome assembly GCA_947442255.1 of Opitutia bacterium. The sequence goes on from CANEVO010000006.1 coordinate 73,939, forward strand.
GGCGTCGGCACGTCGGGGGCGATGCTGCGCTCGGTCCAGCTCCACACGAGGTGGCTCGTCGAAATGTCACCCGTGCCGCCGGCCTTGAACGCCAGCAACGGCACCTGCCGCGTCGGCGCAAAGATCATCCCGTCGCGCACGACCGGCGAGGGCACGACGCGGTAGTCGCGGGCCTTGCGCGGATTGAGCCCGCCCGCGCGCCAGACTTCCACGCCCGTGTCCGCATCGTGGCCGGTCAGGTAGTCCCCGCCGAGGATCACGATTTGCTTCCGGCCGTTGACCTCGAGCACGGCGGGGGTCGTGTAGGCGTCGGGCGATTCATGGACCGCGTCGGTCGGCCGTTCGACGCGCCAGAGCACTTTCCCATCCGTGGCGTTGAGCGCAAAAACGTAGGAGGGATCGTCGGTCTTCATTCCGTGCAGCACCTCGACAATGAGTTTGCCGTCGAGCAGCAGCGGCGAGGAGCCGTAGCCATGATTGTGGCCGAACTTCCCGAACTTGTCCGGGATGTCCAGTTTCCACTTTTCGTTTCCGGCGAAGTCGAAGCAGGCCATCACGCCGTTGCCGGAGAGGACCCACACGTGCCTCCCGTCGGTCACGGGCGAGGGACTCGAAGAATTGTGCATCATCCGAATCTGGTTTCCGCGATCGATCTGCCGGCGCCAGAGCTCCCGGCCGGTTGCCCGGTCGAGACAGAGGAACAACAGCTCCTGGCCACCGGGACCTGTCATCGCCGGACCGCGTGCGCCGCGTCGACCGCCACCGCCCGGAGCCGCCGCCGGTGCGGCCTCCTTCGAAGGTGTGCTGATGAAAATCCGATCGCCCCAGACGACCGGCGACGAGCCGCTCCACGACGGCAGTTCCTGCTTCCACTTGATGTTTTCGGTGGGGCTCCACGTCCCGGGGAGGTTTCTGGCGTCGGTGGTGGTGCCGTCGCCGTTGGGCCCGCGCCAGCCCGGCCAGTGGGCGGCGGCGGCGGCCACGGACGCCACCCACGCGACGAACCATGCGGCGCCGAGCGCCCGGCCGGGGAAACGGAACCTTAGTTTGGATGCAATCGGGGAGATTTTCATGGGAACCGATTCTCTCTGTTTGCCGACGTTGTCGGTAATTCGCGGGCGAGACGCATCGAATCGAAGCGCGATGCGAGCCGTTGTCGAGAAATGACCACGGGGCGCGCCAGCCCATCACCGATCGCGCGTCCGCCCCTGTAACGGCGCTCGCTGCGCCAACCCTTGACGGCTGCCCCCGGGTTTTGGTTCAGGCCGGGCGCAGGATTTTTTCCAATGCGGCGAGCAGCGCGTCGCATTCCGCCGGGGAGTTGAAAACGTGCAGGGAGACGCGGGTCGCATTGAGCTTTTGCTCGGAAACCGGCCGCGCCCGCATCGCATGCTCCTTGAACAGGCGGTCGAAAAGCCGGTCGAACGGCACCGTCGCGCTGGTGAACGTGACCATCGCGGCGTGCAGCGTCGGCGACTCCGGGGTCAGCACCGTCACGCCCGGCAACTTCACCAGGCCGGCGCGCAGCCGGCCCGCCAGGAATCGGCCCCGCGCGGCAATGCGGTCGCGCCCGATCCGCTCCTGAAACCGCACCGCCTCGGCGAGCGCGAGCAGCGCGGCGGCATTGCGCGTGCCGTACTCGTAGCGCAGCGCGGTCGGGGCCAGCCGCAGTTCGCCGGGCAGAAATTCGAGTTCGCCCGAGTAGGCCCCCACCAGCGGAGGGGGCAACTCGTCCATCCGTTCGCGACGCACGAAGAAGACCCCCGTCTCGTGCGGGCCGCCCCACCATTTGTGCCCGCTGGTCGCGAACGAATCGCACCCGAGAGTGCGCAACGAAACCGGAATCATCCCGGCCGACTGCGCCCCATCGACATGAAACCAGATCCCGCGTTCGCGGCAGAGTCGGGCCAATTCCGCAACCGGCATCACGATGCCGGTTGGAGCCGTGACGTGAGACACCTGGATGACGCGCGTGCGCGGCGTGATGAGCGCGGCGATGCGCGCGATATTGCCCGCCACCGACTGCGGATCGGGCTCGAAAAGTTTCACGACGACCCCGCGCCGCTTCGCCTGATGGAACCACGGGAACGATCCGCCCGGGTGCGCGTGCGTTTCGAAGATCACCTCGTCTCCCGGCGCGAGTGACAAACCGGCGGCGACAATGGCGTTGGCCTCCGTGGCGTTGCGCACGAAGGCGATTTCCTCCGGCGCGGCGTCGAGAAAACGCGCCACCACCGCCCGCGCCCCGGCCAGGAGTTCGTGCCCGTGCTCGGACTTTTCCTGCAACTGCCGGGTCGTCTCGGCGGCGAGCGCGAGCACCGGCCGCGGCGCGGGGCCGAGTCCGCCCGTGTTGAAGTACGTCCGCTCGCGTCCCAGCGGATACTGCGCGCGCACGGCCTGCCAGAACCGTTCCGGGTCATTCTCCTCGAAAGCCGGCAGGGGTTCCGCCGCCTCCGCGCGCAGGCCCGTGGCGGCGAAAAATCCCGCGGTGCCGAGCGCGGCGCGGCGCAGAAACGATTTGCGGTCCAGATTCATGTGGGGGCGAACGTCAGCCGGTGGTCGAGCCGGAGCCGGCCGCCGGCCGACAGAAGCTGGGGGTGCTCGCGGTGGAAGGCAAACGCGGCGATGGGGTGCTTCGCGCGCACAAACCACGGCAGGGGGCCGGCGGGATTTTCGAACCGGATCCGCGTGCGCCGCAACGAGCCGTCGTGCTGCGTCGCCCATTCCATCCAATGCGCCGCCGCGCCATGCACGGCCGCCTCCCCGGCCAGTCCGCCCTCGGCCGTGATGCCGATAACCGCGTCGCCGTGGTCGTCGAGCAGGTCCCGCGCCCCGCGAAATTGCAGGCCAGTGTAGTGTGAACCCGTGAGCCCGCCGAGGGCATGGTAGTTGCCCAGCGTCAGGTCGTGCCCGGCCACGTTGAACAGTTCGCTGGTCCAGCCGAGAGCCCAGGCGTCGGCGGCGATCTCGGTTTGCAACACGCGGCGCTCGTGCAACAGCACGCGGCCGGACTTCGGATCGCACCAGTCGAGCGCCTCCTCGAGCCGCGCCGCGGTCAGCACGTACCAAGCCCGGTGCACCTGCGTCCCGTGATCGTCGCGCCAGGCATAGCCGTCCGCCGCGCGATGCGTGGGTCCGCCCCAGAAATTTACCCCGGCGACACTGGTGAGCGTGAGACTGAGGCCATGGTGCCAGGGATGATCGTTGGGCCGAAAATTGGTCAGAACATCTCCGGCGAGCGAACAAACGGGATGCGCATAAGGCCGCGGGGACTCGTTGCCCGGCGTGCCGGGGCCGTACACGTAGCGCCAGAGCAGCGCGCCGCCTTCGAGGCAGACGTCCACGTGCCGGTGCGGCTCGTGCCGCAGTTCCAGCGCCGCGCTCATGGCAGCGAACCCTCGGCCTGAAATCTTCCGCCGGCAAAATCGAAACGCTCGCCCCCGGGCAGACACAGGTAAACCGGTGTCGCGACCGGCGCATCGATGTCGATCGTGAAACGGCCACCGTCCGCCCGCCACGCCACCGCCACGGGTCCGCGGGGCGTACAGACGCGACCGCGGGCGTGCGTCAGTCCGCACCGGCGTGGTGCGATGTCGATGGTCGTAAAACCCGGCTGGCGCGGCGTAATGCCCAAAATCCGCGTCAGAAACTCCAGCGCCGGATGGGCGCTCCACGCATGGCACAGGGAGCGCCAGTAGCTGTTTTCCTCGACGAAGGTCGAGAGCCCGTGGTCGATCATCTCGTGCCAGGGTCCGAGAAATTCCGGCATGCGGTCGTAGGCGCCCGCCAGCTCGAGGGCGCGAAACCCCGCGTGCCACCAGAAGAACGAACCGGGGGCGAGTTTCGGATCGCCGGGGAAACGCTGCAGCAGCCGCGCGTGTTCACGCTCGCCGGCCGCGCCGCAGACGATGGCCCAGGCGTTGCCGTACTGGCTGACCTCGGGGCCGCCGGGCCGGTCGAAATAGAGGCCCTCGCTTTCCGACCAGAACCGCCGGTGCAACACCGGACGCAATTCCGCCGCCTCGGCCGCAAGCGCATCCGCCTCGGTCGCGGCCCCGAGCCAGCGGCAGAGGTCGGCGGCTTCCTCGAGCGCCAGAATATACTGCGCGGCCATGATGCAGGTGGGCCCGGCGTCGGCGCCGGGCACCACGCCCCGCGGCCACCACGGGCACCAGTCCGTGATATTCCAATACGGCAGTCGCGCCGGGAGCCCCGTGGCATCCGCGTGCCGGCGAAACCAGTCCAGCACCGCCCGCACCCCCGGAAGCAATTCGCGCGCCGTCGCGAAATCGCCCGAGCAGTACGTGTAGTCGCGCACATTGGTGATCCAATGCAACGACCACGACGGGATGATTTGCACGAGCCGCGAGGGAAACCGGCTTTGCGTCAACCCGTCGGAAAGTCGCGACCAGTCGAAATGATGCAGCGCCTGGCGGCTCAACCGGCAGTCGCCAGTCGCAAGCATCGCGATCTTCGAGGTGATCATCGTGTCGCCCGCATACTGCATCTGCTCGTAGTACGGGCAGTCCTCGAAGGTCTCGTGCGCACAGAGCCGCATGGTGTGCAACGCCACCCGCCAGATCCGGTCGAGGCGCGGGTCCGAACAGGTGAAATCCTCCGCGACGCGGTAGGGATAGGCCGTGAACCGATGGCGCAGCGCGCGGACGTGCAGCGGCGCGGCCCCGGTCGCAATCCGGAGCCCGACGTAACGAAAAGCCCGCCAGTGCAACGGCTCGAAAACCTCGCCGGCCGCAGTCGGCCGGCCCGCCGGCTCCCAGAGATCACTCCAACCAGAAATCTTTCCGCGCCGGTCGAAGGTCCACCCCGTGCTCTCGTCGGCAAAATGCGACGCGAGGTTGGCCAGCGATTGCCGCCGGCCCAGAAGTTTCGCTCCGGGAGTGTCCCACGGCAGCCGCAACGCCTCGGCATAGGTCAGCCGCACGACACTGCCCGCACCTGCCTCCACCAAGAATTGCGGAAACGCGGTGGTGAGGCCGCCGACATCGAAAATCACTTCAACCGCCGTGTGGGGCGGGACCGTCACGGGCGCGCCGGACGCGATCAATCCGCCCCAACCCGCCGGTGCGTCGCCGCCGCCCGGAGAAAAAACATCCCGAAAATCGGCCGGGGCACCTTCCTCAAGTGCCGGAATCATCCGCGGCACGAGCCCATACGGGCTCGTGGGGTCGCGGCGGTTCTCGAATCGCTCGGCCTTGTAGAGCACCGTCGCCGCCGGCCATTCGCGATCGGAAAAATCCGGCGTGGTCCAGCCGGCGGGAATGTCCTGGGAAACCCGATGCTCGAAGTAGCCCTGGTAGCCCTCGAACGTCGTGCTTTCGTTTTGGAACCGATGGGCCGTGTCGACTGCGACTTTCCACCGCGCGCCGGTGGAAAGGTCCTCGATCGCGCCACCCGCGGAGTCGCCCAGGACGCCATCGAGCACGAACCCGCCCGCATAGGTCATCACCGAGCAGGGCGCGCCCAGGTGCGCGGGCCGATGGGCGACGCGCGACATGTCGAGCACGAGCGCGGCGAGGACGTTGGCGCCGGAGCGAAGATGAGGCGAAAGATCCAGACTTTCGTAAAAGTGATGGTTCACATCCCCCTTGGCGGGGCCGCGCGCGACGAGGGTGCCGTTGCAGAAAAACAAGTAGCGGCTGTCGGCCGAGAGGTGCACTTCGAGCCGCGCTCCCGTCGGGTCCGCCACCCCGAAGGCCCGCCGAAACAACCGCACCTGATAGTGGGAGGGCGACGCCGCGTCCGCGGCGGGAGCGGCATGGGTGCCTTCCGCCGACCAGATCCAGGCGGCGCGTTCGGTGAAAGGGGTAGAGGGCATGCGTCTCGGGGAAACGTCGTCGACGCTCGATTCCGGGACGACGCAAAAGGGGAATAAGCTCGCGCCGTTCTGAAATTCAACAACCGTTTTCAGGTTTTTTCATCCACTCTATGAAAACCAAATCACCCACCCCGCGGCTGGTCATGTGCGCGACCACCTGGTCCATGATCGGCTGGCCGACGGCGCAGCGCGAATGGTCCGTGCCCCGCAAACTGCAGGCGATCAAGGCCGCCGGCTTCGAAGGCGTGTGCGCCTACATCACCCCGGAAATCAAAAGTGGCGCCGACCGCCTGGGCTTGGAGCTGATGAGCGGCTTCGACTGCCGCACCGTGGCGGAGGCGCTCCCCCGGCTTCGGGCGCAGCGGGATCTTGGCGTCCACTTCATCAACATCCAGTTGCTGAATCACGACACCCCGCCCGCGCACGCCGCCCGGGTCGCCGTGCAACTCATCCGGGCCTCGCGCCGCCTCGGGCTGGGCGTACACGTCGAGACCCACCGCGACACCTCGACCGAGACTCCGGAGAAATTCGACGAGATCGCACGCCTCTATCGCAAAGCCACCGGGGAGCCGCTGCCGGTGACCTGGGATCACTCGCACTTCGCCGTCTCGAAGCACCTGCTGCCGGCGGACTATTCGGCCCGCCTCCTGGTGTGGCCAGAGTTGGTCCAATGCTCGCAGATGTTTCACCTGCGGCCGTTCAACAGCCAGCACTGCCAGGTGCCCGTGACGAACGGGCGCGGCGCGCTGACGCCCGAGTTCCGCGACTATCTCGCCTTCACCGAGGACCTGTTTGCCCTCTGGCTCGCGGGGCCGCGCCCCGGCAACGCCCTCTGGGTTTGCCCCGAACTGGGCATGAGCCACGGCTACCACGTGAGCCACGATCCGCACGCATGGCCGGACGCGATTCGCGCCCGCACCGAGCTCTTCGGGGCCTGGAGCCGCGCCCTGAAACGCCGCCGTCCGGTGGGCAAATCGCGAAAATTGCATGAAACGGCTTGACCATTCGCGGCAGTCTTTTCATTCGGTTTGCTGAAATTTTCATCCGCCCGCCCCACCACCCCACATGCTGATCACCGAAATTGCCCGGAAGGCGAAGGTGTCGCCCGCCACCGTTTCCCGGGCCATCAACCAGCCGCAGATCGTCGCGCCGGAAAGTTTGGCGCGGATCCGCGCGGTCATGCATCAGCACAATTACGTGCCAGCGCCGCTCAATCGCCGGCGGGGCCCGAAACCGCGCGGCTCGGAGCGCCGGCGGATCGGGGTTTGGTTCGTGGGAGCCGCGGCGCACAGCCCTAATCTCAACTGGTTTCAGGATCAATTGCTGCAGGTCCAATCGAACGAGACTCGCTACCGCGTCGATCTGCGCGTGCTCTTTTCGAATACGCCGGAAGAGCTGCCGGCCTCGCTCGCCGCCGAAAAACTCGACGGGCTGATTATTCAGGGGAAGGAGCCGTCGGCCGCCTGCCTCAGCAAACTGCGCGAACTGCCCCACGTCTGGTTCATGACGCGTCGTTCCACGACGTTTCCGGGCGACTACGTCGAGCCCAACAACGAGGAGAACGGCCGCATGGCCGCCGATTTCCTTCTGCAGCAAGGCCACAAGGCGGTCGCCGTCATCAGCACGGATCCCGATTACAGCGCCGTCACCCGGCGCGTGCGGGCGTTCGTCGAACGCGCGGGCGAGCTGCGCCTGCCGGTGCATACGATTCTCGGCCGATCGAATCCGGGCGTGAGTTATCTGGAGATCGCCCCGGTGCACGGCGAGAGCGACACGCTGGTGCGCACGCTCCTCGCCGCCACCCCGAAGGCGACGGGGCTTTATATTCCGGTGGACCATTTCTGCGGCTCGTTTTTTCGGGCGCTGCGCGAGGCCGGGAAGAAGCCGGGACGCGATTTCGAGGCGGTTCTCGGCAACTACAATCCGATGATTTACCACAACCTCGATCATCTGCCCGCCGCGATCGACATCAACCTTCCGACGCTTGTCCGCAAGGTGGTCGATCACCTGGTCTGGCGGATCGAAAACCCCGGCACTGTCGGCCGCATCGGCATTTGCATTTCGCCCTCGCTGCTTCAGCCCAAACCCCCTTCCGGCGCACCCACCAGTTAAACCGGCCGCTTCCGGCCGGTGGCATTAGTGACGTGGCCACCTCAAAACTCAACCCGCACCCATGAACATATCACGCTCCCGCTCGGGCCTGCCCGATCGAGTCAGTAGATACCTCAGCCTCGGTCTGGCGGCCTCGCTCGCCCTTCCGACCGGCTTTGCCCAGTCGACGGAGGAATTCCGCCGCCTCCAGGAAGAGAACGCCGCCTTGCGCCGCCGCGTCGCCGAAATGGAGGGACGTTCCGCACCGGCGCCTCAGGCCGCCAGCCCCCGCGCCATCGCCCCCGCCTCGAGCCCCGCTCTGCCCGCTCCGGGCACCACGGCCGAAGGCATCACCGTGCTCTCGCCCTTCCAGGTCAATTCCGAGAAGGACTACGGTTACCTGAAGACGAACTCCGCCACTGCCACGCGCATCGGCATGGAGATTCAGAAAATCCCGCTGAGCATTTCGGTGCTGAGCGAGGATTTCATCCGGGACACCGGCATGCGCGAGATTTCGGACGTGTTGCGCTACTCGGCCTCCGCGGCCGGCGACACCCGCCAGGGCGTCAAGGCCCCCGGCAACAGCGCGACGCCGTCGGGCACCTTCACGCTGCGCGGCTTCCCCATCAGCTCCCGCCTGCGGAACGGCCTCAACCGCTACTCCTACTACAACATGGATACGGTGGACCGGATCGAGATCATCAAGGGCCCGGCAGCCGTGTTTTTCGGCCAGGGTTTCCCCGGTGGCGTGATCAACTACGTGACCAAGCAGCCCCAGTTCACCCAGATGCCCGCCACGTTCAGCTACAGCTACGGCGGCAATGAGGAACGCATGGGCGCCGAACGCACCACCATGGACCAGAACACCGTGTTCTCCTCCTCCGCCGCCATGCGCATGGTGGCGGTCTGGGACGACAACATCGGCAGCCAGACCGGCGAGTTCAAGAAGGCCTTCACCTTCGCTCCCAGCGTGAAGTTCGTGCCGTTCGCGAGTGGCAAGGTGCGTATTCTTGCCGACTTTGAATACTCCAAGGCCCGTCAAAACAACGACGGCCAGGGCTGGATTTATCCCGAGCAATGGTTCTCCGACTACAAAAATCCGTCCGCCGCCCTGCTCGTCGCGGCTAGCACCAGCACCGCTGGGGTCTATACCGGGACGCCAATGACGGCCGCCCAATACCAAGCCCGCATCTTCAATAACGTGGGTGCGTGGATTCAGGACGTGCGGCGCGTTGCCCAAGGCAACAACCTCGCCTCCAACTTCACCGCCACCAACCAATACGTGGCGCCCCAAGCCCTCTGGACCTCGATCAAGCGCGGTGCGACGTACACCCAACTCGACGGCTCCCGCCGCTACAACAGCAAGTTCAACAATCGCGGCGTCGGCTCCCAGACGGACAACACCGACAGCACCTTCGGCCTCACCATCGAGGCCGATCCCACCGAGTGGCTGAACGCCCGCTACACGTTCACGAAGAACAATTCCTACTACAACTTCCTGACGTCGCAGGCGGCGCCCTACGCCGATGGTTACCGCATGAACTTCAGCGGTCTGTCCTATCGCGGCGACAAGCGCGACTCCAACACCCACCAGTATGACTTTGTGTTGAAGAAGGACTTCCTCGGCGTGAAGAACAAGGTGCTCATCGGCGGCGTCTACGATCACAGCTTGTTCAACTATTACGGCAACAGCGGCTTCCTCTACGCCAATATTCCCGGCGCGGCGCTGACAGGTTCGGGCGCGCTCCCGGCCGTGATCAGCAATACCTCCACGCTGCCGTTCATCCCGGCAAACATCTCTTATCCGGGCACGACTTCGGCCCTGCCGACGGTCAACATGAACCTGGCGGCCGGCAACAACGGCGTCGGCTCATCGCTGCAGTTGCAGCAACTCTATGGCCGCGACGGCACGCCGCTCACCGCCACGCAGGTCTTTTCGGAATACGACCCGGGGATCCATCCCACACCCGACATCCGCCGCGTCACCGGCATCGATCGCGCCGTCGTCGACCGCTACAACCCGAAGAAGGAAGAGTACTACATCAACTATCTTGCGACGTTGATGGACGACAAACTCAACCTCTTTGCGGGCTATCGCACCGTCAACGAATACGACGGCGAACAGCGCGTCTCGCCGAATCCGCCGTGGTTCAATGGCTTCCCGGATGAGTTGCTCACCCTCACGACTCCGGAGCAGATCAACCGCTACGGCATCAGCAATGCGGTCGGTAGCTATCACGTCGGAACCTACCTGGTGAAAAAAGGCGACTCCTCCATGTTCGGCGCCTCCTACGCCGTCACCAAGAGCCTGACGGCCTACGCTTCCTACAGCCGCACCTATCTGCCCAACACCGGCTTCCTCGGCCTGACCGACGAAAACCTCGTCCGCGTTCGGGCCGTTCAGATCGGGCTGAACCCCGACACGGAAATCTCCCGGATTCGGGCGGCGGGCAGCAACAACACGCTCAAGAACGAAGAGGGCAAAAACTACGAGTTCGGCGTGAAGACCTCGATGTGGGACAACAAGCTGGTCGGCACCTTCTCGGTGTTCCGGTTGCTCCGCAACAACGAGAAGCTCGACGACACCCAGCGCCAAATCGACGAACCGCTCAACTATGCCGGCCCCAACAAGAGCGGCGCCTACGGCACCGGCAACGGTGGCGTGCGCTGGTATTCGAACTCCTCCTCCCGCAAGGTCGAGGGCACGGAGGCCGAGATTATCTGGACGCCCAGGCGCAACTACCAGGTGCTCGCCAACGCCTCCTGGCAGTGGACCGCCAAGACGGTCGCCGATCCGCGCTTCTTCAACCCGGCGAATGCCCCCACCGGGGCCAGCGCGGCCCAGATCCAGGCGAACAACCAGAACTACTACTTCACGTATGAGTTCCGGATGCCCAACGTGCCGGAGTATCGCTTCAACATGTTTAACCGGTACACGTTCTCCGACGGCGCCCTGCGCGGTCTCACCGTCACCTTGGGCGCCCGCTACGCCTCCGTGATGAACATCTCGAACGACATCAACACCAACTCCAAGCGCGGCGGCGTCACCGCGGGCGACTACGTGGTGTTCGATGGGGGCGCCACCTATCCGTGGGAAGTGTTCGGCTACAAGATCGGGACCGCGATCCAGATCTCGAACCTCACCAACAAGGAGTACAACGAGGGCAGCGGCGGCCTCAGCGGTGGCGGCTTCATGACCTCCATGCCCCGCACCTGGCTGCTCACGAACAGCCTCCGGTTCTAAGTCCCCGAGGGGAATTCATTCCCCGATACCTTGCCCGGGCGGAGACGCGAGTCTCCGCCCGTTTTTTTTGCTAGGTTGCAGGGACCTCTCCCTTCCCGCAGATCGCACGATCCGACCGGCCGCTCATGAAACCATCTCTGCTTCTCCTCCGCGCTCTCCGCGTTTTCGTTTTTTGCAGCGTGATCGCCGCGGGCTCCGCCGCGACGCCCGTCACCACGGCCCTCGTCGGAAAATGGCACCTCGACCCCGCCCGCTCCACGGAGTTGAGCCCGTGGAAGACGTTCCACCTGACGATCACGCTTGCCGGCGACACCGTCACGCTCGAACGCCGGCTCGCGTGGGGCCGGCGCGATTTCACCGACCGGCTCGTGCTCGACACCACGCAACCCGAGACCGTCGCGACCATCGATTGGTGGGCCGACAACCGTCATCTCGGCGCCTACCTCGGCGCCGACCATTCCCGCCGCGTCCACCCGCAATGGCTCGACGCGGGGCGCATCCGACGTGACCCCTTTTTCTGCACCCCAAGTTCCGATCGAACGGCGTCGACAGGACGGTCTCCCGTCTGCCAACTCCTTTCGGGCCCCGCGCCGCAATCAGCATTTGTTCAATGAACCCCTTGTTCCGCTCGCCGACGTTTCCGTTTCCTTACCTCGCCATGACGGTCTTCGCCGTCCTGGCTTGCCTCCGGTCGGCCGCAATCGCGGCGAACGCTCCCGCCGATCCATCCGCCGCGATTACACCGGACAAGCCGATCGCACTCTTCAACGGCAAGGATCTGTCGAATTTCTACACGTGGCTCGTCGACCACAAGTACTCCGATCCCAACCGCGTCTTCTCGGTCGTGGACCGCGTCGACGGTGCGCCCGCCATCCGCGTCAGCGGTGAGAACTGGGGCGGATTCGTCACGAAAGAGTCCTACACCAACTATCACCTCGTGGTGGAGTATCGGTGGGGCGATCTCACCTGGGGCGAGCGCAAGGACAAGGCGTTGGACAGCGGGATTCTGGTCCACGCGCGCGGACCGGACGGGAACTCCCGGGCAGACTTCAACGGTCCCTGGATGAACTCCGTCGAGTATCAACTGATCGAGGGTGCCACCGGTGACTTTATTCGCGTCCGGGGTTTCGCGAAGGACGGATCGCCTCTCCCCGCGCCCAACTTGACCGGCACCGTTCGGGTCCTGCGCAACGGCCAGATGAACTGGGACCCGAACGGCGCGGAAGTGAGATTCGACGAAAACGCCCGCGGGCGTCTCTGCTGTTCCTACAAGGATCCCGACTGGAGCGGCGGCTTGGGTTACCGCGGGGCCCGGGATGTGGAGCGCCCCGTCGGCCAGTGGAACAAAGCCGAGATTATCTGCAAAGCGGATACGGTGACGTTCATCCTCAACGGCGAAACGATTAACCGTGGCACGCGCTGCACCTTCACGTCAGGCAAGCTGCTGTTCCAGTCCGAAGGCGCCGAAGTCTTCTTCCGGCGGATTCAGCTATACCCTGCGCGGTAACCATCGCCCATGACCCCGTCCCATCGCTTGGATATCCCAACCACCCGTCGCACGTTTCTCGGGCTGGGTGGAAGGGGTCGGGCCGTTACTTGTTAACGCGACGCCAGCCCGGCTGACGCGGAAGTGATGGACCAGCTAGTCCTGGCTCACGCCGCGTACCTCGCGACCGTGCAATTCCGCAGGGATGAAGTTCCCGACCAAGTGCGGCCGCAGCGGGATTACGGCAGCTCGTAGATTTCAACCAAGGCGGCGCCCGAGCTGATACCGTCGGCTCGAGGCGACCTGCGCCGTGTAGGCGCCAGGGGCGAGCGTGAGGATCAGAGCGGCGTCCTTGCTGGCGTGGCCGAGGGTGAACGCTCCCGTGGCACGGGCGGCCAAGGCCACCGCGGTCGCGTCCGTGGCGACGGCGCTCCAGTTGTCGTTGTCGCCGATGAGTTGGTTGTCTTTGTAAACGCGCAGTCGGGGATCAACCAACACGCCGGAGACCCCGAAGGCCGCAAGCGCGGGCCCGATACCGCGGATAAGAACGCGTTTCGGGGCGTTACCGGTCACGACGAAGCCGGCGATCAGCACGTTTTCGCCGCTGCCGGCTTCGCCGCGCGCCGAGATATTAACGAGGCGCTGGAACTCGCCGTTGGGGTACACGCTAGCGTCGTAGATTTCAGCTAGGCCAATGCCAGCCCCGGTGCTGTCGACGACGTGCATCGTGTAGGTATCAGGCGCCAGCGTGGTGACCAGCGCGGCGTCTTTCGAACCAGCGACGAGCGCGAAGGCTCCGACGCGCGCAGCGGCCTCGACCGTTTCGGCGCCGGACCAGTCATCGTTCTCCAGAATAAGTTTACCCTTCCCATCGTAGAGTTGGAGCCGGGGATTCGGCAGGGTGCCGGTCACGCCGAAGCTGGTGAGCGCAGGGCCGGTGGCGCGCAGAAGTACGCGTTTCGGGGCCGAGCCACCAATGACGAAGCCGGTGATAAGCGTGCGCGGCGAGGGACCAACGCGGCCGCGAGACGACAGGTTAATCAGGCGGTCGGTAGCGGCCGTCGTGCTGGCGAGACCCTGAAAGATCATGCGGTGATCCCCCGAAATCTGGTCCACTTGTAATGTTAGTCTGCGGCCCTAAAGGAGCTCAGACCATGAAAGGCAAAAGACACACGACGGAACAGAAGATCCGCATTTTGCGGGAAGCCGATTACGGCAAGAGCATCGTGGAAGTGAGCAAGGAGCATAACATCTCCGAGGTGACATTCCACCGTTGGAAACGGCAGTTCGGCCAACTCAACGTCAACGAAGCCAAACGCATGAAGGAATTGGAGCGCGAGAACGCGGAGCTAA
>CANEVO010000007.1 GCA_947442255.1 Opitutia bacterium
GTCAGCGCCTCCGGCCGCGCCGTGAGGACGCCGTGCGCCGTGCCGCCGAAGTTGGTCTTCAGGACGCGCAGGCCGCCGACGAGCACCGTCATCTCGGGCGCGGTCAGGGTCAGCAGTTGCGCCTTGTCGACCAACAGCGCCTCGGCCGGGATGCGATAGCGGCCCTTTTGGTAGTTGCGGAAGCCGTCCGCGATGGGTTCGAGCACGGCGAAGGAGGCCACATCAGTCTGCGCCTGCGACGCGTCCATGCGGCCCGGGGTGAAGGGAACGGTGACATCGTGTCCGGCATTTTTCGCCGCCTGCTCGACGCCGGCACCACCGGCCAGGACGATCAGGTCGGCGAGCGAAACCTTCTTGCCGCCACCTTGGGCGAGGTTGAACGCCTTCTGGATGCCCTCGAGGGTGTCGAGCACCTTGGACAGCTGGGCCGGCTGGTTGACTTCCCAGTATTTCTGCGGGCTCAGGCGGATGCGGGCGCCGTTCGCCCCGCCGCGCTTGTCGGAGCCACGGAACGTGGACGCCGACGCCCAGGCCGTTGAAACTAGTTCCGAGACGGACAACTCGGCCGCCAGAATTTTGCCCTTCAGGGCGGCGATGTCCGGCGCATCGATCAGGGGGTGATTGACCGCGGGGATGGGGTCCTGCCAGACGAGCACCTCGGCCGGAACCTCCGTCCCAAGGTAACGCGCGCGCGGGCCCATGTCGCGGTGCGTAAGCTTGAACCACGCGCGAGCAAACGCGTCGGCAAACTGATCGGGATTCTCCAGGAAGCGCCGCGAAATCTTCTCGTAGGCCGGGTCGACGCGCAAGGCGAGGTCCGTGGTGAGCATCGACGGCGCGATGCGCTTCGTCTGGTCGTGCGCATGCGGCACGGTGCCGGCGCCGGCACCATGCTTCGGCGTCCATTGCTGCGCCCCGGCCGGACTCTTCGTCAGCTCCCATTCGAAGCTGAACAGATTCCAGAAAAAATTATTGCTCCACTTCGTGGGCGTGGTGGTCCACGTGACCTCGAGGCCGCTGGTGATCGCGTCGCCGCCCTTGCCGGAGCCAAAGCTGTTCTGCCAACCCAAGCCCTGCGCTTCGAGTCCGGACGCCTCGGGCTCCGACCCCACATGGGACGCGGGAGCGGCGCCGTGCGTCTTGCCGAAGGTGTGGCCGCCGGCGATGAGTGCCACCGTCTCCTCGTCGTTCATCGCCATGCGGGCGAAGGTCTCGCGGATATCCTTGGCCGCCGCGAGCGGATCGGGGTTGCCGTTCGGGCCTTCCGGGTTGACGTAAATCAGCCCCATCTGCACGGCTGCGAGCGGATTTTCAAGGTCCCGGTCGCCGGTGTAACGTTTGTCGTCGAGCCACTTGTGCTCCGACCCCCAATATACGTCCTGATCCGGCTCCCAGACGTCCGCGCGACCGCCGCCGAAGCCGAACGTTTTGAATCCCATCGTCTCCAATGCAACGTTCCCCGTGAGGATCATCAAGTCGGCCCAGGAGATCTTCCGGCCATATTTCTGCTTGATCGGCCAGAGCAGGCGGCGCGCCTTATCCAGGCTAACGTTGTCCGGCCAGCTGTTGAGCGGGGAGAAACGCTGCTGGCCCCGGCCGCCGCCGCCGCGGCCGTCACCGGTGCGGTAGGTGCCGGCGCTATGCCACGCCATGCGCACGAACAAGGGCCCATAGTGGCCGAAGTCAGCCGGCCACCAGTCCTGCGAGTCGGTCATCAGCGCCGCGAGATCTCTCTTCAGCGCCGCGAAATCGAGGCGCTTGAACTCCTCCGCGTAGTTGAAGCCCGGATCCATGGGATCGGACTTGGCGGAATGCTGGCTCAGGAGTTCGAGCCGCAACTGATTCGGCCACCAGTCGCGATTCGACGTGCCGCCCGCGGGGGCGGTGTGATTGAAGGGGCATTTGGCTTCGGCAGACATGGTGGTTTTCTCCTTGAGGCGTTGAACTGAAGTCCGGGGACGAGCTGGAAGTGTTCGGCATGACTGCGCTGGCGGTCAACCGCCGACTGCCCCCGAATGTCTGGTGATGTGCTGCGCGCTGGTCAGCGTGGCCGCCGGCGCGTTTCTGCAGCATCTCCGGCCGGCCGCAACGGCGCCCGCCACGCGAATCCGGTACCGCTCGAGAAGGGCCGGGCCGCGCCCCCGGCCCGGTCCTTCGAAGCCTGCTCAGCGCCGCATGCCCCGCGTCAGACGACTCGCGGGTTTGGCCGCGGCCGCCGCGGTTTCCGCGAGGGCCTTTTCGTCGAACAACGCCGAATAGATGTAGGGGAAGCCCTCGATTTTTTTCCGCTCCACAGCCAGACCCATGTAGCGCTCGATCGAACGGGCATCGCGCACGTCCTCCTCGGTCACGAGGGTGAACGCATCGCCGGTGGCCTGCGCCCGACCGGTGCGCCCGATGCGATGCACGTAATCCTCGGCGTTTTCCGGCACGTCGTAATTGATCACGTGCGATACCCCCGCGATATCCAAGCCGCGGGCAGCGATATCGGTGGCGACGAGCACCTCAAACCGGCCGCTCTTGAAGCCGTCGAGGGCCTCGATCCGTTCGCGCTGGCTGCGATCCGAATGCATGACGCCCACCGTGTGGCCCTTGCTGACCAGCCGGTGCGCGATGCGATCGGCGCCCATGCGGGTGCGGGTGAAGATCAGCACGCTCTTGAAGTCGGTCTGCTCCAGCAACAGCTGCAGCAGGTCGAACTTCTGCGATGCCACCACCGGATAAAAAGCGTGGGAAACGGTCTCGGCCGGCGAACGCTGCCGGCCGATTTCCACCTTCAACGGATCGCGCAACGCCCAACCTGCCAGTTGTTCGAGTTCCGGCGGGAGGGTGGCGGTGAAAAAGAGCGTCTGTCGGTTCTTCGGACATTTTTGCACGATGCGCTTCACGTCAGGCAAAAAGCCCATGTCGAGCATCCGGTCGACTTCGTCCAGCACGAGGATGTCTATCTTGTCCAAGTTGAGGTTGCCGCGCTCGAGATGGTCGAGCAGGCGGCCGGGCGTGGCGGCGACGATGTCCATCCCGCGATGCAGGTCGTCTTCCTGCTTTCCGTAACCGACACCACCATAAACGATCGTCACCCGCAGGTCGGTGAACTTGGCGAATTTCTGAAACGCCTCTTCGACCTGCAACGCAAGTTCACGCGTCGGTTCGAGAATCAGCACGCGCAGCGCACCGTGCCCGCCGAGTCGTTGAATGATCGGCAGCGCGAACGCCGCCGTCTTGCCCGTGCCCGTCTGCGCCGAACCGATGACGTCGCCGCCCTTGAGAACGACGGGGATGGCCTGCACCTGAATCGGCGTGGGCGTCACGTAGCCCATTTCCTGCACGCCAAACGCCAGCGCGTCGCTCAACCCGAGCGCAGTAAAGGCCGTGTCCATCTTCGGCACATTGACCGGGGTGGCCGGTTTGACGTCGGTGGTGCGCGGATGGTCGAACGTCTTGTCGATCACGGGCCGCTCACGCTTGGCATGGGCATCAGCCGGTCCCCCGCGGCCACCGCGCCCACCATCGCCGGAGCGAAAAGAATGCCCCCGGCCGCCCGACGAACCCGAACCACCGCGACCGCCGCGATCGTCCCGACGCGGACCGTAGTCATCGCGTCGCGGACGCTGCTCGTGAGCGCCGCCAGCCCGCGGATCCCGCGGCTGCCCGTGCGGCTTGTCACCGTGGGGTTTGGCCCCGTGATTGAGACCACGATCGGAACGGGCTTCACCGCGATGCGCGCCCACATGGGGTTTCGCGGGATGGGAGGGAGATTTGTCTGCGGCCGGAGCCGCTTTGGCGGAGCGCGAGGGCGAGAGGGTGTCGCGCAACTTCGCAAATATTTTCTTTAACATGACAATAGAGACCCGACAGCCTCGGCGAAACAGGCGAGTTTGCAACCACCATATACCTGGCTGCCACGCCCCGATTCGGCGAGATTCCCCCGTCCCCCACGATGAACCCCTCCCTGCATCTGACCGCCGTTCACCTCCGGGTGGCCAATCTCACCCGGAGTCGGGATTTCTATACGCAACAGCTGGGTTTGATCGCGTTGCGGCAAACTGCCGGGCAGGCGGAACTCGGCACCGCCGGCGCTGCGGCTCCCCTCCTGATCTTGACGGAAGATCGCGCGGCTCCACCGCAACCGCCGGATGCCGCCGGACTATTTCATGCCGCCCTGCTCTTCCCGGGACGGCCGGCCCTGGGCGCGTGGCTGAGCTTCGCCGGCGCGCGCGGGGTTGAGTTCGACGGTTTCTCCGACTACGGGGTAAGCGAATCGATTTATTTTTCGGATCCCGACGGCAACGGGCTGGAATTTTATGCCGACCGACCCCGCGAGAGCTGGCCGTTTCACAACGGAGAACTCGCCATGGTGACCCAAACGCTCGATGTGGAATCTCTCATCGCCGCCGGCACCGCGCCGGGGCGCCCGAAGCCCGATGAAACCCGGATCGCCGCGGGAGCCCATTGGGGACACCTGCACTTGCGGGTAACGGATCTCGACCGCAGCGATGCCTTCTATCGGAAGGCACTCGGGATGCAGCTGATGCAGGGTAGTTTTCCAGGGGCGCGTTTCCTCGCGGCCGATGGCTATCACCACCATATCGGGCTCAATAACTGGGGACGTCCGCGCCAGCCCCGTCCCGCCGGGGCCCTCGGACTGGTCCGTGCCACCTTTGCGCACGCCGGGGCAGCCGCGTCCGAGGAAATCAATGACCCCGATGGCATCGGCCTCCGCATCACGCCGCTCGAAGGCGCCAGGCACGTACAGCCATGATCGCCCGCGCGAAAAATCGGGGGACGGATGGCGGCGATTGCGCACCGGAAGAGCCTTCGCGCTTGGCTTGATACGACACCGCAGCAAACTTCGCCCACCCTGAGCATGAACAACGCCACCCGTTGGCTCGCCCGTCTTGGCATCGATCAAGGCCTTTTCACCCGCCCCCAGGCGTTACAGGTTCGTGCCACCCTCGGCGCGGACGCCGATCTCATGAGTTTTGCGCAGGAGCTCATCGATGCCGGCATCGTCGCGGATGTAGAGGCACTCGAAAAGCTGGCCGAACTGGCGGTAGCCAAAGGCGCGGAGGGGGCACCGGCCAGCGATCCCTTTGCCGAAAGCGAAACGGCTGCACCCTTCGTTTCGACGGGCCGGGTTGGCACGATCGCCGGCGCTCCCAGCGATCGCACCGTGGGCGCGCCCGCATTTCTATTCGAAACGATCGGACAGCTCGACGATCCCGCGCTCCGCGACACCTTCCGCGACCTGCTGAAATCGACCGCTCAATTCGGCGCCAGCGATCTTCACCTGTCGACGGGCGCCCGGCCGTTCATCCGCAAGAATCGTGCGCTGTCTTATCTTTCCGATTACGCGCTCACCGCTCAGGATGCGCTGCGGCTCAACGTCGCGCTCCTTTCCGACGGCCAGAAACAGATCTTTCTTAAGCGCAAGGACTACGACTACGCCCTGGCACTGTCCGCTACCGACCGCTACCGCGTCAACCTGATGTTTCACAAGAACGGTGCCGCCGGCGCCTACCGCATGGTGCCCTCCGAGACCCGCACGCTCGCCGATCTCGGCTACACGGCCCATCTGGAGACGCTGAAGAAACTGCTCTCCTATCACAATGGCCTGATTCTAATCACCGGGCCCGTCGGCTCCGGCAAGACCACGACACTCGCCTCGATGGTCGCCTACCTCAACGAGACCCGCACCGACCACATCATCACCGTGGAGGATCCTATCGAGGTCGTGCAGGCGGCAAAGGGCTGCAATGTCACGCAGCGCGAGGTCGGGCCGCACACCCGTTCTTTCGCCTCCGCGCTCAAGGGTGCGCTCCGCGAGGATCCCGACGTGATCGTGATCGGCGAACTTCGCGATCTGGAGACGATCGAGATGGCGATCAGCGCCAGCGAAACCGGCCACCTCGTCATCGGCACCATGCACACCAGCGATGCCTCCACGACGCTCAACCGCCTGCTCGACGTCTTTCCCCCGGCCCAGCAGACGCAGATCCGCGCCAGCGTGGCGGAGAGCCTGCGCGGGATCGCCTGCCAACGCCTGCTGCCGGCCCTCGACGGCGGCCTCGCCCTGGCCTGCGAAATCCTCATCAGCAACACCGCGATCCAGAACCTGATCCGCGAGGGCAAGTCCGCGGGCCTGCGCAACACGATGGAGACCGGCGTGAAGGAGGGAATGTGCCTGATGGACAACGTCGTCTTCGGCCTCTGGCAGCAGAAAAAGATCAGCCCCGAAACCGCGCTCGCCAACATCACCAACCGGGTGCTGAAGGCGAAGATCAGCTGAGGCCAGGCCGCGATCTAGGCATGTCCGCCGACCCGCAGAACTTCGTCGACCTTGACCGCGCCTATCGGGCGGCGCGTTTCAAGGTGATCACCCATCTCATCTTCGTCGTCGTCTGCTGCGGCGGGGCCCTGATCCTCCGCCGTTTCTTCCGCCTCCCGCCGCTCATGATCGGCATCGTCCTCATCGTGGCGCTCCTGGTTTTCGCCGGCGACATCATGCGGTTTCTCCGCCTGCGCGATCAACGCCGCCAACGGCAGGCCGCCCTGCGCGCGAGCTAAGAACATCGCCCGGCATCTCGACGGCGAACTCTCCCGGCTCGGCAAGCCCGCACTCAGCGGACTGCCCCTCGAAGCCTGTCTGGTCCTCATCGAACGTTATTTCGCGCTGCACCGGCTGGGGCTTGGTTAAGCTGGATCTCACCGACGCCGCGCAGCATGGCCTCGTGGTTGCTTGGCTCGAACACAGCTGCTTCGTCGAGGCCTTGGCCGACCTCGACGATTTTGTCGACCCGCTCGCCGCCGGCGTGCTGCAAGGCTTTTTAGGATACATCAGCGGCGAGGCGCTCGGTTGCGAGGAAATCGCCTGCGTGCGTCGTGGCGCTCCGCGGTGCGCGTTTGTCGTCACCGCCCAGGAGCGGCTGGATGCCGTCGGGCCTCTCCTCGGCCGCGAACCAGCGGATGCCATCCTCGCCCGCCTTAAAACATGAGCCTTCGTCCCCCCGGATCATCTGCCTGTTTTTCAGCGATGCCACGGTGCCCGCGTTTCTTAACACGGCCACGGGCGGGACGTTCGCCGGCGATCTCCTCGTCGAATGCGGTCTGCGCCCGACGTTAAGCTTTTTGCTGAACGTCGAGACTCCGGCCAACTACCCCGGGGTTGCCGGTCTGCTCGGTGGCACCGACGTGGGCACGCTTGCCCACCCCTCCGACCGGCTGCCGGCGCCCATCCTGCTCGCCGCCGGCGCCGCCGTATCGGCCACCGCCATCCGCTCCAGCCTGGAAATCCTGCGCCGGCCTGATGAGCGCATCCAAGCCGTCACCCTGCTCGTCCCCATGGCGGATGCTCGGAGCCTCGGCGCCGCGCTCGCGGTCGCCGACCGGCACGCGATCGCCTGGAATACCCCGGCCTTCCCTCACGAGGAACTAGTCGATTTCGCCCGCTGGCTCGGCGCCGAAAAACTGCTCACGCCAGACAATTTCGCTGGCTGCTTCGCCTATGCCCCGGAGAAGCCCGACGCCGTCCACGTCCAAAAAATTGCCGCCCTCTATGCGCCACACCCGAACCTGCAGGGCGGACTCGCGGCGCTTTCCTAAACCGGCGCTTTCGGGCGCCCGCGGTTAAACCGGGCCATCACTTTCCGGCCGATTGCGGCCGTTCCGCACTGGTTGCGGCCCGCGCCCGGACCCAGCACCGGAGCGCCCGAAAATCCTCGGGCAAAAATAGCCCGCGATCCTTCGCGAAGGCGCCCGGGCCGTCCCGCCAGTGCTTCGCCAGAAATTTCCCGTGGGCGGCCGGAGCCAGCCGCAGCCAATAGGGGCAATCCACGCAATGCGACCCGCTCACACGTTTCCGCGCCCGGTCGACTTCCTGGCGCCGGCACGATCCGTCCGCCGCCACTTCCCCAAATGAATTCCGACATTTCGTGAATTCCGGATAGAAGCACGCTTTCACCAGCTGCGTCGCGGACTCCGCCAGCAATACATCCATCGATCCCCCCAGCACCCGGGTCACGAAGGGTAAATATTCCGCCTCAGCCATTCCGCCCGGTGAACCCGCCTCGCTCGGCGGCAGCGGCGGCGGCAAGCCCCGCTCGCCCAACAACGCGAACAGGCGCGCGGCCAGCCCGTCGAGGTCGGCTGCCGCCGGAAGGTCCCGCCCGTTCTGCGCAAAAAACCGTTTCACCAGCTCCACCACCAAGAGGGAAAATTCGCGCGCGCTTTCCTGCATCGCCCCGCAGCCCGCCCCAAGCTGCCCGTGCTGTCAACGCACCGGTCCGTCACTCCAGGCTTGTCGCGAGAGCCTCTCGGAGGTGCTCGAAATGGAGCCACGCCGCCTCCGCCCCGATGGGACGGTCGAAACGCGGCGAGGGCGCAGTAACCAAAAAAGGCTTCACAGCTCAAGCCTCCCAGAAATCACCAAATGAACGCATCGCGATCGTGTCATCGGCACGATCCCCGCTTGTTAAAACCGTGCGAGTGGCAAACGTCGGACGCCACCTTTGCCACTCCGCCCGCTACCGTCCGATCCTCTCGCCCTCTCCCTCCGGCCGTGACTCAGACCGCCACCGCTCCCGACCCGCCACCCGCGTGGCCATCGGCCGCCCGCCCGCCGGCCCGCATCGCGCTGATTCTGGCGTTTGCCTCCATCTATTTGCTCTGGGGCAGCACCTATCTCGGCATCCGCATCGCCGTGGAAACGATGCCACCCTTCCTGATGGCGGGCGCGCGCTTCCTGACCGCGGGCGTCCTATTGTTCACTTTCCTCAAGCTGCGTGGCGCCGCGTGGCCGACGCTCCGGCAATGGCTGGCAAACGCGATCATCGGCGCGTTCCTGCTGGTGAGCGGCAACGGTTTCGTCGTCTGGGCCGAGCTGAACGTGCCCTCCGGAATCACGGCGCTGCTCGTCGGCGTCACTCCGTTGTTCATCGTCCTGACGGAATGGGCATGGCCCGGTGGCGCGCGGCCCCGAGCCGTGACCGCGGGAGCCCTACTGCTGGGTTTCGCGGGGACAGCCTGGCTGGTCGCGCCCTGGCAAACCACGGCGCGTGGCGGCGTCAACCCGGCGGGGGCGCTCGCGGTCGTCGCGGCGTGCCTTTCGTGGTCGATCGGCTCGATCTACTCCCGTCACTCGAAGAACGGCACGGATCCCTTTGTCGCATCATCGCTGCAACTGCTGTGCGGCGGCACGGGGCTGATGGTGGTCGCCCTGGTGCACGGCGACTTCGGCCGCTTCGACCTCGCCGCGATCTCGGGACGGTCGTGGACGGCGTTCGCCCACCTCGTCGTCGCCGGGTCGATCATCGGTTTCTCGACGTTCGTCTGGCTGATGAAGCACAGCACACCCGCGCGCGTGGCGACCTATGCCTACGTCAACCCGATCGTCGCTGTCGCACTCGGCTGGCTCGTACTCGGCGAGCCCATCTCGTCGCGCACGCTCGTCGCCTCGGCGATCATTGTCACCGCCGTCGTGATCATCACCCGGCAGCAGAATCCGTCGCCGAGGTCGAAGTGAACGGGCCGCGGGTGCCACCAAGGCCGATCTCTTCACCTAGCAAGCCGTCGTGCTCAAGGTCGTGGACGGTGACACGCCTTGGGTGAAGGTGGTGCTCGAACTGGAGCGCTGGGTGAAGCAGAAGCTGCGGCTCCGCGACCTTGATTGCCCGGAAATCGACACGCCCGAGGGCAAGGCGCGAAGCGCTTCACCGAGTCGCTGGTGAGCGGGGCGCAGGCTGATCACGATCAGCACCACCAAGCCCGACAAATACGACCGCTACCTGGCCGATATCTTTTCTGGTCGGTTTGTCCGGCGAAGAGATTTTCCTCAACAACACCCTGCTCGAAGCCGGGCACGCCGTGATGAAGAAGGATTGGGAGTTCCGCGACTGGGGCTTGGCGGGCTGCGGCCCGAGCCGCTTCCGGCCGGTCACCGCGACCCTTCATGACCGGCTCCAAATCCCCGGCCAGACCGCCCCGTCTCTCCGCCGCCGGAGGCCCCTCGCCCGCGATCCGCCGGGGAGGGGGGCAACCGGCCCGTATTTTTGCGATTTCCCGGGCTTGCGCCGCGCAAGGTGCCTCGCAACCTCGGCTTCGCATGTCCCCCTCCCACCCTGCCCACGACGACGTGGTGCACAGCGAGTCGTTTTTACGCTCCCTGATGCGCCGACAACTTAGCCTCTCCATCGCTTGCGCCACCGCGTTCCTCATCGCGCTGATCGGGATGCCCCTTCTCAACTATTTCGTCCCCGCCCTGATGGCGACCCGCGTGGCCGGCTTCACCCTGAGCTGGCTCATCCTCGGCGTGCTGTTCTTCCCCTTCGTTTGGATCCTCGCGTGGGTGTTCATCCGGCGCTCCATCGCGCTGGAGGAGGAGGAAGTCGAACAGGTCCGGAACGTAAAGGAGATCCGCTGACCATGCTGCCCCACCTCGCTTTCCTCGGCGGCGTCGATCCCTGGATCTTCGCCTTCTCGTTCGTCACCGTGGTCGCCACCATTGGCATGGGCTTCTGGTCGGCTAGGAGTTCGAAGACCGCCAGTGACTTTTTCGTCGCCGGCCGCTCGGTCTCAGTCGGCTGGAACGCCTCCGCCATCTCCGGCGAATACCTGTCCGCCGCCTCGTTCATGGGTGTCGCCGGCATGGTGATGTCGAGCGGCTACGATGCATTGTGGTATCCCGTCTGTTACGCCTGCGGCTACCTCTTCCTGCTCCTCTTCATCGCCGGGCCACTGCGCCGGTTCGGAGCTTACACGATCCCGGATTTTGCTGAGGGCCGGTTCGATTCGCCGCTCTTCCGCAAGATCGCCGTCTGCTTCGTTCTCTTCATCGGCTTTTTCTACACGATGCCGCAGATGAAGGGCGCCGGCGTGACGCTGGCCTACATCTTCCCCGGCATTCCCTACTGGGCCGGCGTGGTGCTCGTCGGCGCGGTGATCACCTTCAACGTCGCCCTCGGCGGTATGAAGGGCATCACGCTCGTTCAGGCCTTTCAGTATTGGATCAAGATGTTCGCCATCAGTGTGCCGGTCTTCGTGTTGATGGCCGTCTTCGGGTTCTACAACAGCCACGTGGGCGCCAACGTCGCCCCCGGCGAAACGCCCGCGGCCACCAGCACCTCCACAGTCGAGCGCAAGCCCCTCGTCGAAAAGGCCCCGAAGGACACCGCCTGGCTCGCGCCGTTCGGTCCGCTCACGACCAAGGCCGTCAACGCCGCCGCCGCCGCCCTCCCCGCTGAGCAACGCGCCGCCTATCTTGCCGAGCACCAGAAACCCTACTCCCTGCTCTACACCTATTCGCTGATCATGGCGCTGGTGTGCGGCACCGCGGGACTGCCCCACATCCTGGTCCGTTTCTACACCAATCCGGACGGCGTCGCCGCCAAGCGCACCACGATGTGGGTGATGATTCTCATCGGCGTCTTTTACGTGTTTCCGCCGATTTTCGGCGTGATCGGTCGCGACCTCATGCCCGAACTGTATTCGGGTGTGGGCGCCAAGGGCACCGACAAGGTGGTGCTCGAACTGCCGACCCTGGTCGGGCAGAAATTCGGCGTGCTCGGCTCGATCCTGAGCGGCATCACCTGCGCGGGGGCGTTTGCGGCGTTTATGAGCACGTTCAGCGGCCTGCTGGTCTCGATGACCGGCGCGCTTGCCCACGATGTGTACGGCCGGATGCTGCGGCCGAAGGCCAGTTCGGCGGAGCGTCTCACCGCGTTCAAGTTTTCCGCCGTGATCGTCGGCGGCGTCGCCATAACGCTGGGCTGTTTCGTCGAGCCGCTGGAGATCAACTTCATGGTCGGCCAGGCCTTCGCGATCGCGGCGGCCAGTTATTTCCCGCTGCTGTTCATGAGCGTCTGGTGGCGCGGCATGACCATGAAGGGCGCCGCGGCCGGCATGCTCGTCGGCGGTCTGCTCGCCCTGGGGGCGGCGACGCTCACCAATCTCGCGACGCTCGCCCTCGACAAGGGCCCGATGGGGAAGATCTTCGCGGGCTTCTCGCCCATGAATAACTTCTGGGCCGCTCATCCGCTGCTGCGCATCCTGTGCGAACAGCCCGCGATCTGGACGGTGCCGCTCGCGATCCTCCTGATGATCTTCGTTTCGAAGGCGACGTCGACCGAAGTGCCGGAAGACGTCCGCATGAAGATGCTCGTCCTGCACGCACCGGAGAAGCTCGGGCTGAA
This sequence comes from Opitutia bacterium, assembly GCA_947442255.1. The sequence goes on from CANEVO010000007.1 coordinate 12,186, forward strand.
GCAGGAATACATTCAGGAGCATCAGGCCGGCACGGGGCACTGAGCAACGCGGGGGCACGCCGACCGGCCGGCAAATCCAAATGCCCCGGAGCCAGCTCCGGGGCATTTTTTTTAACTCCCGCGATTGTCGCGATTTCGATTCCCGTAGAGCAGGGAACGGACTCGCCGCCGCTCAATTCGCCCGCCGGTTTCCCGCCGCCTAGGCGGTGGCGGCCGTCACTGTCTCCCGCTTGAGCCCGCGGTTCATCAAGGCCGCGAGTGCCGCCGCCGGCTGCTTACCCTCGTAAAGAATGGCATGCACCTCGTGCAGAATCGGAGCGTCGATGTTTTTTTCCGCACACAACCCCGCGAACGACTCCGTGGTCTTGTAGCCCTCGACCACGGTCTTGCGGTGCGCGATCAACTCCGACGCGGAACGGCCCTCGCCGATCTGCTGGCCAAACTCGCGGTTGCGGCTCCACGCCCCGTGGCAGGTGGCCACCAGATCGCCGAAGCCACTGAGACCGTAGAAGGTTTCCGGCCGGGCGCCCAGTGATCCGCCGACTCGAACCATTTCGGCTAGCGCGCGAGTGAGCAGCGCCGCCTTCGTGTTGTCGCCGAGCCGCAGGCCTTCGCAGCAACCCGCCGCGATCGCGTAGATGTTTTTGAGGCAGCCGCCGAACTCGACGCCGGGCAGATCCTCGCTGGTGTAGACCCGCAAGGTAGGCCCGCTGATGGCCGCCTGCACCGCCGGGACGCAGGCCGCAGCCCGGTCCACCGCCAGCACCATCGCGGCGGGCAAGCCGCGCGCGACTTCACCGGCGTTGGTCGGTCCGGCGAGGGCACCGACCACCAGCCCGGGCAGGGTCTCGGCGATCACCTGCGACGGACGCAGGTGAGTGCCAAGCTCCAGGCCCTTGGCGAGACTCACCAGTAGGTTCACCCTCGACCAGCCGGGCAGGGCCGCGCGCACGCGGAGGCCGGTCTCGCGCAACGCCTGCGTCGGGCACGCGAACACCAGCACCCCGGCGGCCGCGAGCGCCGATTCCAAATCGGCACTGATGGTCAACGCCACGGGCAAATCGATACCGGGAAGGTAATCCCGGTTTTCCCGGCTCGCCGCGAGGATTTCGGCCTGCCCGCTCCGCCGCGGCACCAGCGTGACCGCCTGGCCGGCCCGCACGAGGTGCAGCGCGAACGCCGTGCCCCAAGCCCCGGCTCCGACGACGACGAAGTTCATGCGCAGGACTAAACCAGAATTAAACGGATGTGGAACTCAAGAAATCGGGCGCCGGCCGGTTGGAAACTTGTCGTCGCCCGGAGCACCGGATTCGTTCCGCCCTACTTCAGAAATGCCGGGACCTTCTCGCCGGCGACGATCTGTTCGAAGGTCTCCCGCGCATTCACCAGTTCGAACGCGCTGCCCTTGACCAGAACCTCCGCCGCCATCCCCCGCGTGTTGTAACGGCTGGCCATCGCATAACCGTAGGCCCCGGCGCTCATGAACGCGATCACTTCGCCCTCGCCCACCTCTTGGATCTGGCGGTCCTTCGCGAAACAGTCGCCGCTCTCGCAGATCGGCCCGACGACATCCGCCGTCAGGGCCGGTCGCGAGGAGTCACGGTGCACCGGCACGATCTCGTGGTAGCTTTCGTACATCGCCGGGCGCACTAGGTCGTTCATCGCGGCATCGACGATCAGGAAATTCTTGCCCGCGCCCCGCTTCAGGTGCTCGACCCGGGCCAGCAGAACGCCGGCATTGCCGACCATGAAGCGGCCGTGCTCGAGGAGAATCTTGAGGCCGAGCGGCTTCAACCTCGGGACGAGGGCCGCGCCGTAGGTTTCGGGCGTGAGGGGCCGCTTGTCCGCCGGCTGGCTGTCCCACCACGCCTGCTGACCGCTGGCCAAGGCATCGCGATAAGTGATGCCCATGCCCCCTCCGATCGAAAAATAGCTGATGCCGTACTTCGCCTTCAGTTCGGCGGCGAAGGGACCGACCTTCTCCACCGCCTCGACAAACGGACCGACCGAAGTGAGTTGGGAGCCAATGTGCATCTGCACGCCCTTGATCGCGAGGTGCGGGTATTTCGCGGCGGCTTCGTAGGCGGCGGCGGCATACTTGAGCGGAATGCCGAACTTGTTGTCGCTTTTCCCGGTGGTGATTTTCGCGTGGGTGTGGGCGTCGACATCCGGGTTCACCCGGATGGCGATGGGCGCTTTGAGGCCGAGGGTGCCGGCGACGTGGTTGATGCGGGCCAGCTCCGGCTCGCTCTCGACGTGAAACGCGAAAATCCCGTTCTGCAGGGCGAGCTTGATCTCGGCTTCAGTCTTGCCGACGCCGGCGAAAACACTCGTCCGCACCTCGGCGCCTGCGACGAGCACCCGGCGGATTTCACCGCCGCTCACGAGATCGAACCCGGCCCCGAGGTTCGCGAAATGCCGAAGGACCCCGAGATTCGAGTTGGCCTTCATCGCATAGCACAGCTGCGCATCCAGCCCCGCCAGTCCGCGCTGCAGCCGGCGGAAATTATCCTCCATAGTCGACGCGCTATAAACGTAGGTCGGCGTGCCGTAGAGCTTGGCAACCGCACCGAGATCAACCGACTCACAGTGCAGGTCGGAGCCCGAGTATTGGAAATGGTGCATGGGAAAAAATACGTGAAAGCCAGCAACGTAGCCGGTTTCGGATTGAAAAAACGACACTTAATTCGGATATCGGGCGCGTGTTGCGATTTTTACTCAACCTTTGCCACCGGTCGTCGCTGCGCTTCAGCCTGCGGCGCGATCCCCGGGGCCGGTTCCGGGATCCCCGGTTCGTGAGCTTCATGACCCAGACGAATCGCAAGTCACTCGACACCGATCTCCACGATGTCGTGCTGCGTGGCCGCAAGATGGCGCGAAACCTTTTCCGCCTCGGCCTCGCCGGCGGCTGCGCCTGGATCGTACTGGAGAGCGCCCGGGCGTTGTCGGTATTTTAATTTTCCGGCCACTGGCCCGCGCCCGGAAACGGACCGGTCGCGGACGAGAGACCCACGCGATAGCGCAGGTCGGACCGCACCCCGGAAATCACCCCGCCCCGCCGCCGGTCGACTGCGACTCGGGCCGGAACGCCGCACGCCAGGTGGCCCCGAGATAGTCCCGGTTCATCCGCGCAATAAAATCGTGCGAGATCAGTTTCGGGCACGCCGCGCTGCATTCGTATTGGTTGGAGCAGTTGCCGAAGCCGAGCGCGTCCATCGTCTCGACCATCGCGAGCACCCGCTTGTCCCGCTCGGCTTGGCCCTGAGGCAGCAGGCCGAGATGCCCGACCTTGGCCGCGACAAAGAGCATCGCGCTGGCATTCTTGCAGGCCGCCACGCACGCGCCGCAACCGATGCAGGTCGCCGCGTCCATTGCGAGATCGGCATCGGGCTTGGGCACGGGCAGGGAATTCGCCTCCGGGGCGGAACCGGCCCGCGCGGTGATGAAGCCGCCCGCCTGCTGGATCTTGTCGAACGCGCTGCGGTTGGTGACCAGATCCTTGACGACAGGAAATGCCTCGGCGCGGAACGGCTCGACGACGAGCACGTCGCCGTCCCGGAAACTGCGCATGTAAAGCTGGCAGGTGGCGATGCCCCGCCCCGGGCCGTGGGGCTTGCCATTGATCGTGCAGGAGCACGTGCCGCAGATGCCCTCGCGACAGTCGTGCGCGAAAGCGATGGGCTCCTCGCCCTTCGTGGTGAGTCCGTCGTTCACCACGTCGAGCATCTCCAGAAAGGACATGTGCGGGCTGAGGCCCGTCGCGGCGTAGTCGACGAATTTGCCGGGCTGATTCGGGCCGGCCTGACGCCAGACGCGGAGCGTGATACTGAAAGGCTGAGTGGTGTTTTCGGCAACCATGACGAAGAGGGGATGGGAAGATGCGGGCGGGAATCCGGCGCGTTCAGTAGGGCAGGCGAACGTGCGTCACTTGTAATTGCGCACGCTCATCTTCACGAATTCGTAGTTGAGGGGCTCGATGTTGCGGAGCGGCGGCTGGCCGGCGCCCTGATACTCCCAGGCCGCCACATGACCGAACTTCTCGTCGTCACGCTTGCATTCGCCGTCGGGATGCTGGTGTTCCTCGCGGAAGTGGCCCCCGCAGCTCTCCTCGCGGGTAAGCGCGTCGAGACACATCAATTCGCCGAGTTCGATGAAATCGGCGACGCGCCCGGCCTGTTCGAGCGATTGATTGAGCGTGTCGGCGGAGCCGGGCACCAGCACATCGGCCCAGAATTCTTCGCGCAGCGCCGGGATCTGTTGCAGCGCCTTTTCGAGGCCCGCCTTGGTCCGCGCCATGCCGCAAAATTCCCACAGGATCTTGCCCAAGCGCTTGTGATAGTGGCTGACGGGGTGCTTGCCCTTGTTTTCGAGGAAGCGGCTGGTCATCGTCCGCACCGCCGCCTCGGCCGCCATAAACTCCGGACCGTCGGCGCTCGGCCGCGAGCCGGGCTTCTGCGCAGCGAGATAGTCACCGACCGTATAGGGAATGACGAAATACCCGTCGGCCAGGCCCTGCATGAGGGCGCTCGCGCCGAGGCGGTTCGCCCCGTGGTCGGAGAAGTTGGCCTCGCCGAGCACGAAGAGGCCCGGGATGTTCGACATGAGGTTATAGTCTACCCAAAGCCCGCCCATCGTATAGTGGACGGCCGGAAAAATGCGCATCGGCGTCTGGTAGGCACTCTCTCCCGTGATCTCGTGGTAGATGTCGAAGAGATTGCCGTAGCGTTCGCGCACGCCGTTTTCGCCCAGCCGCCGGATCGCGTCGGAAAAATCTAGGTAAACGCCGAGTCCCGTCGGACCGACGCCACGACCCTCGTCGCACACCCGCTTGGCGGCGCGCGAAGCGATATCGCGCGGGCAGAGGTTGCCGAAAGCCGGATACATCCGCTCAAGATAGTAGTCGCGGTCGGCATCCGGAATGGAGTTCGGATCCTTTTTGCAGTCCTCTTTTTTCTTGGGGATCCAAATGCGGCCGTCGTTGCGCAGTGACTCCGACATCAGGGTCAGCTTAGACTGATAGTCGCCGCTGACCGGAATGCAGGTCGGGTGAATCTGCGTGTAACACGGGTTGGCGAAACAGGCGCCGCGCTTGTAGGCGCGCCAGATGGCCGTAGCGTTCGAGCCCCGCGCGTACGTCGACAGGTTGAAGACATTGCCGTAACCACCCGTCGCGAGGACCACCGCATCGGCCACGTGCCGCTCGATGGCTCCGGTGATGAGATTGCGTACGATGATGCCCTTGGCCTGGCCGCCGACGATCACGAGATCCAGCATCTCGCACTCGGTGTGGAGCTCGACGAGGCCGGCCCCCACGGTGCGGGAAAGGGCGGAGTACGCGCCGAGCAGCAACTGCTGGCCGGTCTGGCCCCGGGCGTAAAATGTCCGCGACACCTGGGCGCCGCCAAAGGATCGATTTGCCAGGAGACCACCGTACTCCCGGGCGAACGGCACGCCCTGCGCCACGCACTGGTCGATGATGTTGACGGACACCTCGGCCAGCCGGTGGACGTTGGCTTCACGCGAGCGATAGTCGCCGCCCTTGATCGTGTCGTAGAACAGCCGGTAGGCGCTGTCACCGTCGTTCTGGTAATTCTTCGCTGCGTTTATGCCACCCTGGGCCGCGATGGAATGCGCCCGGCGCGGGCTGTCGTGAAACACGAACGACTTCACCTTGTAGCCGAGGTCGGCCATGGTGGAGGCCGCGGAGGCGCCCGCCAGACCGGCGCCGACAACGATCACCTCGTATTTCCGCTTGTTGGCGGGATTGACGAGCTTGATGTCCACCTTGTGCTTGCGCCATTTGTCGGCAAGCGGGCCGGAGGGAATCTTAGGGTCGAGCGTGGCCATGGGACGCGGCGCGAATTGGGTTGGAAGTTGGAAGAAAAGATTCCTCAGCGTCTCACGACCGCGACACTTGCCGGCCGCGGCTGCAACCGGCCCGCCAGCACGGCACCGGGGATGGTGAGATTAAAGAAGAAGTAGAGGGCGCAAAACACGACCGCGACTTTGCGCAGCCCACCGGCCCACCGGGACGACCGGAGGCCCAGGGTTTGAAACATGCTGTCGAAACCGTGAAGCAGGTGAAAACTTAGCAGACCGACGGCGACGATGTAAAAAAGGGCCACCACCGGATTCTGAAATCCGCGAATGACCATGGTGTGCACGTCGAGGACTTCAGTCCCCGCCTTGACGACCGGAAAGCCGGCGACGCGATACTCGTCCTGCATCGTGTAGTGCTTGAGGTTCTCCTTGAACGTGGCGCTCTGCGCGGCGCCCCACGTGAAGTGGGCCAGGTGGTAAATCACGAACGCCAGCACGACGTAGCCCGTGATCCGCATCCAACGCGAAGCCAGGGTCGCCCGGATCGTGTGCTGCACCGCGTAGGGCTCGGCGCCACGCGCCCGTTTGTTTTCCAGAGTCAGCACGGTCGCGGCCCAGATGTGCAGGAAAACACAAACTAGGAGACCGATGCGCGCCACCCACAGCAACGGCCCGAGTTGATGCAGGAACTGGGCATAACCGTTGATATGGTCCGGGTGCTGAAAGACCTGCAGGTTGCCCACGAGGTGCCCGACGACGAAGGCGATCAGCAAAAGGCCCGTGACAGCCATGAGCACCTTGCGGCCGATCGAGGAACGGAGGATGGATCCAACAAAATTCATCGCAGAAATTCGCGGTTGGGGAAGAGGCGAAGCGCAAAAATCGGGGAGCCACCCCGCGAAGTAAAGGCGCGGGCACGAGATATCACGCTTATAAGGGAGCCTAACCTTTTCCAGAAGGCATTATGCCCGCTCGCCTGCCCGCCACCCCTTCGCCGCTCGACTTTGAGGATGAGCCCACTCCCCACCGCCACTCCAAAGCTTATTTGGCCAGCGGCTTCAGCAGGGCAAATTTGCCGCTCGCCGCCGGCGCGATGAACTTGCGGCGGAAGGCATTCACCCGTGCACCCGCACCGAGCATTTGCGCCAGCGCCGATTCCACCTCACCATGCACGGCCGTATGGTCGGCGACGTAGTGGAAGTCCCATCGGTTCTCGGCGGTCTGGATCAGGCAGTAGTGCCAACAAACAAAATTTGTCGGCAGGGCCCGGTCGACATCGCTCGGGGAGACGAGCGATCCATCGGGCCGAAAATATAAGTTGCCCTCCCGCCCGAGCAGGCGGAATCCGGTTGGGAATTGTTGGACGATGTCACCGGTATGATACCGGAGGAGGGGCATCGCTTCGCGCCCCCGTGTCGTCACGTAAATCTGAAACACGCCCGGCAGCCCGGCCCGCCAGGGGACGAGTTCGATAAACGCGTTGGCGTCGATTACCTTCGAGTTGTCCTGAAAGGCATCGCCCACGAAGAGGTAACCCGCCTCGGTAGAGCCGTACAGATCGACCTGCTGCGCCGGAAAGACCTCGGCGATCTGCCGGCCGTGCTGCGCACTCGCCTTGCCGTAGGTCAGGATCACGGCCCGCAGGCTGGGCACGCGGGCGCCGCGCTTTTTCGCCGCCCGTGCCAGCAAGGCGAGATAAACCGGCTCGCCCTCGAGCACCTCGGGCTGCGTAGCCTGTAATTCGAGCACGATCCGATCCCACTCCGTTTCGGGAAAAGCAAAGGGATCGCTCGACAGATTCAGGTAGACCGTGCCGTCGAAATAGCGGTGAGGAAAGGGATGATCCTCGTAGGGGCAGAGGTTGCTCGAACAGCCTACTGGCGCCAGAACGCACTTCCGGCAGGGGCGACCCACAAACTGCCGCAAGACCGGCGAAGCGAGATAGGCGCGCTCGGTCTGCGCATTCCACCAGCCCTCCTCCATGATCACGGTCATGGGCGACTGCGTCGTGCCCCCGGTGCTCTCGTATTCGAAACGCTTCGCCTGCAAGCCGCGCTCGATTTCGGCATAGTCGGAAAAAAATGCCTGATGTCCGCGCTTTACGATTTCGCTCTTCGAAAGAGCCGGAATTTCCCGGTAACACGACCACTGCAAGGGCTCCGAGTGCAGCGGGAACCGTTGTGCATACAACGGACTGCGGGCATAGATTTTGCGTACCTCCTGCTCCAGCGGGGACGGGACGAAATCTCCGGTCGCAGCGCCGAGCAGCTCTGGAGTATTGGCAAACGTGGGTGCGGACATCAGCGGGAACAACGCAGCAAATCGAGCTACGGTACGAAGTCAAACGCCCGGGGCTACCGGCACCGACGAGCCGGACGAAGGCCGGGACAAGATACCGACCTATTGCCGACCGCGCCCAACCCCACCGGACTACGATGACATCCGGGCCCGCCAGTGGGGCTCGAACAAGAGCAAAGCGTTGAGCACCAGCCCGTGGGTGATACCGCCGGCGCGCGCCAGCGCCAAAACCTCCTCGACCGGGCGAAGGTTCACTTGAATTTCCTCGTCCGGATCCCACTCAACCGGATGGGCCTGCACCGCGTCCGCAACGAAGATGAAATGACATCGATTGGATTGGAACGCCGGGTTCGGATGCACCGCGCCCAGGCTCGCAACGAACGTGCCTGCATAACCGGTTTCCTCCTGCAGTTCGCGAAGACCCGCCACCACGGGATCTTCCCCCGCTTCCATGACTCCACCTGGAATTTCGAGGGAAAAATCGTCGATGCCGTAGCGAAACTGTCGCACGAGCACCAACTTTTGGTCGGGCGTAAGGGCGATCACGTTGACCCAATCCGGAGCCTGCACGACGACGAAATCACGCTCGGTGCCACGCACGGGATGGCGGTAGCGGGCGCTCACCACCTCGAAGATCCGCGTCTTCGTCTGGGGCGTCTGCCCGAGTTTTTTCCACCGCGCCGGTCCCGATGTGCTCACTGTAAAAAAAATGCCTCCACGCCGGATCGGCGGGGAGGCAGCAAAGGGTTGCCGAAAAATTATTTCTTCGGGAGCTTGATCTTCTGGCCGACCTTGAGCTTCGAGGAATCGACGCCGGGGTTGACTGTCGCCATATCGGCGAGGCTGACACCCTGCGCGCGCGCGATTTTGGCGAAAGTATCGCCCGCCTTGATCACGTATTCACCGGGGCCGGCGACTGCCGGAGCGCCGCCTTTTTTGTCCGCGACGACGGGCTTCTTCTGCGTTTCCTCGATCTTGGTGATGGCACCCTGCAAACGCGCGAGCTCGGGCCCGACCGTGTTGAAGGCTTCTTGGGTCGTGTCCCGGAGCTGCTTCACATCCTTCGCCGCTTTGTCCGACGCCGCAGCCGCGGCACTTGCTTGGGACTCGATGCCGTCGATCTTTTCGATTTTCGGCTGATGGTCTGCGACCGTCTTTTGCAGACTGGAGACTTTGACTGCAGCGAACGCGCCGAGCAGCAAGGCAATCACGCCGACGATGATGCCGCCGACAGGAAGCATGCTGTTATTTTCGCGAGAAATGGTATCCATGGATAAAGGTTGGGAAAGGTGGGCAGGAGAATCGGATTCGCAGGGGGAGGCAAGAAGAGATTGGCGACCCCCTTGGGGCAGGGCCCAACTCCCCCGTTCGCAAAGACATGGCTCGGTTGAGGAGGCAACGAAAGCGAAGCCCAATCCATGGAGCCCCGTTCGCTCCGAACTTTCCCGATCGGATTCTAAGACGAAATATTTGAATCCTCCGAACCGACCGCTGCAACGTTGACAAGGACTCGCAACTCCCAACGGTTCAGCGCCTGCACCCGGGGTGTAGCTTAGTCTGGTAGAGCGCCTGGTTTGGGACCAGGAGGTCGTAGGTTCGAATCCTATCGCCCCGACCATTTTCTCCGCTTGCGCTCGTATGCGACGATTGCCGGGGTCAGCGACCGTGCGCGGCCGATCCAACCTCCGGCAGCGCACTCTCGCTCGACTCGGGCGTGACGATCGCCAACAACGTCGTGGTCGGGACGGGCGGCACCGTAACCGGGACTGGCACGGCCGCACTCGGCGGGACGATCAGCGGCAACGGCGAGCTGGGCGGCACACTGACTGTGGCCAGCGGCGGTTCAATCGCCCCCGGCAACAGCCCCGGCACCCTTGCCGTCAACAACGGCTCGCTCACGTTCGCGTCCGGTTCCACCTATGCGTGGGAGCTGAACAGCCTCACCACCGTTGGCGTCGGTTCGAACTACGATGTGATTGCCCTGACGGGTACGAGCAGCCTCAGCACAAATGCGGTTTTTCTGGTTCCGTCGTTCACCAGCACCGCGGCGGCACCGAATCTCGGCGCCACGTCTTGGAATTCCGCGCGCAGTTGGACCGTGGTGGCGGGCAACAGCACGTCGACGATCAGCGGCACGTTCTTCGTCACAAACTCCGCCTGGAGCGGCAACGGCTCATTCAGCACCGGAATTTTCGGCGACGATCTCCGGCTCAACTGGACACCCACCGCGATTCCCGAACCGTCCACCTATACGGCAATTTTCTGCGTGGTCGCCTTGGCGACCGCCGGGTGGCGCCGGCAAAGGCAAAAGGCGGCGAGTCGTTGACGATCCGACGCCCCCTCGCGATCCGCTCACTTGCCCGGCAATTTGATCTGCACGCCAGAGGAACTGTCGCCCTTTTCGGAAGCAGCCCCAGCCGCCGGCACCACGGTCGAAACCACGGGCGCGGGCAGGCTGGCCCGCAGCATCAGACCGCGCTGGGTCCACGGGCTGGAAGGATCGATCTGCATGAGCTGGTCGGAGTATTTTTGCACATCCGCCGCATTCCCGGCCTCGGCCGCCAGACTGGCCAGCTGATAGGCTGCCTCGGAACGCACCGCGTTAAACTGGTTCGGATCCCCGGCGAGTTGCTTGAGTTCAGCCGTGCCTTCGCTCGTTTTGCCGGCTTGAATTTTCGAAAGCGCGCGACCGGTTTGAATCCGGGCGGCGAGCGGGCCGTCCTTCAAAATGGCGATGGCTTGGCCGTAGGCGGCGAGCGCATCGGCGGATTTTCCTGCCGCGTAACCCTCGTCGCCCATGCGCAAATAGGCGATGCCGGCCAGCGAATGGCTCGCGTGACTCGAAGCGAAAGTCTTGAGTTGTTCCGTCGTGGTCGCAGCCGCATAGGCTTTTTCGACGTCGAGTTCCTTCTGGCGCGCAAGGTATTCCCACGCACCCTTGGCGAGGATCGCCAGCAACACCGCGACGCACAGGCCCATCACGAGATTCCGGTTGGTCTGCCAGAATCGATGCAGCCGGTCCTCGAAAGTGATCGGCACATATTTCTCGTCGACCGAGACAAGATTGCGGTCGTCACCGGCAGGTTGCGGACTTGAGGGTGTGGCGGGCGTGGTCATGCGCGAGAAGTTTGGTCTGGGAAACGGTCACAAGAACAAAACCCCCGCGCCATGTAAATGCCCGAAAAGGCGGGTTAATCTCACCCTCCAAAGGCCGCTTTTCCGCCGGCCAGGCCCGGCCGTCAGTCGAAAACGACCGTCTTGTTCCCGTAGACCAGCACGCGGCCTTCGAGATGCCAGCGCACCGCCTGGGCGAGGACCGACTTCTCAAGATCGCGCCCCTTGCGCACGAGATCCTCGACCCCGTGGCGGTGAGTCACGCCGGCGACATCCTGATGAATGATTGGCCCTTCATCGAGATCGCGCGTCGCATAATGCGCCGTGGCACCGATCAGCTTCACGCCCCGGGCATGAGCCTGATGGTACGGCCGGCCGCCGGCGAAGGCGGGCAGGAACGAATGGTGGATGTTGATCACCGGCGCCTTGCATTTCTCCAGGAAATCGGCCGACAAAACCTGCATGTAGCGCGCGAGAATCACGAGGTCGGTGCGGAGCTCCGCCAGCAGGGCGAGTTGGCGCACCTCACCCTCCGCCTTGTTCGCGCCAGCCACGGGAATGTGAAAAAATGGCAGGCCATAACCGCGCGCCGCCTCGGCCAAGTCCGAGTGATTGCTCACAATCGCCACGATATCGCAGGCATAATCCCCCGCCTTCCAGCGCAGCACGAGATCGTGGAAGCAATGGTCGGCCTTGGAGACAAACACGGCAATCCGCGGCCGGTCGGCCGAGGAAAGAATTCGCACCTGCATGCCGAGCGACGCGGCAAATTCGAGAAATTCGCCCGCGGCCTCACCCACAGTCCGGCCACCCGAGGGCTTGCCCTGCGAAGCCTCGGCGAAGCAGGGCTCCCATTCCACGCGTTGGAAAAAGACGCCCGCCTCCATGTCGCGATGCTGGTCGGCGTGCAGGATGTTCCCGCCCCGCTCGAAGATCCAACCGGCCACGCACGCAACGAGTCCGGGCTGGTCGGGACCATGGAGCAGGGCGATGAGGGTGGCGGGGCCAGTGGGCATGAAGGGCTACGTTGAAGCACGGGGACGCGCTTGTCACGTGCCACGTGAGCCCCCGCCGCCTCACCCGGCGCTCAAGTCAGCGGCAACAACAACACCTTGCCGGTGGTCGCCCGCCCCTCGAGGGCCCGATGCGCCTCCGCGGCCGCCGCAAGGGCATACGTGGCGCCGATCCGCACCCGCAATTCACCGGCCGTCGTCCACGCAAACAGATCACGAACGCGCGCCTGCAATTCGGCGGAAGTCAGCGTGTAATGCGTGAGCGTCGGCCGGGTGAAATGCAGCGAACCTTTTTGCGCCAGCAGGAGCGGGGCGAACGGCGCCACCGGGCCGCTCGCGTTGCCAAACGACACGAACATCCCCCGCGGGCGCAGGCTGTTGATCGTGCCTTCGAAAGTGTCCCTGCCGACCGCATCGTAGGCCACATCCACCCCGCGCCCATCGGTGAACGCCCGCACCGCATCCGAAAAACTTTCCCGGGTGTAAACGCACACGGCATCGGCCCCGGCCGCGCGCGCCAGCCCGGCCTTCTCGTCGTTGCCGACGGTCGTGATGACCCGCGCGCCCCGCCGCTTGGCGATCTGGATGAGCAGCAGGCCGACGCCGCCCGCACCGGCGTGAATCAGGGCCGCATCACCGCGCTTCAGCGGAAACGTGTCGCAGGCAAGGTAGTGCGCCGTCATGCCCTGCAGCAGGAGCGCGGCCGCGGTTTGCGATGGCACGGCCGCCGGCACCGGCACGGCCTGACCGGCCGCTACCGTGGCCTCCTGGGCGTAAGCCCCATTGGCCCGCGCCGTGGCGATGCGATCGCCGATCCGAAATTCGGTCACGCCCTGCCCCACTTCCGTGACCACCCCGGCGGCCTCCGAACCGAGAGTGTGCGGCAGTTCCACCTTGTAGAGTCCGCTCCGATGATAGGTGTCGATGAAGTTCACGCCCGCGACCTCGACACGGAAACGAACTTCGCCCGCCCGCGGTGACGGAACGGGAATATCCTCGGCGCGCAATTTTTCCGGGCCGCCGGTTTCGTGAATGCGGATCGCGAGCATGGCGTTCACGAAAGGCGAAACCGGCGAAAAGGAAACACCGGAAACGCGACTTACAACCGCTTCTCGATCGCCGTGTAAACCTTCTGGGCCGAGGCCAAGTCGCCCTTCAATCCGTAGCGAACCTTGACGCTCGTGAGGTTTTTTCCGGCTTCCTTCATTTTCACCGTGACGAGGGTGTCGGCCGAATCGTGGGCGCGCAGCTCGGCCTCGGCCGGTTTACGATCATCCCGGGTCTCAAAAAGCCCGAGGTCCTTCAGGGCAATTTTGGCGGCCGCCTGCGCCGCGGTGAAGTCGCGATCGACGAAACCCTGCCATTGGCCAAACTTGTATTCGCCCCGGGTCGACGGGTTCACCCACACTTGGGTGTAACCCGGGCCGGCGCTGAGCCGGGGTCCGGTGAGCACGATCAGCGAACGCCAGCCACGCGCGGTGAAACGGTTTTTGATTTTCGTCTTCATGAGCGGTGAGATTCGGATCTCCGACACCACCCTCGCACCGAGGTTCACGCACCGATCCCCGCCAACCGGCGCTTGATCGTCTTTTCCCCAATACCGCCGAGACGTTGGACCGCCAAGGTCCAACATCACCCATTCCAAAAGCTATGACACCCGGTCACATATTCCGGGTATGCCCCGCGATTAAATCACGTTCACGTTGCCGCGATACCGCTGGATCGGTTTTACGCCGACGTGCTTTTCCTTCAGCGCGCGGATGCCCTGCATTGCCGCCTCCGCACCCGTGATCGTCGTCATGATGCACACGTTGTGGGCATAGGCGGCCGAGCGGATGGCGTTTTCATCCCGCCGCGGCACCATGCCACCGGGCGTGTTGATCACCATCTGGATCTGGCCATTCTTGATCAGGTCGACCGCGTTAGGACGGCCTTCCTGAATTTTGGCGAGCCGCTTCACGTTCACGCCGCCCTCTGTCAGGGTTTTCGCCGTGCCGCTCGTCGAGTAGATTGCAAATCCGAGCTTTTCGAGTCCGCGGGCAATTTCCACGGCGCGCTTCTTGTCTGCGTCCTTCACCGAGAGAAACACGTTGCCCTTCACCGGCAGGCCGGGTTTCGCCGCGGCCTGCGCCTTCGCAAACGCCACGCCGAGATCGTCGTCGAGGCCCATGACTTCGCCGGTCGACCGCATTTCCGGCCCCAGCGCGATCGTCGCCCCCGGGAACCGGACGAACGGAAACACGGCTTCCTTCACGCACCAGTGCTTCGGGGTCTGCTCCCGCGTGAAACCGAGATCCTTCAGTTTCGCGCCCGTCATGACCTTGGCCGCCAGCTTCGCCAGCGGCACGCCGATCGCCTTTGCGACAAAGGGCACCGTGCGCGACGCCCGGGGGTTTACCTCAAGCACGTAGAGCAGGTTGTCCTTGATCGCGAACTGCACGTTCATCAGTCCGATGACCTTGAGCTCGCGCGCGAGCTCGTAGGTGGCTTTGCGGACGATGTTGAGCATCTCCTTCGAAAGGGTGTGCGGCGGCATCACCATCGCCGCGTCGCCGGAATGCACGCCGGCATACTCGATGTGCTCCAGCATGCCACCGATGACGGACGTTTCACCGTCGCTGATACAGTCGACGTCGAGCTCGATCGCGTCCTCGAGGAATTTGTCGATCAGCACCGGCTTGTCCGGCATGACATCGAACGCCTGACGCACCACCGCGCGGAACTCTTCCTCGCTATAAACGATGAACATGCCGCGACCGCCGAGCACGAACGACGGGCGGAGGAGCACGGGAAAGCCGATTTCGTGGGCCGATTTCAACGCATCGACCTCGTTCATCGCCGTGCGATTGGCGGGCGACTTGAGACCCGCTTTGTCGAGGATCGCCGAAAACTGTTTCCGATCCTCGGCCATCTCGATGCTCTCGGGCGAGGTGCCGATGATGTTCACGCCGTTGGCCTTCAACGCCGTCGCGAGATTGAGCGGCGTCTGTCCGCCGAACTGCACGATGGCGCCGTCGCATTTCTCCTGCTGGTAAATCTCCAGCACGTCCTCGAGCGTAAGCGGCTCGAAGTAGAGCCGGTCGCTGGTGTCGTAGTCCGTCGAGACGGTCTCGGGATTCGAATTCACCATCACGCTCTCGTAGCCGATCTCGCGGAGCGCGAAGCTCGCATGCACGCAGCAATAATCGAACTCGATGCCCTGGCCGATGCGGTTCGGCCCGCCGCCCAAGATCATGATCTTCTTCTTGCCGGTCGGCGGGAGCACTTCGCTTTCGTCGCCGTAGCTCGAATAGTAATAAGGCGTGAATGCCTCGAATTCCGCCGCGCAGGTGTCGACGAGACGGTAGGTGGTGTTCACCCCGCGCCGCTTCCGCTCCGTGCGCACCGTCGCGAGGTCGCTCTTGAGCAAATGGGCGAGCTGCACATCGGAAAACCCGAACTGCTTCGCCCGCCGCAACGCCGTCGCGTCGATAGTCGCGAGCGTCTGCCTCCGCAGTTCCTCCTCCATTTCAAAAATCTCGCGGAGCTGGTGCAGGAACCACGGATCGATCTTGGTCAGATCGAAGATCCGCTCGACCGTGTAGCCCGCCCGGAAAGCATGGCGGATGTAGAAAATCCGCTCCGCGTTCGGGGTCCCCAGCTTGGCGTTGATCGTCTTTTCCTCGACCGGCTCGTCGCCGCCATGCTTGCCGCCACCCCCGAAGCCCCAGGCGCCAATTTCGAGGGAGCGCAGGCATTTCTGCATCGACTCCTTGAAGGTGCGTCCGATCGCCATCGCCTCGCCGACCGACTTCATCGCCGAGGTCAGCGTCGCATCGGCATCGGGGAATTTTTCGAACGTGAAACGCGGGATCTTGGTGACGACGTAGTCGATCGTCGGCTCGAAGCTCGCCGGCGTGAGGCGCGTGATGTCGTTGCGCAGTTCGTCGAGCGTGTAGCCGACGGCCAGCTTCGCGGCGATTTTCGCGATCGGAAACCCCGTCGCCTTCGACGCCAGCGCCGAGGACCGCGACACGCGCGGGTTCATCTCGATCACCACCATGCGGCCGGTGTCCGGATCGACGGAGAACTGGATGTTCGAACCGCCAGTCTCGACGCCGATCTCGCGAATGACCGCAAACGAAGCGTCGCGCATGACCTGAAATTCCTTGTCCGTCAGCGTCATCGCGGGCGCGACGGTGATGGAGTCGCCCGTATGCACGCCCATCGGATCGAAATTCTCGATCGAGCAAATCACGACGCACTGATCCTTGTGGTCGCGCATCACCTCCATCTCGTACTCTTTCCAGCCGAGCAGACACTCCTCGACGAGGACCTCGTGCACCGGCGAGAGGGCGAGCCCGTTGGCGACGATTCGCTCGAATTCCTCTTTGTTGTAAGCGATCCCGCCTCCGGAACCGCCCAGGGTGAACGAGGGCCGGATAATGAGCGGAAACACTCCGAGGAAATCCGCGGCATCGCGGGCCTCGGCGATGGATTTGACCGTGCGCGATTTCGCGACATCGAGGCCGATCTTGAGCATGCACTGCTTGAACAGCTCGCGATCCTCGCCCTTGTTGATCGCCTCGGGCTTGGCCCCGATCATTTCCACGCCGTACTTGGCGAGAATCCCGGCCTTGTTAAGGTCCATCGAGAGATTCAACGCCGTCTGGCCACCCAGCGTGGGCAGCAGCGCCGACGGCTTTTCCGCCGCGATGATTTTCTCCAGAATGTCGACCGTCAGCGGCTCGATGTAGGTCACATCGGCGAACTCCGGATCGGTCATGATCGTGGCCGGGTTCGAGTTCACGAGGATGACGCGGTAGCCTTCCTCCTTCAGAGCTTTGCAGGCCTGGGTGCCGGAGTAATCGAACTCGCAAGCCTGGCCGATCACGATGGGACCGGCACCGATGATGAGAATGGACTTCAGGTCAGTGCGCTTGGGCATGGGCGTAGATTTCGGCGAGAGTTGGGGGCGGCAAAACGCGCGGCAAGCGGGAAAGCTGAGTCCCAGCGCATTCTCCAGAACGGCCCGCCCGGCAGGGAGACCACCCCCGGGGGGGGGCGGTGCCTCTGGCCCTCTCCGTCAGCCCAACCTTGACACGTCGATGCCGAGCACGCGCGCGGCGGCGGTTTTGTCGCCGCGGCAGGCATGCCGCACCATGTCGATGTACTACTTTTCCTGACCGGCCAGATACTCGGTGAGCGCGAGCCAGTCCTTCGGCTCACTGAGCAACGAAGAAACATGGAGCGCGAATGAGCGCGACGCGTTCACCTCCGCCTTATGAACCCCACCGATAATATCACGATTGGAATGGATCTCAGGGACCACCGGCACACGGTGTGGGCCTTCAGCGCCGCGGGTGACATCGTCACCGAGGAAACGGCTGTCCCGGATTGGGTCGGGGAAGCGTGGAGCGGGCGGAGGGAATCGAACCCTCGAGACCAGTTTGGAAAACTGGAGTTTTACCACTAAACTACGCCCGCGAGGCGCAGAAACGCAGCTTCACGGCAGTCGCCGTCTCTGGTCAAGCCCGCTCCAAGGGGTTCTGTGCCGCCTACCGACCCGGGGCTGGCTTTCCACCCGCCAACGCCAGGCGTGATCAATAGACCCGCCAAGGCCAGGCCACGCAGCCGTCGATATCGCGAATGAGGGCGAAGTCCGCCTTCCCTTTCAGCACAAACGGCAGCACCTCGACCGCCGCCGGAAGCAAGGCCCGCGCCGCGCGCCAGCTCTTGCCACTGACGTGGACATCGTCGACCAAAAGAATTCGCCGCCAGGACCCGAGTTCCGGCACGGCGGACAACAGCTTCGGCTCGGGAAATCGCGGCTCGTTGGCCTCGTCGCGGTAGTTGAGCGCGATCACCTTCATCTCGACGCCGAGCCGCTGGGCCGCCAGCGCGGCCGGCACCACGCCACCAGCCGCGATACCGACGACGCCGTCGATCTCCGCAGGGAATTTCCACGCCGCAAGGCGTTCGGTGATCTCCCGGAAGGAAAGTAGGGTCATACGACAGGGGCGAGACGAGAAGCTCGCGCCGGCGCCAAATGAGCGAACTTCAACGCGTAAGCCTAGTTTTCGGATAAACGATAGCCAGCGCGCCGTTAATCGCTAACAGCACCACCAGCGCCGCGAGGCCACCGCGAATCGATTGGCCCAGAATGTCGACGAAGGCGCCGGGCGGCCCGAAACCCGAGACCGTCTGCAGTTCCGCCACGACCAGCCGGGCGACCAAGCAGGCGAGCGGGGCAATCACGAACGCCCGCGGCGCCCGGCGAACGGCCCAAGCCGCGATCAACGTGAAAACGACGAGCTCCGATGCGAGCCCGCTCAAAAACCGCCACGCCGGCAGACCGGTCACCACGAGATTGATCGCGGGCGCAAACAACGCGACGACCAGGGCCATGCGAACACCGTAAAAATAAACGGCCACAAACGCGGTCCAGAACATCGGCAGCAAATACGCGCCCAACGGGCGGTCGCCCGACCACGGTATGAGGTGGACCGCAAACGGCACCAGCCAGGCAACGAACAGCAGCGCGGCCGTTTCGCGCAGCCCCGCTTTCCGGTCGGTCGTTACCGCCGGCGAAAAGGTCGTGGAATTCGAAATCATCGCCTTTTCAACTACAATGCCCCGCCGCTCGCGCAAACCCGAATGCGCCGGTCGCCGTACCAGCCGGGATTCATGGATTGCCTCGTCGCCCACCGCCGCCCAATGACACGAGTTCGCGTGAACCTGATCCTTTTCGAACCGGCGGAGATCAACGCCCCGCTCCCGCACCGGGACCGCCGCGCGCTCCACATCGTCGAAGTGCTGCGCTGCCGGAACGGCGATACGTTTGAAGCCGGTGTGATCAACGGCCCGCGTGGCAAGGCCACGCTCGCGGCCACAACCGCCGAAGGCCTTGCGCTCACATTCTCCTGGGGTGACCTGCCTCCACCGCCCGACCCCGTCACGCTCATCGTTGGGCTGCCGCGTCCGCAAACCGCCCGCGACATCCTGCGCGACGCCACCACGCTGGGCGCAGGCGCGCTGCACTTTGTCCGGACCGAAAAGGCACCCGCCAGTTATGCGCAAAGCACCCTGTGGTCGTCCGGCGAATGGCGCCGCCACGTCATCGCCGGGGCCGAGCAGGCTGTCGCTACGCGCCTACCGGATGTCACGCATGGTGGCACGTTGGCCGGGGCCGTAGCCGCCGTCGCCGGTCCCGGCACGCGAATTGCCCTCGATAACTATGAAGCCCCGCAGCGGCTGAGCGATTGCCCGCTAGTGGCGGATGTTCCTCTCGCGCTCGCCATCGGAGCCGAGCGCGGGTGGTCGGCGGGGGAACGCGAGCTCTTGCGAAAACATGGCTTCACCTTCGCCCACCTCGGAACGCGCGTGCTGCGAACGGAAACCGCCGCCATCGCCGCCTTGGCGATCGTGCGAGCGAAACTGGGCCTGATGTAGCTGCGCCCGGGCGGCACCCGATCAGGGAAGCACCGCCGCCGTGCATTGGAAAAAACCGATCGTCGGCTGATGCGCCCCCTTGCCCAGCCGCCTGACCAGCGTCCATCCCGGTGGCGCGAGTTCGAGTTCCCCGGGATATTCGAACACCACCACCGCGTCCGGTTTGGTCGCGAGCACCTCGGCCAAGCGAACGAACAAGGCCGGGACGATCTCGGAAATGATGTCGTAGGGCGGGTCGATGAAAACGAGGTCGGGCACCTCGCCGGCGGGAATCGGCACGGAGCGGGCGTCACCCTGCAGCACCACCAAATCGCGCGAGTCGCGGCCCAAGCTCTTGCAGACGGCGGCAATATTCTGCCGCACGCAGGCCGCCGCTTTCGTATTCCGTTCGACAAATAGCCCGCCGGCGGCGCCTCGACTCAAAGCCTCAAGGCCATACGCGCCGCTCCCGGCAAAAAGGTCCAAAAAGCGGGCCCCCGCCACCCGCGTCCCCAAGCTCGAAAACACCCGCTGTCGCATTCCATCCGTCGCCGGCCGCACGGCATCGCCGGACGGCACCGAAAGCGTGATGCCACGGGCCACGCCACCGCTTATGCGCATGACCGCCTTTCCCCTGCCCCAGTTTCGAGCGCCGGATTCGCCCGCGGAACCTGTTTTACGCCGGCGCGTTTGAATCGACCATCAGACCCCGGCAAGTACGGAGCGGTTTGCGGCGGGCGGAAGACTGAATTCATACTAAGTGTCCACCGATGACACCGCCGCTCTCCGCCCGCTTCAACGGGAAAACTCTCCCCCGCCTGGTTGCAGCCACGAAAGCAGGCAGGGTTGCACCGAAATATCCGCCTCGTGCATTTCTCTAACCGTCTTCAGATAAACGTGGGCTTACGTGGCTTAATCGAGAGGCCTGCGGCAAGTTCCGGGCGCGGCGAGCGACGATCGAAGAGTCGAACGTGGCGTAAAATTTGCATTTCGGGAACATCTGCGTCCGATCCTAAGGAACCGCCGGCTGCTGATTTGGTACAACATGGGCAACACAGCATTGCACCAGCACCCTTTTCCGCCCATGTATGCCCCTCGCGCTCCCACCGACCGGGCCTTCCCGACCCTCCTTGGGTATGGGATGGAAATCCCGGTTTGTGCTTTTGCACCGACTTCATGAATGCCTTTCGCTTGATCGTGTCCCTCGGCTTCGCCGCCGGGGTGAGCGAGATGCGCGCCTCAATCCAAGAGGGCGAGCGCAATGGGTGGCCCGTGATCGTTCGGCAGACGGACGACCCAAGGCTGATCCGGTCTTGGAGCGGAGCCGGCCCTTTCGCGTTTGGCCAGCCCGGTGCAGCGGGCGAAAGATGGAGCGGGTTTCGGCCCTTGTGGGTGCAGCGTCACAACGCCCAAGGGGACTTTCGATCCGGGGTTTTTCTCTATCCCCTCTTCAGCTACAGCGTGGACGAAAGCACCTACCGCTGGAGCGTGTTCGAGTTGATGCGGCGATCGGGGCGACGAGCCGGGGCGCCCGCACCGCAAAGCGATTTTGACCCTCGGGGAGACTTCGAGATCTGGCCTTTCTGGTTCTCCCGCCAGACCGGCGATCCCGACATGAGCTACCGGGCATTTTTTCCGTTCGGCGGCACGATCAAAAATAAACTCGGTTTCGAACGCCTCTCGTGGGTCTTGTTTCCGTTCTACGTCGAAAACGAAAAACGCGGTGCCGTCACCACGTCCACGCCGTGGCCGATCATCCGCGTGACCCGCGGCACCGCCCACGGCTGGGGGATATGGCCGCTCTTCAACTACGTTGATCGGCCCGGGGTATCTTCGACCGCGCATTATCTTTGGCCGCTGGGCTACAATGTCACTCGTCTCCCCACGCCCGACGATCCGCCGGGGACACCAGCCCGCCGCGATATCGGCGCCCTGCCGTTCTGGGCCCGCAGCACGGGTCCGGGCTATATCAACGAGAATTTTGGCTGGCCGTTTTTCGGCTATACCGATCGCACCCAGCCGCAACGCTATCACGAGAACCGGTATTTTTGGCCATTCCTTGTGCAGGGGCGGGGCGACGTGCACCACGTGAATCGCTGGGCTCCATTTTACACCCACTCGGTCATCAAGGGTTACGACAAGCAATGGTTCGCCTGGCCGCTCGTGCGGCGGGCGGTGTGGAGCAAAGACACCTTGGTGCGCACCCGGACCCAGGTGCTCTACTTTTTTTATTGGTCGGAGACGCAGCACCGCGCGGCGCAGCCGAGCGGACCTGCGGCGTCACTGACCCACGTCTGGCCCCTTTTTAGCAGCTGGAACGACGGCGCCGGCAACCGGCAATTCCAAATGCTCAGCCCCCTCGACGTTTTCTTTCCCGACAACGAGAAGATCCGCCACGCGTGGACGCCCTTTTTTGCGATCGTGCGTCATGCCCGGCAGGCGAGCGGCACCGTCCGCACCACCGCGTTGTGGAACGCCATCACGTGGGAGGAGAACCGAGCCGAGGACCGCACGGAATTTCACCTCGGCCCCTTGCTGAGCGTCGCGACCCGCGGCGCGGAGACCCGGATCGCGCTTGGCAATGGCCTGCTCGGTTTCCAACGGGCCGCTTCGGGCTGGCGGACGTTCTGGTTAGATTTTCGCCCGAACCCCGCTACCACCTCGCTGGCGTCCCGCTGACATGAAACCACTTCTCCGCATTCTCGAAGGCTTCGGCAGCACCTGGCTGCTGCTCGTGCGCTCGCTTTCCTATGCGGGGACGCTGCCGCGGCAGTTCCCCCGGTTCGTCGAGCAATGCTACCTGATTGGCTACACGACGCTGCCCATCGTGGCCATCCTGAGCTTCTTCATCGGCAGCGTGCTGGCGTTGCAGGCCGGCTACTCGATGCAGAATTTCGGCACCCAGCAATTCATCGGTTCCCTCGTCGGCCTCTCCATGGCCCGGGAACTCGGCCCCGTGATGGTGGCGATTCTGCTCGCCGGCCGCGTCGGCTCGGCCATCGCCGCCGAGCTGGCGTCCATGAAGGTCTACCAGGAAATCGACGCGCTGGAGACCATGAATATTCCGCCGGCGCGCATGCTCGTGCTGCCGCGGCTGGCGGCAGTCCTCGTGATGGTGCCGGTGCTCGCGATCATCGCCGACCTCGTCGGCTGGTTCGGCGGTGCGCTGGTCTCGAAGTACACCCGGATTATCAACATCGAGCCGGAGGCGTATTTCTCCGTGCTGCGTCAATACACGCATTTCAAGGACGTGATGAACGGCCTGCTCAAGGCCGAGGTCTTCGGCTTTGTGGTGGTGCTCGTCTGCTGCAACATCGGCCTCAACACCCGCGGCGGCCCGCGCGAGATCGGCGCCTCCGTCACGCGCGCCGTCGTCGTCTCCCTCATTCTGATCCTCGTGATCGATTATTTCCTCACCCAAGTCCTGATGTGACCATGGTCCCCTCGTCCTGCAGCCCCACCCGCAATCCGTTCACCCAGGTCGAAAGCCCGGCGGTCGGCGTATCGATCGAGAAACTCAGCAAGAATTTCGGTGCGCTCACGGTGCTCAAGGACGTCACGTTCACGGTCGAACCCGGCGAGATCTTCGTGCTCATGGGTCCGAGCGGCTCGGGCAAGAGCGTGCTCCTGAAACACATCGTCGGCCTCGAACGGCCCACCGCCGGCCGGGTCAACATCGACGGTCGCGATGCCGCCGCCGCGGACACACGCGAGCATGTGCGCATCGCCCTCGTGTTCCAGGCTGGCGCCCTCTTCAACTCGCTTTCCGTTTACGACAACCTCGCCCTCTACCCGCGCGAGCACCGGGTCGCCAACGAGGCCGGCATCCGCGAAAAAGTCATGCACGCCCTGCAGATCCTCTCGCTGGAGGGCACGGCGCAAAAATTTCCTTCCGAACTTTCCGGCGGCATGAAGAAGCGGGTCGCCATCGCCCGCGCCCTCGTGATGGAGCCGCAGCTCATGCTTTACGACGAGCCCACCAGCGAGCTCGACCCCGTCATGTCCGCCACCATCAGCGAAATCATCGCCACGCTGAAGGAGGAGTATCATGTCACGACGATCGTCGTTTCCCACGACCGCGAGCTCGCCCTCGGGATCGCCGATCGCGTCGGTATTCTGATGGGCGGCGCGCTGGTCAGCCTCGGGCCGCCCTCGGAGCTTCAGGCGCCGAAGGATCCGCGGGTGGCCGACTTCCTCAGCCCAAAAATCAATTTAAAGGATCCCCGTTTCAGACACTTGGAGACATAAACCATGAAAGACATGCAACAAACCGCCCGCGTCGGGCTCTTCTTCCTGCTCGGACTCGCCCTCGTGTGGGTCACCTTCCAAACCCTCAGCGACGGAAAAGTCTTCCACGACAAAGGCTACAGCCTGATTGCCGGCTTCGAGAGCCTCAAAGAGCTCCGGGAGGGCGACGAAGTTCGCATGGCCGGCGTGAAAATCGGTTCGGTCGAAAAAACCCGCCTCGCCGGCCGCCGCGCGGAGGCGGTGCTCCACATCGATCCCCAGGTCGCCATTAAGGCGGACGCGACCGCGTCCATCGTCATGGCCGGGCTCATCGGCACCAATTACATCAGCATCGATCTCGGCACCACGGCGGCCGCCACGCTCCGGGAAGGCGCTGAAATCCGCACCAATGTCACGCCCGACATCAACACCATCATGTCCGATCTCGGCAACCTGGGCAAGAAGCTGGAAACCGCGCTCGGCAGCATCGACACGGCCTTGAACGGCGACGGGAAACAGCCGGGCCTGATGAAAAACATCAACCAACTGGTCTCCGACAACCACGACAACGTCACGGCCAGCATCGCGAACTTCAAGGACGTCTCGGACAAGCTCAACAAGGGCGAAGGCACTCTCGGGAAGCTGCTCAACGACTCCCAGCTGCACGACGTACTGGTCGCGACGATCAACGAGATCAAGGGCACCGCCACCGAAGCCAAAAGCTTCGTCGCCAACGCCCAGACCATTGTCGACCAGGTCAAGGCGGGCAAGGGTACGCTCGGCGCGCTCGTGTATGACGACGCCACGGGCAACGACATCAAGGCTTCGGTGAAAAACATCCGCGAAATGTCCGACAAGATCGCGCGGGGCGAAGGCACCCTCGGCAAGCTCATCAACGACGACAGCACCCTGCGCGACGCACAGGCCATCATGAAGAAGGCGGACCGCGCCCTCGACGGTCTCGGAGACTCCGGGCCTATCACCGCGGTCGGCGTTGTCGCCAACGGGCTGTTCTGAGCAAAGGGCGGCGAAAAACCACTGGGGGTTTTCCGCCGCCGGCAGGCCATCAGACTTTCGGGCCGCCCTGCGCGATGTTGCGCGCGCGGAGCCGCAGACCGTTCAGCCGGATGAAGCCCGTCGCGTCGCTCTGGTTGTACCAGCTCTTCACACCCTCCATCGACGCGATGTTCATGTCGTAGAGCGAATATTTCGATTTCCGTCCGCAGGTGATGATATTGCCCTTGTAGAGCTTGAGGCGGACGGTGCCGGTGACGTAGCGCTGGCTTTCGTCGACCAGGGCCTGCAGCGCCTCGCGTTCCGGGGCGAACCAGAACCCGTAGTAGACCAGCTCGGCATACTTGGGAATGAGCGAGTCCCGCAGATGCATGACCTCGCGGTCCATCGTGAGGGATTCCACCTGCCGGTGCGCCTGCATCAGGATCGTGCCGCCCGGCGTTTCATAAACGCCGCGGCTCTTCATGCCGACGAAGCGATTCTCGACGAGGTCCACGCGGCCGATGCCGTGCTTGCCGCCGAGCTTGTTCAACGTCTTCAAGACGCCGGCCGGGCTGAGTTTCCGCCCGTCGACGGCGACGCAGTTGCCCTGCACGAAATCGAGTTCGACGTATTCCGCCTTGTTGGGCGCGTCCTCGGGCGAAACCGAGAGTTTGAACATCCCCTTGTTCGCCTTCGTCGTGGGATCGAACCACGGATCCTCGAGAATCCCCGCCTCGTAGGAAATATGGAGGAGGTTGCGATCCATCGAATAGGGCTTCTTGAGCGACGCCTCGACCGGAATCTTGTGCCTGGCACAGTAGTCGATCATCTCGACGCGGCCGGGAAATTCGTTGCGGAAGGTATCGATCTTCCACGGCGCGAGAATCGTGAGCCGCGGGGCGAGCGCCATGTAGGTCAGCTCAAAGCGGCACTGGTCGTTGCCCTTGCCGGTCGCACCGTGCGCCACGGTGTCGGCCTTCTCCTTCTTCGCGATGTCGATCTGGGCCTTGGCGATCAGGGGGCGGGCAATCGACGTGCCCAGATAATACTGGCCCTCGTAAATCGCGTTCGCGCGAATCATCGGGAAGATGAAGTCCCGGGCAAATTCCTCAACCAGATCGAGCGTGTAGTGCTTCGCCGCACCAGTCTTACGCGCCTTCTGGGGCAGCCCCCGCAGTTCCTCCTCCTGGCCGATGTCGGCGGCAAAGGTGACGATTTCCGCGTCGTAGGTTTCGCGGAGCCACTTGACGATGACGGACGTGTCGAGGCCGCCCGAGTAAGCGAGGACGATTTTCATGGAGAACCGAGTGTGGAGAACTCGCGCCGTGGCGCGCAAAATAAAAGCGCGCATCTTTCACCAGGTCGCGCGCCGCCGGCTTTTCGCACCAGCGCGGAGCCGGCCTTTCGGACACAAGCGCGGAAACACGTAGCCGTCGGGGCGAATCCCACGCAGGGAAATTGACGCCGCGTTTACGCCTGCGGCGTTGAGCTAGCTGAACCCGGAGTGCAGACTGGGACTGCGTCAGATCGGACCATCATCTCGTTTTCCTCCCCGGCTTACGTTCTTTCATGCACACCCCACTCCACCGCGAACGGCGGTCAAACCGCGCCGGGTTCACTCTCGTCGAGATCATGATCGTCGTGGTGATCATCGGTCTCCTCGCGGCCCTGGCGATTCCCGCCTTTCAGCGCGTCCGCGAAAACGCCCAGAGCACCCGCCTTATCTCCGATCTTCGCACCTTCGCCCAGGCATTCGAAACCTATGCGATGAAAAATGGCGACTGGCCGCCCAACGCCGGAACCGGGGTCGTGCCCACCGGCATGTCGGGGAAATTAAAGGACGCCGCGTGGACGACCGCGAAAAATTCGGTTGGAGGCCGCTGGAACTGGGATCGCAACAACTACGGCGGCGCTGCCGTGATATCGGCGGCCAATGTCACGGCATCGGATGCCCAAATGACGGCGATCGATGCCAAAATCGATGACGGCGATCTGACCACCGGCCGTTTCCAAAAGGTCAGCGGACGCTTCTGTTACATCCTCGAGGAATAAGGCTGCACCCGGGGTGCCCACGGGCCCTTGTCGGAAGATCGGCGAAATGGCCGCCGGGTGCGATGTCCGCAGGCGTGCCGCTCACTTCACCGCCACCAACTGAGCCAGAATCGCCTTCTGCATGTGCAGTCGGTTTTCCGCCTGGTCGAAAATAATCGAGCGGGGATTGGCCAGAACTTCCGGCATCACTTCCTCTCCGGCGTGGGCCGGCAGGCAATGCATGAACAACGCGTCGGGCTTGGCCGCCGCGAAGAGTTTTCCCGTCACGGCATAGGGCGACATCACGCGGATGCGTTCCTTGGTTTCCTCCTCCTTGCCCATGCTCACCCAGACGTCGGTGTAGACGACATCCGCGCCGCGCACCGCTTCCGCGGGATCCGTCGTAAATTGATAGCCACCCGCGAAACCTTCTTTCGCGAGTTGCGCGTTGAATTCCGCCGAGGGCTCGAAGCCCTTCGGTCCGGCGAGCGAAATCTTCATGCCAAAAAGATTGGCGCCGAGGATCCACGAATTCGCCATGTTGCACGCCGTGTCGCCGAGAAATGCGATCTTCCGCCCGCGCAGCGCCCCGACCAGATCGTCGCCCTGCGCCCAGCGCTCCGCCATGGTAAAGGCGTCGGTATAGATCTGGCAGGGATGCAAAAAATCCGTGAGGGCGTTGATCACCGGCACCGTGCCCGCCGCCGCCAGCCGCTCCAGCTCCGCGTGGTCGAACGTGCGCACGATCAGGCCGTGCACAAAACGGGAAAGCACCCGGGCGGTGTCTTCCACCGTCTCGCCCCGGCCGAGTTGGATGTCATTCTTATTCAGAAACAGCGGGTTTCCGCCTAGTTCGTGAATGCCCACCTCGAAGGATACGCGCGTCCGCGTCGACGACTTTGAAAAGATCATGGCCCAAGTTTGCCCCGCGAGCGGCACGGGCGACTTTCGGCCCCGGGTCTGCTTCAAGGTGCGGGCCAGCGCGAACAACGCCGGCAACTCGGATGGCTTGAAGTCGGTCTCCTTGAGAAAATGCTTCATCGAAACGGACGGATGTAAGCGCCCGGGCCGGCGCTCACGAGTGAAAAATACTCCCGTTCAACCCTTCGCCATCAGCGCCTCGCGGAAGATATGCACGGACCGGTCGAGTTCTTCCGGTGTCGCATTGAGCGGCGGCAGCAGGCGCACCACGTTGCCGCCCGCGCTTGGCGCCAGCAGTCCGCGCTCCCGCAACGCCGCGAGATACGGGCCCGGGTCCGCGGCCAGCTGTACGCCGACGAGGTAGCCCAGACCGCGCACGCCCAGGACCTGGCGCGGAAAATCCGCGGCGAGCTGGCGGAGCGCCGCCTGCCACGGGGCGCTTTGTATGCGCACTTTTTCCATCAGGTTTTCCCGTTCGATCACATCGAGCACCGCCAGCGCGGCCGCACATGCGAGCGGCGTGCCCCCGAACGTCGTGCCATGGTTGCCGGGGTGAAACAAATCGGCGAACCGGTCGCGCACCCACATCGCCCCGATCGGAAATCCCCCACCGAGGCCCTTGGCCATGCCGATCGCATCCGGCGCCACACCGGCATGTTCGAAGGCGTAAAACCGTCCCGTGCGGCCCACGCCGCACTGCACCTCGTCGAGGAGGAGCAGCAGGTTGTGCCGGTCGCACAGCCGCCGCAGGCCCAGGAGAAACTCCGGGGTGCAGGCGTTGATGCCGCCCTCGCCCTGGATCGTCTCGACAAAGATCGCCGCCGTCTGGTCATCCACCAGGTCGGCAAAACTCGGCAGATTATTGAGCTCACCGAAGGCGAACCCCGGCACGAGCGGCCGAAATCCGTGCTGGATTTTTTCCTGCGGCGTCGCACTCATGCCGCCGAACGTACGGCCGTGAAAGGCGTTTTTTGCGCTGATGATCTTGAAGCACTTTCCTTCCCCGCCGCTCTTCTGCATCCCATGTAACCGGGCCAGCTTGATCAGCGCCTCGTTCGCCTCGGCGCCACTGTTGCAAAAGAACACCCGGCCGGGGCCGGAAAAACTCACGAGCCGCCGCGCCAGCTCGCCCTGTTGCGGATTGCGAAAAAGATTGCTGACGTGAATCAGCTCGGCCGCCTGACGTTGCACCGCACCCACCCAGTGTGGATGGCAGTGGCCCAGCGCGCTCACGGCGATCCCGGAGGTAAAATCGAGGTAACAGTTGCCCGCATCGTCCCACACCTGCGCCCCGCGGCCGCGCACGAGCGTCAGCGGCGCCCGCGCGTAATTTTTCAAAATGTGCGCGTCGTAAAGTTCGGCGGTGCTGGTACGGACGATGGAGGGTGCCGTCATGGGTCGTTCTTGTTCTGCGTGATTCGTTCCTGTGCCCTTGACGGTGGTCGTCCCTGCGCGGAAAAACGACGGGCCACACCCGGCCCCCGGCCAGCGTCAGCCGTGCACGATCTCCGTGCCGATGCCCCTGTCGGTGAAAATTTCGAGCAGCAGCGAATGGGCGAGCCGGCCGTCGATGAAATGCACCCGCTGCACGCCCTCCTCCAGGGCGCGGATCGCGCTTTGCACTTTCGGCCGCATGCCCTTGTCGATCACACCCCGCTTTTTCAAGTCGTCGACCTGGCTGGTCTCCAACGTCGAGATCAACGACTCCGGATCGGCGGGATTTGCGAGCAACCCCGGCACGTCGCTCATGTAGACGAGCCGGCGGGCGCGCAGTGCACTTGCCACCCGGCCGGCCACCAGGTCGGCGTTCACGTTGTAGGGTTTGCCGTCGTAGCCCTCAGCGACCGGTGAAATCACCGGGATGAAGCCCTCGCTAATCTCCTTTTTGATGAGTTTTACCTTCACCTCGGTCACGTCCCCGACGTAGCCGAGGTCGATTTCGTTACCGTCGTCATCGACCGTGAGCTTCTCGCACACCAGCACGGTGTCGCCGGGCAGGCCCTTCGGTTTACCTTGGGCGGCCGCGATCGCGGCGCAAACCTCGCGGTTGACGACCTCGTCGAGGGTTTTTTTCACAACGGCGATGGTCGCCTCATCGGTCACGCGCAGGCCGTTGACGAAGGCCGCCTTCAAGCCGGACGACTCCATCGCCTTCGTGATCGCCTTGCCGCCGCCGTGCACGACGACGACGTTGATCCCGCACGCCGCGAGAAATGCGATGTCGTAAGCGACCCGGGTGCGGATCACGGGGTCGGGATCGTCCATGAAACTCCCGCCGTATTTTATGACGAACGTGGAGCCACGAAAATCCTGGATGTAGGGCAGAGCCTCGAGTAGGACCTTGGCCTTGGCGGTGACGTCAGCGACGCTCATCGGCGATTAAAACGCGCAGCCGGCGGCTGCGGGGCGGTGGAGAGGGCGGATGAAGGCAGTCACTGTGATTGGAGGAAAAGAATGCAATAAGGCACGCAGCGCGCATTTCCATAAAAAATTTTAGCGCCGCACCCCAATCCCGCCTCGCTAGCCGGAGCCGCGCGTGGGCCGGGAGCCCCAGCCCATGAAAATCTTCTTCACTCCGGGTCGCGCAGTGCCCACTTGTCTCGCGTGCCCAGCACCAACCTTTCCTTCGAAAATCGCGCCGCGCACCGCGCCTGGCTTGCCACCCAAGCCGCCCTCCCTGCCGGATTCCGGGTGGGCTGCGCGCGATTCGAATTCATGCCGCGGGAGGCACCCAAGCCGGCCAAGATGACGCTCACTCTGCTCGCGCTCGACCGCCCGACGGCGGATTTCGCCGCGGTGTTCACGCGCAATGCGTTTCCCGGCGCGCCGGTGATCGTGGGGCGCAAGCGGCTTGGCGAAGCCAGCCTCGGCGCCGTGATCATTAACAACAAGATCTCAAATGTATGCGCCCCGGGCGGCGTCGAAGCTTCGGAGCAATTGTGCGCTGAAACGGGCCGGCTCCTCGGCCTCACCGCCAATCAAGTGCTCCCCTGCTCGACCGGAGTGATCGGCTGGACACTGCCGGTGGATGCGATGATTACCGCGCTGCCCGGCGCGGTGGCGGCGCTCCGCGGCGGGTCGCTGTTGCCCGCCGCGGAGGGAATCGTGACGACGGATCTTTACCCGAAGGTCCGGCGCGTGGCGGTCGGCGGCGGCAGCATCGTGGGCATGGCGAAGGGCGCGGGGATGATCGAACCCAACCTCGCCACGATGCTGATCTACATTCTCACGGATGTTGCCATTTCCCGGGCCCAGTTGCGCGCGATGCTGGCCCGTGCCGTGGATGCGAGCTTCAACGCGATCAGCGTCGACAGCGACACCAGCACCTCGGACACCGTCGTCGTGCTTTCGTCCGGCCGGGTGCCCTGCGAAGATCTGGGTGCATTCGAACGCGGGCTGCATGCGTTGTGCCGCGATCTGGCCGAGGACGTCGTCCGCAACGGCGAAGGCGTCAGACACGTGATCCGCGTGGCCGTAAAGAACGCCGCCAGCCCCGCGCTCGCCCGCGCGTTGGGCAAGGCCGTCGTCAATGCGCCGCTCTTCAAATGCGCCGTCGCCGGCAACGACCCGAACGTCGGCCGGCTCGTCCAGGCGATCGGCAAACACGTGGGCGCGCATGCGCCGGGAACGGATCTTTCCAAATTGCGCGCGCGCATGGGCGGAGTGGAGATCTTCGCCCACAGCGTGTTTCAACTGAGCCCCGAGAAGGAAAGCGCCCTCGTCGTCCATCTGCGCCAGGCCGAATTGTACGCGAGCGCTCCGCCCACCAACGGAGTTTTCGCGGCGCCCATCGATTTCCCGCCGCATGAACGTTGCGTTGAACTGGAGATCGACGTCGGCAACGGCGCCGCCTCCGCCACCGTCATTGGCGGCGATCTCACACACGAATACGTGAGCGAGAACGCGGACTACCGCAGTTAAAGCGCGTCCGAATGCCGACTCCTCGCGGAGCCAGGCTTACAACAGGCCGTCCGTTTCGCTGAAGCCGCACCACAGATTCATGATTTGCACCGCCTGACCGCTCGCGCCTTTCATCAGGTTGTCCTCGGCGGCGGTGATCACGAAATTGCCGGTGCGGGGATCATGCGTCGCCGACATGTCGATACGGTTGGTCGCGACCGTGTGCGCGGTGTCCGGCGTCTCGCCGGTGGGCAGCAAGTGTACAAACGGACGTCCCGCGTAGGCGCTGCGCCACGCGGCGTAAAGCGAGTCCGTCGTCGCGCCGGCGGCCGCCGGCACGGTTATCGTGGTCGCAATGCCGCGCCGCATGGGGGCGAGGTGCGGGTTAAACTGAATGACCGTGCGGGCGCCAGTATGCCGCTCAATCTGCTCCTCCACCTCGGCTAGATGCCGGTGTTTGACCAGGCCGTACGCCTTGGTGCTCTCCGCCCGCTCCACGTAAAGAAAGCCTTCCTCCACTTTCTTGCCGGCGCCGCTGACGCCGCTGTAGGCATTCACCACGATGTGCTCGCGTGAAATCACGCCGGCTTTCAGCAGGGGGATCAGGGGGACGAGAATGCTCGTGGGATAACAGCCCGGCGCGGCCACCAATTTTGCCTCCGTCTTCCACGTGGGCGGGGTGAGCTCGGGCAAGACGAAACGGGCGCTGCCCAGCAACTCCGGAGCATGATGCTGCCCGTAGTACTTTTCGTAGGTCGCGAGATCGGCGATCCGAAAATCCGCGCTCAAGTCGATGACACGCTTGCCCGCGGCCACGAGGGCTCGCGCGTAGGTGGCCGCCGCACCATGGGGCAGCGCGAGGAAGAACAGATCGATCTCGCCCGCCGCGAGCGCGGCCGCGTCCGAGTCCACAAATTTCAAGCCATGGTCAGCGCCCCGCAGCGCGGGAATAATCGAGGCCAGCGGCTTCCCCGCGTGCGTGCGCGAAGTGACCGCTGCCAGCGTCACGTGCGGATGCGCCAGAAGCAGTTTCACCAACACTTCGCCCGAATAACCCGCGGCGCCAACGATGCCCACTTTGATCATGTGTGAATGAGAGGGATTGTTTTGTCGCGGCGCGACGCGCAATTCCAAATTTCACCCCGTCTGGCGCCTGCCCGGCCGCGCCTGGCGCCTTCTAGAAGGAAGCAGAGTAGGTCACGGAAAAGACTCCGCGGCCGGCCTCCAACGGATTCGCCACCCGGCCTGCCATGCCCGTCTTGGTGTAGCCGTTGCTGCCGTTCATGTACGACCAGCCCAACATAAGCTTGGAGGCGCGCGTCAACTGGAAGGGAGTCGCGACGCCGAACTGCCAGTAATCGCCCCACGCTTTGGTCCGCGGCTGACTGTCGTTGACCGCGTCACGCCGCAAATAGCCCCCGACGCTAGCCGTAAAATCGAGTTCCGTGCCGAGATCCTGTAGCGGCCAGGCGTAGGCCGCGGCCAGCTCGGTGGTAAGCCCGCGCAGTACGACATCATAATAGACCTTCGGGGTGTACCGCACGCCCTTGAAGGTGTAATTCACGGCGATACTCGGTTCGAACGTCGACCGATAATACCCCGCATCCGTCGGCGTATTGGGGTACACGTAAAAGATGAAGCCCGGCGCCACGGTGAGGCTGGAATTCACCGGCACCGTGTAGGCCCCGGAGAGATTGAGCTCGGGATCGGAAACATTCTCGACGCGCTGAATCGGAGTATTGCCCCACACGCCCAAGGCCAGCTTGCCCGAGGTGTATTCGACCGTCGGTTGCACGGCGAATCCGCTGAGCCGCTGTCCCTGTTCCATGTACTGGGATACCACGGTAGTGGTCGTCACAATCGAATAATCGTCCTTCCCCGCCGCGGCCAAGGCGGTCTGACCGGACGCGCTGAAAACGGCGGCCAACGCGCTGCACAACCCTAAATATTTTTTCAATGTCATTGGATAATTTAGTCCGGCGGAAAATGCCGCCAGCTTGAGACATTAAAAGCACGGCATAAGCCAAGGTTCAGGACCATGCATTTTTTTGCCAATAAACTCATGCAACCCGTTACAATACAGCTTAAAGCAATCATCAATTACGCACACGATTTCGTCGCCATCGTGAAAAATGCCTCCCGCCGGGCAAAAGAGGCAAAAAAAAGCGCCGACCGCAAAGGCGGCCGGCGCGAAAGGGAAGCAGCGGTCTTAGCGCTTCGAGAACTGGAAGCGCTTGCGCGCGCCCGGCTGACCGGCCTTCTTGCGTTCCTTCTCGCGCGGGTCGCGACGGATGTGACCGGCTTTCTTGAGCGCGGGACGCAGCTCGGCGTTCATCTTCTGCAGCGCCCGGGCAATGCCGTGGGCCACGGCGCCGGCCTGACCGGCGACACCACCGCCAGCCACATTCGCACTCACATCGATCTTTTCCCGAAGGTCGACCGTGAGCAGCGGAGCGTAGGCCTGCTTGGAGAAATTCTCGTGGGAGAAATAGCTGTCAAACTCGCGCCCGTTGACGGTGAGTTTGCCAGAGCCCTCGGTGATGCGGACGCGGGCGGTGGAGGTTTTGCGGCGGCCGGTGCCGAGGAAGACGTTGGCGGGTGTAGCAGCGCTCATGTTCTAGCAGGAATCAAACGGAGATTTTTTGGGGACTGTTGGCCTCGTGCGTGTGCGTCGGGCCGGCAAAAACGCGGAGCTTCTTCAGCATGGTGGCGGCGATCCGGTTCTTCGGCAGCATGCCCTTGACGGCGTGCTCGATGATGAACTCAGGGTGACGCTCGCGCATCAGGGAAACCTTGCGGTAGCTTTCGCCGCCGACGAAGCCGGAGAAGAACATATACTCGTTCTGCACTTCCTTCCGGCCGGTGAGGGCGACCTTTTCGGCATTGATCACGACCACGTAATCGCCGGCATCGACACTGGGAGTGTAGGAAGCCTTGTGGCGACCACGGATGATGTTGGCGGCCTTGACGGCGAGACGACCGAGCGGCACCCCGGCGGCATCGATCAGAAGCCACTTGGGTTGCACCGTCTCCTTCTTGGCGAGGAACGTTTTCATGAGAAAAGAGGCCAATAGGTAGGGTTTCGCGAAGGGCTGTCAACCCCTGTTTTCCGGGTCGTCCAAAGGGTAACGCAAATCGCGAACCGGCCCGAACAAGCGGTCTTGTTTCCCCGGCTCAATATGCAAACTTCCCGCGCATGACCACGAATCTCCCCGACCGTTTTCGCGGCCCGCTGCTGGCGGCGGGCATTTTTGGGGTCACCGGTGTGGCCCTCGGGGCCTTGGGCGCCCACGCCTTGGCCGCGGTCTTGGAGGAACGGGGCATGATGGGCGCTTGGGAAACGGCGGCCCGATACCAACTTTTCCATACCACGGCCTTGCTGGGAGTGGCCGGCTGGTTGCGGGGATACCCCGCAACCGCCGGGGTGGCTGCCGTTCGCATGCTATGGGCCGCCCGCTGGTGGAATGTGGGTATTCTCTTGTTTTCCGGATCCCTCTACGGCCTGGCGCTTGGCGGCCCCCACTGGCTCGGGCCCGTCACGCCGTTGGGCGGACTCGCGTTCATGACCGGATGGCTTTGCGTCATCGGTGCCGCCCTCAAGAAACCGGAGCTCTCTTCGTGAGGGAGCTGCCGCTTCCGCCCGATCTGCGGGCGATGCTCGAAACCGTGCGGCGGATCGGCCGGCCGCGCCTGGTCGGCGGTGGCGTGCGCGACTGGTTGCTGGGCCTGCCGCCCAAGGACTTCGATATCGAGGTCGCCGGCGCCGATTTCGAGACCTTGCAACGGGCGCTCACTCCGTTCGGGGCCACGGATATTGTCGGACGCAGTTTCGGCGTCATCAAGGTGCGCAGTACCGCCAGCGGTGCGGAGTACGATTTTTCGCTCCCGCGGCGCGAATCGAAGACCGGTGCCGGCCACCGGGGATTTGCCGTGGCGCCGGACCCGGGCCTGAGCGACGCGGCCGCGGCGGCCCGCCGGGATTTTACGGTCAACGCCATCGCCCTCGATCCCTTCACCCAAAAGCTCATCGATCCGCACGGCGGGCAACGCGATCTGGGGGCGCGGGTCCTGCGCCACACCAGCGCGGCTTTTACCGAGGATCCGCTGCGCGTCCTCCGCGCCTTTCAACTGGCAGCACGCTTCGATTTTCAACTCGCGCCCGAAACCGCCACACTATGTCGGAGCATTGCGCCGACGTTTTCCGAACTGCCCCTCGAACGTATCTGGAACGAATGGGAAAAATGGGCGGCCAAATCCCACAAGCCCTCCCGCGGCCTGGCGGTACTGGAGGAAACCGGCTGGCTGCGACACTTCCCCGAAATCGCGGCGTTACGCGGAACGCCGCAGGAGCCGGAGTGCCATCCCGAAGGCGACGTGTTTACCCACACGCAACATTGCCTCGATGCCCTGGTGCAACTCGACGCGTGGGCGACCGCTGACCCGGCACGGCGCCGGGTGTTGATGCTGGCGGTACTCGCGCATGATTTCGGCAAGCCCGCCACCACCGCGCGCGCGGAGAAGCGCGGGGCACTGCGCTGGGTCAGCCCGGGCCACGAACCGGCGGGTGGCCCGTTGGCGGTGGATTTTCTGCGCCGGATCGGCGCGCCGCTCGAATTCGATCTACCGGTAGCCGCACTGGTGGTGCATCACCTCGCCCACCATCACGGCCAGACGGAGTTCACCGACACGGCGGTGCGCCGGTTGGCGCGTAAACTCACCCCGGCGACGATCGACGAACTCGCCGCCGTCATGCGGGCCGACAGCAACGGCCGACCTCCCCTCACTTCGCCCCAAACGCATCTGCGGATCAACGAACTCGTCGCCAAGGCCAACACGCTGGCGATTGCGGATCAGGCGCCGCGACCGATCGTCCTCGGCCGGCACATGATCGAAAAGGGGCTGAAACCGGGGCCCGAATTCAAACCCATCCTCGATGCGGCCTTTGAAGCCCAACTCGAAGGCGCGTTCGCCGACGAATCGGGCGGCAGGCGCTGGCTAGCCGACCTTCTCGAGCAACGACAGCGGCGCTGAACCGACCGCGAGTTCGCCGTCCGTCAAAATTTTCGCGCGCAATCCGCCCCGGCCCTGCAGCCAGGATTCGGCTCCGGGTGCGACGACCGCATTCATCCAGTGGCAGGGGCGCGATTCCACCACGCCCTCGAATTCGACGCCGGCGAGAGAAAATCGCCAGCCCACCAAGGCGTTGAGATCCATTCCTTCCACCACGACGTTGCGTCGAAATACACCCGGCGAAAGTTGCGGCATACGAAACGCATCCTTCACCGACTCGCAGGTCTCCCACGAAAAAAACGTGATCTGGCCCTTGTAGTCGGGCCGGTAGCCGTAAAAGCGATCGCCTTCGAGCCCGCGTCCGGCACGACACTGCACGCGCGCGACTTCGTTTGTCGGAAAATCGCCCGCCGGCTGGCCATGCCGCCCGAAGAAGTTATGCCCCGGCGAAATGAACAAATGGCGAATGGATACCGATAAACTCACAGGCACGATGAATCATCACAGGATGCCGTCGGACGCAAACCGAAGGATGATTGTCGCACTCACCGACGCGGCCGCAACGGCGCCCCCG
The DNA here is from genome assembly GCA_947442255.1 of Opitutia bacterium. Next base: position 49,500 of record CANEVO010000007.1, read on the forward strand.
AGAAAACGCCTTGTCGCCGAAATGGGCACGGAACAAGAATGTTTTCGTGCCCGCTGGAGCAGGTAGGCGATCGCGCCAGCCTGAATCGCTACCGAACTGACGGTCTTGACCCACGGCGTTCGCCCCCCGCACCCCGCGGAAACAACCCTCCGCCGACATACCGCGACAACACTCCGTTCGCCCGGGCAAACGCGTCGGTCGGATACAGCCCCAGCGCGCTGATGGGGCGACCCGACTGGGCCGAAGCATTCCCCGAAACTAGGAACTGTTTCGTCAGATGATAGCCGCCGTTGACCTTGAAGACATGGCGGCGGTCGTTGGGCAGATCACCGAAGGTTCCGTCGGTCAGGCCCGGCTGGTCGAAGAGGGAGGTGATGCCCTCCCTCTGCCCGATCTCGCTGAAAACCGTACCCTCGTAATTCCCATAGCTGTGCAACCAAACATAGGACCCCTGCCCGAACCACTTGCCGTCAGAGACGCGGTCCAATTTGAACGCCACCGAAAAATATTTGCGCACCGCGGGCGGCAAACCGAGGTCCGCCCCGGTGAGCAGCACCTTCTCCTTGGTCACGTCCGCGCCCTGATCCTGCTTGTTCACGACACCGTCCTTGTTGGCATCCTCGCCAAGATTGATGGCGACCGCCACGGGCTTGCCGGGATTCGTCAGTGCATAGTAATCGGAACCGCCGGCCGCGAACCGTGTATACCCGCGGGCCTTCGCGTACTTTAACAGCGCCGCGTCGATCGTCGCGTCCTCGACGACCTGTTGGAGGTCGCGATAGGTGGCCGCCACGCCCCACTTCCATAATTTGCCAAGGGTCCGTTCGTAGCCGATGGAAAACTCGTCCTGAGCCATCGGCGCGATATTCGCATTCACGATCGAGGCGGCGTCCGGCACGGCGCCGTTCGCAATCGTTACCCGGCTGCCGACTTGCGGCCCGAGATTGGCGGCACCGTTGGGCCCGATGGAATTCAGCACGAAATAATCCCAATAGTAGGTTTGGGCTCCCGCCATGAGAATGCTGGCCATCGCGGGAATCTGCAGCAGGTAGCGCCCCGCGCTCGCACGGAGCTTCGAGCGGCCGTCGCCGCCGACATCGTAGGCCGCGGAAAAACGCGGGGCATAACGATCCCGCATCTTGATGAACGTCTGATCCTGGCCATTGCGACTGTCGAAACTCTCGCTGCGGAGCCCGGCGGTGGCCGTCAGCCGGTCCGACAGGAGTCGGATCGAATCCTCCGCGTAAAACGCCCCCGTGATCACCCGAAAGTCGCCACCGACGCGAAAGTTCAGGACTTGGGCGATCTGCGTGGTGCCGGCGGGGGGGGTAGCATTGTTGGTGAGGGCTCCCCCCGTGTAGGTTTGATAGACGTAGGCGACCCCGCCGCCCGAGTATTGGTTGACCGGATGGGCCGTGTTGTCCTCCCAATCGTAACCGAACCGCACGCGGTGGCTGATCCCGCGCAACGTGAAATCGTAGCGTCCATCCACCCAATGAGCCTTCCGCGTATCCCGGTCGTTCGTCACCGAGGCCACTCCGCGCAGGACCTGCGAAGTGCTCTGGTTCAGAATATAGGGCTGGCTCGACGCCTCACTGCGATTCGAAGCGTTCTTCGTGCTCTTCCCGAATAATGCCGAAAGGGCAAAATCGTCTCCGAAACGTACGGCATGCGCCCGATCTTGGCGCGGCCGCCCCGATCGGAATAGTTGTTGCCCAGATTCGCACCCAAGGCCGCCGGCCGGCTCAGCACAAAATTGGTCGCGGTCAACGGATACGAAAACCGGCGGTCGACGATCGTGCGCACGTCACGAAACGCGGTGTATTCGAACGCATGGTCGGGCAGCATCTGCCAGTCCACTTTCGCGGCGATGAACGGAGCCCGGTCGGAGCGAAAATTATACTGGTTGGTGCCGCTGATGAATTCGCTCCGGTTGTCGCGCTGCTGGTAGAGAACGTGAAAAAAACAGCCGGTTCCTCACGATCGGACCACTGAATTCGAGATTCGCCGTGCGTTCTTCGCCGCCGCCAAATCCGGAGGACGGCGCGTTGCCGACCGAATTCGCCAGGTAAAGCGTGCCGTTCGTGCGAAAGGAGTCGGGCGCGTTTTCCCGCAGGCTGGCCGGCTCCCAATAAAGGCTCGCGGCCGCGTGGACGCGGTTCGAGCCGCGTTTGCTGATCGCGTTCACCACTCCCCCCGTGGAGCGGCCAAACTCGGCGGACGAACCCGCAGTCGCAACCTGGAACTCCTGGAAAAACTCGAAGGGCACGGTGCCGAAGCCGAGGCCCCGCCGAAAATCCGTGAGATTGAATCCATTCAAATAGTAGGAGTTCTCCGCCTGGGAGGCCCCACCGAACGAAGCCGGACTGCCATCGCCGGCGTAGTAGCCGGTCTCGCCTGCGACCACGCCCGGCGCCAGCAGCGCGACCGCGGTCAGATCGCGGGCAACGGGCAACTGCCTGACCGTTTCGGCGGTGATGCCCAGCCCGATTTCCGCCCGGGCCACATCGACGGACGAGGGCTTTTCACCCGTCACGACTAACCGTGAAAGCTTGACCGCCGGATCCTCAAGGTCGAAACGCAACGTCGCAACCCCCAGACCGACGTCCACGGGATGGCGGAGCGGAGCGCGGCTCGCCAACCGGAGCGTCACCTCGTATTTGCCGAGGGGCAGACTCGAACCTTCGAAGGTGCCGGAAGCCGACACGCGAGCCACGCGCTCATACCGCGTATCGACGCTCGCCACGGTGACCGTGGCACCCGCCAGTTCCCCGGCCAACGCCCCGATCACCCGGCCGAACAGGGCGCCCTCAGCGTTGCTTTGCGCCCGGAGCGCCGTGGCGCCGAGCGCGATAGCCAGCGCCACCGTGCGGATCAGCGCTCGAAGAGCGCCGCCGCGAATCCGGCGGATCCCTTTTCGCGACTGAAAGCACAGGGTCATCGTCTGGAGCAGTTGTATGCCACCCGCGGAAAATACAGGCGTGGGGTCGCGATTTTCTTAACTAGCCCGGACGAGAGCAGGGGCCAGAACGGGTGGCAATCCCTCCGTGAATACGGTTTCATGTCGTTTCGGATGCAGCTTTTTTTCGGCACCTGCCCGCCGATCCCGGCCGGGCGCTTGCAAAGCCGGAGTGGCTAATTTCTCCTTCCCGACCGCGATGAAGGAAATTCAAGCGATTGTCGGCCGCCTGCTGGCCCCGGAAACACGCGATACCGTGCTCGCCACGCTCGTGAGCGTCGAAGGGTCCTCCTATCGGCGGCCCGGGGCCCGCTTGCTCGTGGATACGAACGGCCGCCGGACCGGTTCGATCAGCGGCGGTTGTCTCGAGGAAGATGTCCTGGCGCGGGCACGCCGGGTGCTAGCCACCGGACAGGCGGAAACCGTCACCTACGACACGACATCGGAGAACGATCTCGTTTGGGGCGTGGGGCTCGGCTGTCACGGCGTCGTTTCAATTCTCCTGGAGAGACTCCCGGCGCAGCCCGACTGGGCGGTCACACTGGCCGCAAATTTTGCGGCCCGCCGCCCGACCCGTCTCACCGTCGTCCATCGGGCCGATCAGCCCGCCGACCTCGGCACGCGCCTCGCCGCCGCTTCCGCTTTGGCTGACGCCGCCATCTTCCTGGACAACGTGCCGCCGCCCACCGCGCTCGTCATCTTTGGTGCCGGCGACGACGCCCAACCCCTCGCGCGCCTGGCCAAGGAGCTCGGGTGGCACGTGACCATCGCCGATCCGAGGGCCGCCTTCGCCACCGCCGCCCGATTCCCCGTGGCCGACGGATTCGTGGTCGCTCCTGCGGAGGAACTCGTTGCCCGCACGCAGCCCGACTCGGACACCCTCGCGGTGGTGATGACCCACCACTACGTTCACGACGTGCCGCTGCTGCGCGATCTGCTGGCCCGGCCGCTCGCCTATCTCGGTCTGCTGGGCCCGAGGAAACGTGCGCAGAAAATTCTCGCCGATCTCACGGCCGCAGGCACTGCCAGCACTCCGGAACGATCCGGGCAGTTGCGTGCTCCCGTGGGGCTCGATCTTGGTGCGGATACGCCGGAACAAGTCGCGCTGGCGATCATCGCCGAGATGCAGGCCGTGCTGAATCGCCGCGACGCCCGACCTCTCCGGGAGCGAGCCGGCCCCATCCATGAGTGACTCCGTTCAGCGCGGAAATCCCTCGGCGGAAGCCGCCGATTCCGATAGCACGTCGCCCGTCCGCTTTCGCTTCGGTGCCGTCATCCTCGCCGCCGGCAGTTCGAGCCGCATGGGCACCCCGAAGCAGCTGCTGGAGATCGAGGGCCGCCCGTTGATCGTTCGCGCGGTGGAGGCGGCGCTCGCCTCGCCGGCCTGGCCAGTCGTCGTCGTCCTCGGCGCCCACGCCGAAAAAATCCGGCCGGCCCTCGCGCGACTGCCCGTGCTGATCGTGGAGAACCCGGCTTGGTCCGAGGGCATGGCGGCGTCGATTCGGACCGGTATCACCACGCTGGGGCAATTCTCCCGCACGCTCGACGGCGCGTTGCTCGCACTCTGCGATCAACCCGCTTTTTCGAAGGATGTTATCGCGCAACTGGCCGCCGCCCAGACCCGCTCCGGACGCAGCATTGTGGCGGCCCGCTATTCCGGCCGCAACGGCGCGCCCGCGCTGTTTTTGCGCGACCATTTTTCCACCCTCGCCGGCCTGACCGGCGAGGAAGGCGCGCGGGCATTGCTCAACGGCGATCCGACCGCAGTCGCGCCGGTCGATCTGCCGGAACTCGCGGTCGATCTCGACACGCCCGAGGATTTCACGCGGGCCAAATCCTAGCGGACTCCGGCCGCCGCGCGGTCGCGGGATCAGGGCAGCTTCGCCTCGGCGACTTTCTTCGTCTGCGCGGCCCGGAAGCCATCGAGGGCCTTCTTGATCGCCGGGTCGCTCAACGCCAGAATCGCCGCGGCAAACAGGGCGGAGTTGATCGCACCGGGCTTGCCGATCGCGAGCGTCGCCACCGGGATGCCACCCGGCATCTGCACCATCGAGAGCAGGGAATCCATGCCCTTGAGCGAGGCCGATTCCATCGGCACGCCGAGCACGGGCAGCGGCGTCAGCGCCGCGGCCACGCCCGCGAGGTGCGCCGCACCCCCGGCCGCCGCGATCACGACCTTGAGCCCGCGGCCCTCGGCGCTGCGGCACCATTCGAAAACAATGTCCGGCGTGCGATGCGCGCTGATGGCGCGCTTTTCGTACGGAATGCCCAGTTGATCGAGCGTCTGGGCACAATGCTGCATCGTCTCCCAATCGGACGTGCTGCCCATGATAATTCCAACGAGTGGTGTAGCCATGCGCCTCCAAACATGAAAAACAGTCGGGGCGCTGTAAAGAATCGTTCTTCAAGTTTTGCCCGGCCTAATCTCCGCCCGGATTTCGCGGCGAAGAACCGCTCACACCAGCGACGCGCCGGGCGGTACCCGCAGCCAGCCCGGCTCTCCAAGCCGTCAAAAGTCCAAAGCCTTCAGCGGACCGATCTGGACCCCGAAACGGTCGTTGAATGGCTTCACCCGCTTGAAGTCGGTGCGTTGCAAATCGATCGTGCCGCCGATGTTCATGAAAAACAGCGTCACCGAAGCATCGCCGCGCATCGACGTCAGGGCCGGGCCGAACTTCGGGTCGATGACCGTGAAATCGAGACTGCCGTCGCCCGATTTTACCTTTGCCAGCAGCTTTATCCGGAAGGATTCGCGCAACTGCAGCGAAACATTTTCCAGCGTCTTGCCCGTCTTGTTCACCCGGACGAAAACTTGAAATTTCTCGGGCGGAAAGCGGACGTTGTTGGTCTTGCTCAGCGGCACCTCGAAGGTGAGGGATTGCGCATCGTCCGTCATGATCGTCGCCCGCTCAAACTGAATGACCTCGCCCAACGACTGGCGGGGATCTTCTTCAGGATTCTCGTCCCGGTACCGGGCCTGCTCGCCGCGGCGCCGGTAGCGGGCGATTTCCCGCGAAGTCGGCGGCCGGCCTTTGATCGACAGCGGCGTCCACTGTTCTTCATAAGGCCGCGAGGGATCATAGCGCACCACCGACTCCCGCTTCGTCTTTCCTTTGTCGTCCCGCATGACGGTGCTTTCGGTGCACGCCCAGCGGCTGTAGTCGGCGGCGAAATTTCTCACCGCATTTTCCAACATCGTCGTCTCGGCGTCGGTCGCCTCGCGCGGACCGGCCGGGGCAGCCTCCGCCCGGGCCGGCGGCGCAACCGTCAGCGCAAAAAGTAAAACGAAAAATAGATACCGATGCATTTTGGTTAGGCCCGACCGAAGGGCGCATGTTCCGACCCGGGCGGAACGACGCAACCCCGTTTTCGGGCTGCGCGGCGTGCATCCGGGCATCGCTCGAACCGTCATTTCGGTGCCGCCGCCGGCGCACTTCGCACCGGCGTGACCCGTTTGAAATCGCTCCAGGTGAAGTCGATCCGCTCGCCCCAGCGCGAGAGACTCACCTCGGCCGTGCCGCTGGGCTCGGCCGGTGCCGGCACCGCTTCCGTCTCCTCGAAATCGAGGTCGAGTTTGCCCCACGCAATCCGGGCGATCCCCAGCAAAACCCGGAACGGTTCGCGGACTCACGCGGTCAGGTGTTCGAGGGCCCGGGTTTCTTTGTTCACCGCTGCGATCACGTCGACTTTATCGGTCGGAAACAACCAGCTGCTGGCGCCACGCAGCGGCAGGTCGAAGCGGATCGTCCGGTTGTCCTCACCCACCAGCCGCCCCGCGAAAAATCGAAAAACTCACCGATGGGCGAATCGAACTTGCGCAGCCGGTGGCGGAATTTGCGCCTGGCCCAGGCGGTCCGCTGCTCGTCGGTGGGCGGCTGGCCGTCGTCGTATTCCACCGCCCGCTGGGTAAAGGCCCAATGGTCGGGCTCGCCGAGCCAGCTGGCGATGGCCTCCTTCAGCAGCGGCGGCGCCTCCGCCGCCGACTACGGCGTACAACCTTCACGTGCCGCATCCACGAGATCGCTCCAACGCCGTCCCAGCGCGGTAACCAGGGGATGAGCGTGCGACTCCCAAGAGCCGAGCACCACGCGATCCGGCACATCCCAAAGCACGCGCACCGGCGTCACACCGCGCACCGAATTCATCACCACGACCGCTTCGGCACTGATCAACTCTTCCAGACCCGCGCGGCACGGTTCCGCCTCGATCCCGGAATCGAGCAGCCATTGCCAGCAGGTGCCGGCAACCGCACCTAGGGCCGGATCGGGGAAAAACCAGCGCCCGCCCTTCACCCAGGCCACATTCTGCCGCGCAGTTTCCACCACGTGGCGGCCGTCGCGCGTTAAAAACAGGCCTTCATCACTCGCCGCGGCGGCGCGCGGTTTTAATTCCGCGGCGCCCAACAGGGCGTTCAGGTAATTGAGGCTCTTCGGCCGGGGCAGCCATTCGCCGTTGTCGCGCGCCAGCTTCAAAAGCCGCAGCGCCACACCCTCCACCGGCGCCGCCGGCGGCAGCGGACGCAGCGTGAGCAGCTCGGCCGGCTGGTCGTAGCCCGCGCCATCGCGGGCCACGGACAGATTTCCCGCCGTCACCGTGTAGCGGAAAACCGCATCGGCCAGTCCGTGCCGTTCCAACAACGTCGTGACCGCCTCGCGTACTCGTGTTTCATCGGTCGCGAGAAAAGTAGGAGGCAACTGGATCCGCGCCACTGCGCAGGCCTGCCGCAGACGGCGCCGGTGCTGATCCCACAGTAGCGGGCGGCCGCCACTCGTGCGAAACGTCTCGAAGAATCCCGCCCCAAACAACACGCCGTGATCGTCGACCGGCAACCCCGCCCCAACCGCCGGCACGATTCGCCCGTTCTGATAAGCGACCGGTTGGCCGGCGCGTGGCGCCGCGTCAGCCATGGCTCGCCGCCCTTTCCCAAGCAACCCACAGCGCCCGCGCCTTCTGCGTCGCTTCCTCGTATTCGCGCGCCGGCTGCGAATCCGCCACGATCCCGGCGCCGGCCTGCACGTGCGCCACTCCGTCGATCATCAGCATCGAACGAATGACGATGTTCATCTCCATATCGCCCCCGTAGCTGATCCAGCCCAGCGAACCCGTGTAGAATCCGCGGCCCACGGTCTCGAGTTCATCGATGATCTCCATCGTGCGGATCTTCGGACAGCCGGTGATGGTACCGCCGGGAAACATGGCTTGAAACACCTCAACCCAAGTCTTGCCGGCCGCGAGCCGGCCCTCCACCCCGGACACCAGGTGCATCACGTGGGAATAGCGCTCCACTGTCATGAAGTCGCGCACCATCACGCTCCCCCACTCCGCCACCTGTCCGATGTCGTTGCGGATGAGATCGACCAGCATCAAGTGCTCCGCACGCTCCTTCTCGTTGACGAAGAGCTCGGTCGAAAGGTGCGCGTCGCGCGAGGAATCCTCGCCCCGCGGCCGCGTGCCCGCGATCGGCCGCGAAACGATTTTTCCGTCGACCAGCCGGACCAATAGTTCCGGCGAACCGCAGATGAGCGAAAACGCTGGCAGCCGGAGCAGTCCCATGTAGGGCGAGGGATTCACCCGCCGCACCGACTCGTAAATCGCCGCGGAGGAGATCGGCGTCGGCCGGCTCGTGCGCAGCGAAAGATTGGTCTGATAGGTGTGACCGGCCGCGATATAGGCCTGCACCCGGCGCACCGCATCTTGAAACGCCGCGGGCGTGAGCGAATCGGCCGGAACATTGACTTTGTCGCGTCGATCTTGCTCCGCGCTCCAGGACCGGCCTCCACCATCTGCCCGCCAGCGCTCCCGGGCTTCGCTCGCCGCCCGCTGCGCCGCTGCAAATTCGTCCGCGAGTGCGATCGGGGAATCGGGCGCAACGTTTCGCCAGATCACGATACCCAGCATCTGCTCGACGTGATCGTAAACGAACAACTCGCGCGTCTCGATCATCGCAAAGAGCGGCAGCGGCAGGTCGCGAATCGCCCGGGCCGGCAGGCACTCCCATGTTCGCACCAGATCGTATCCGAGCACCCCGATAAATCCGCCGGTCATCGCCGGCCAGCCCTGCGGCCGCGCGACTTTGGTCTCGTCCCACAACGCGGCCAGCACGGCGAGCGGTTTACCAACCAACGAGTCCAGCCGGGCGGTTCCGTCGGCTGACCAAATCTCCGCGCCTTCCGCATGCCCCAGCACCAACCGTTCCGGCCGGTCGCACAAATACGTGTAGCGTCCGCCCCGGGCGCTCTCCAACAACGCCGTTACAGGCCGGTTCGCGAAGCCTTCCCACAAGGCCGGGGGCGGTTCTCCGCGACAAACGAGAACAGCCGGAAGCCGCGTGCATCCGTGCCGCTGCCAGCGCTGCCAGTCTTCGTAGGTAATGGGCTCCATGTAATCGCCCGGTGCTTCCGGGCGTGTTCGCGGAAAACCTGTCGGAGTCCCAACGGCCATGTCGAGCGACGAAGGGCTGACGCCGAGGCGCTGCTCCGCCCAGCCAGAATCCCGCGAATCCAACGCCATCACGCCTTCCCCACCTCCGCCCAAGCTGGCGACAAGCCCATTGGTCAACCATTAGTTGACTAATGGGTCCGGCCGCCACTCGGCGAAGAATGCGGCTTCCGCCCAAGCGGTGAGGAAACCTGCGATTCAAGCTCTCGTTCGTTTTCGTCCGTCGTGGAAGCAATGCTTCTGTGGTTTGCAACCGGCCCAAAGCTCGGGTCGAGTCGCCGCGTGCAAACTTGGCAAAGCCCGCATGGCCGTCCGCTCCCGCAACCCGGGGGTCGCACGCTCATCATGGCCATTTTGAACGTCACGCCCGACTCCTTTTCGGATGGCGGCCAGCTGCCAAGTGTCCAAGCGGTCGTCGATCGCGCGGGTCAGCTGCTCGCCGCCGGAGCCGACGTGTTGGACATCGGCGGCGAGTCCACGCGACCCGGCGCCGCACCCGTCACCGAGGACGAGGAACTTGCGCGAGTGCTGCCCGCGATTACCGCCGTGCGCCGCACCTGGTCCACGGCGGCGCTATCGATCGACACGATGAAGCCCCGCGTCGCGGAAGCCGCCATCCGCGCTGGCGCCGACATCGTCAACGACATCTGGGGACTGGCCCAAGACCTCACGGTCGACAATCGCCGCGCCGCGATCGCCGCCCTGCGCGCCGGAAAGTCCGATCTGCCGCTCACGCTGATGGCGGAAGCCGTCGCGCGCCTCGGTTGCCCCGTCATCCTCATGCACAACCGCCCGGACCGGGCCTACGGCGATTTCTGGACGGACGTGCTGCTCGACCTGCAGCTCAGCCTGGGCCTCGCCGGGCGCGCCGGGATTTCCGCCCACCAGATCTGGCTCGATCCCGGTTTCGGTTTCGCGAAGGACGTGGCCCAAAATCTCGCGGTGCTGAACCACCTCGACCGCATCGTGGCCTTGGGCCATCCTGTACTCGTGGGCACCTCGCGCAAATCGACTATCGGAAAAGTTCTCGGCACCACGCCGGACGACCGCAGCGAAGGCACCGGCGCCACCGTGGTCTGGTCCATCCAGAAGGGTTGCGCGATGGTTCGCGTGCACGACGTTGCGCCGATGGCCCGCTTCGTCCGCATGACCGACGCGATCAAGACGGGTCTCGGCTTTCCCACTCCCTCCTCATGGACCGCCTGATTCTCCGCGAACTGCATTTTCTCGGCCGTCACGGTGTGTTGCCCGCCGAGGCGGAGACCGCCCAGCCGTTCTCCGCCACCGTGGAACTCGAACTGCCACTCGGGCCGGCGGGCGAATCCGACCGGCTGGATCTCACCATCGATTACTGTGCGGTCCAGTCCGTGGTGCGCAACGTGATCGGCGGCTCGCGCAAATACCTCATCGAAACCCTCGCGGAAAGCATTGCCGCGGGACTGCTCGCCACCTTCCCGCAGGTCCGCGCCGTGACCGTCGAGGTCCTCAAACCGCGGCCCCCCGTCGATTTTCAATTTGCCGGCGTCGCTGTGCGGATCCGGCGCGAGCGCAGCATGGCGGGCGGATGAGCGCGGTCGTCCGGCAGGCGTTCATCGGCGGCGGGGCCAATCTTGGCGATCGCTGTGCCACGCTGCGCGCCGCGATCGAACGACTGCGAAAAGCCCCGGGTATGATCGCGCTCGAATCCTCGTCGGTCCACGAAACCGATCCGGTTGGCCCGATGGAGCAGCCGCCCTTTCTCAACTTGGCGATCGGCGTCGAGACCACGCTCGAACCGGAGGCATTGCTGACCCTGCTCCTCAAAATCGAACAGGAATTCGGCCGGGTGCGCACGACCCGCTGGGGACCCCGTACGCTCGATTTCGATTTGCTGGCATTCGAGGGCGAAACGCGCGCGACCCCCGCGCTGCAGTTGCCGCACCCGCATCTGCTCGGACGGGAATTTGTGACGGTGCCCTTGCGCGAAGTGATCGCGCGTCCGCGATTTCAGCGAACGTGCTGGGACACGTTACGGCGCCAGTTACAGGCCCTCCCGCCCGCCGCCCTGCAACCGCTTCCCGGCTGCCCTTCGCCGTGATGACCGACTACGCCGCGGTGCAGGACTACTTGCGCGGGTTGAAAGCCCGCGGTGTGCAACCCGGGCTCGCGCGCATGGAGCGCTTCATGGCCGCGCTCGGTCATCCCGAAAAAACGCCGCCCTGCGTACATGTGGCGGGGACAAACGGCAAAGGCTCCGTTGCGGCGATGCTCGAAGCCATCCTGCGCGGGGCCGGGTGGCGCACGGGATTATACACGTCACCCCATCTCGTGCGGCTCGGCGAACGCATCCAGGTGAACCGGCAGGCCATGACCGCGGAACAGATTGCCCGTTACACCCGGGAAATCCGGCCCGTTGCGGAAGCGCTGGCGGCGGCCCACGGACCGGAGGCCCATCCCAGTTACTTCGAATTCATGACGGCGATGGCGTTCCTGCATTTCGCGCGCGAACGGTGCGACTTCGCGCTCATCGAAACAGGCATGGGCGGGCGGCTGGACGCGACGAATGTCGTGCTGCCGGAAGTCAGCGTCATCACCTCGATCAGCTTCGACCATTGCGAATTCCTGGGCGACTCGCTCGAGCAAATCGCCGCTGAAAAAGCCGGCATCATCAAACCCAGCCGGCCGGTGGTCATCGGCCGATTGCCGCTGGAAGCGGAACGGGTGGTGCGCGCCGCCGCCGCGCAGCGTGCCGCGGCGGTCGTGTCACTCCGGGAGGAGTACGGCTCCGGGGAAAAACCCTTCCCCGCCACGAATCTCGCCGGCGACCATCAACGGTGGAACGCCGCCGTGGCCACTCTCGCCGCGCGGGCCCTCCCCGCGCGCTGGCGGGTGACCGATCCCGTCGTGAACACCGCGCTCCAGCAGGTCGACTGGCCGGGACGATGGCAGCGCGTTCAGGCGGGCACCCGGCAGATCATCCTGGAGGCCGCGCACAATGCCGAGGGCGCGCAGGCCCTGGAGCGCGCGCTGGTGCGCCTGATCGCCGACACCGGTCGGGCCCCCGTGGTGGTCGTTGGCGTGCTCGGCCTCACCCGTGCGGAACCCCTGCTCGCGGCCGTCTGCCGCCACGCCCGGGAGATTCACCTCGTAATGCCGAGACAGCGGCGTGCCTGCACCCAGGATCAACTCGCCGCGCTGATCCCGTCTTCCTGCCCCGCGCGAGTGCATTGTTCCACCGTTGACACGGTGTTTCCCGAAGCCGCCAGCTGCACCGCCGGCGATCCCGGCGATACGATCGTGGTTACCGGCTCCATCTATCTCCTCGGCGAAGTGCTGGTCCGCCTCGATCCGAGTCGCGGCCCGCTTGAAGATCAGCTGCAGGATTTCTGAATCCGTTCGGCGCACCGCCCCGTCCGAAAACTGCCGTGCGCCTAGTCGATCGGTTCCACGTGAACGATCACATCGCTGATCCGGTGTGGCACGGACGCGATCAGCGCGTCCTTCACCGCGTGCGCAATGCTATGGCCGACGCGCACGGTCAGCCCGCCGTCGACCCGGATCTGAATGTCGACGAGATGGCTGAGTCCGCTCTTGCGCACCCGCACCTTGTCGAGGGCGCGCACCCCCGGCACTGCCAGCGCCAGCGCACGCACCTCGCCTTCGAATTCCTCCGGCGCGGCGGAATCCATCACATCGGCCAGCGCCTTGCCGGCCATGCTCACGCCGTTGAACGCGATAATCACGCATCCAAATAAAGCCGCCCAGTCGTCCGCGGTTTCCCAGCCATTCCCGCCCCACAACGCGATGCTGATGCCCACAAACGCGGCTGCCGACGTGATCGCATCGGACGAGTGATGCAGCGCCTCCGCCCCGAGCGCCGTGCTGCCCGCCTCGGCGCCCGCGGCACCGAGCCGGCGCGAAAACCACATCTTGGTGACGACCACGCCCGCCAGCAAAATCAGGGTCCACCATGCGGGCCCCTGGTGAGGGGTGACGATCTTGCGCACCGCGTGCACTCCAATCCAACCGGCCATCGCAAAAACGAACAACGCCACCGCCAACGCCGCCAGCGGCTCGGCCTTGCCGTGCCCATAGGGATGGTCGGCGTCCGGTGGCCGCGCCGCCACGCGAAAGCCCGCCCACACCAAGGTCGACGACAGGATGTCCAGCAACGACTCGGCCCCGTCGGCGATAAGAGCGTAGGTGTTGCCCAGCACTCCGCCCGTAAATTTCACGGCCGCGAGCACCGCATTCAGCAGAATCCCGCGCAGCACGAGGCGCGCGCTGCTCTCGGCGCGCCGCTGGTTGGCGGCATGAGGGTTGGTCGGCAAAATCGGAACCACCCCCCCACGTTGGGTGCGGCCACCTCCGACCTCAACGCGCTTCCGCGGGATTTCCGCCGGCGCCATTCCGCCCGGGACGGTGTGGCCCGGTCATTGATGCTCGCCGGTTTTCGAGCCACCGTGGCCGCGCCATGGCTGCGGCCACCACTACGTCCAACGATCCCGTGAAGCAGTTCTCCGTCTTCGCCGAGAACCGGGTCGGCCGCCTGTACGACCTGATCACGCTGCTGAAGGGCAACAACGTCCACATCATGGGCATCACCGTGCTCGACCCCACGGACAGTGCCATCGTGCGCTACCTCACCGACGATCCCGACAAGGCGCGCGAGCTGATGATCAACAATGATTTTCCGTACACGGAATGTGAGGTACTCGCCGGCGCGATCACCGAGGAGTCGGAACTGCAGGGCATTCTCGCCGCGCTGTTCGAGGCCGAGATCAACATTTTTTACGTCTACTCGTGCATCAAGCGCCCCGACGGCCGCTCCGCGATTGCGATCAAGGCCGAGGACGAAGGCGTCGCCGCGCAGGCGCTGCACAAACGGGGTTTTCGCCTGCTCACGCAGCGCGATATTTCCCGCTGATGATCGAAGCCGGCCTGGCCGGCCGGTTCAGGCCAATCCCGGCAGCAGGCCCCGGGGACAGCGCGATTCGATCAACCCTGGACTTCGCCCATGCGCTCGCCCTCGAGCTCGTAGAGGCCGGTCATGTAACCGTTCTCGAACATGGCGCCGACCTTCAGCTCGCCGTAAAAAGCCACGGGCAGGTCCATCATCGGCTGCACACCCTTCTTCATCTTCACGATCACCCACTCGTTCATGTTGGGAACGCCGCCGAAGCAACACGCCATGGTATTTCGCATCAAGAGAAATTCCGTGACCAGACCCTTGTCCATTTTCACCGGCACCATGTAGCCCGTGATCATGGCCTTCTTGCCATTCCAGCCCTTCACCATCGACGGGATCTGTTCCTCCCCGGTCGGGGGCTTGGCGTTGGGTGCGGCGGTCGCCGGGTCGAATGCGGGCGGATCGAAAGAATAGGACGCGAGCTGCTCGAACCCGAGCTTGAGATAACCCTGCGCATCCACGTCCGGAGCCTTGGGCGCGGCCGCCGGGGCCGGACTGGACGCCGCGGCATCGGCCGCACGCAGCACTCCACCGAGACCGACGCTGAACACCAACAAAGCAACAAGGGAGGGGTGCAACATTCTCATAGTGGCGCAAACGGTAACAGGGAAGAGGGGTTCGTCAAAAAAAATTCCCTCTGCGCGGGCGAATTGCCATCGCTGGAGCAGCCCGGCCGATCGCGCGACCTGCCCACGATCCAAGCCGCCGCTTCCCTCGCCCTCGATATTCTCCCAACCCACTCACCACCAGCGCTCAATTGCGCTCTACGACACCGGCGCCAGCGTCTCGGCCACAGGTGTCCGATAGGCCTTCAAGGCCGGAATGACCCCGCCCAAGGCACACAGTCCGATCATCGCCACCGGGCAAATCCACAGCACCGGATGCCGCGCCGCCACGTCGAGCACCACGCCGGTCTGCGTCCGGATGACTCCGGCCACGCCGACGAGGAGCACGAAATAGACGCCGAAGCCCACCGCGGCCCCCAGCCCGCCGATGCACGCCGCCTCGGCCACGACCGCGCCAAAGATCGTCCGGCGGCGCGCCCCGAGCGCGCGCAGGATGGCCAGGTCGCGCTGCCGCGCGCTCATGGAATTGTAGATGCTCGCCAGCACCGACCCGGCGGCCACCAGCGCCACGAGATAGGCCACCAGCGCGAGCACCTGGTCGAACCACGAGATCTTGCTGAACAGCTCCGCGATGATCGCCCCCACGGGATAGGCAAACGTCAGCCGGTTGCCCTGCTTGTTGTACATCATGTCGAGCATGAACCCGGCGCTCGGCGTCCGCAGCTGGATGAGCACGGCGCTCACGTCCGTCGCCGCCTTCGGATCGTGCCCGCTCATCGTCTGCAACCCGCGCAGGGGAATCCAGATCACGCGATCCACCGGCGTGTTGGTCGACTCCAGGATCGCGGTGACGACGTAGACGTCGGCGTGCTCGTTCTTCGCATCGAAGGCGAGGCCGTGAAAGGGGTGAAACGTATCGCCGACCTTCAGGCCCAGTCGCTGCGCCGCAAAACTCCCGGCCACCGCCTCCTTCGCCGCGGGGCCGAAAATCTTTCCGCCGGGCTGGAGCGCGAATTTCTTTCCCGGCGCGTATTCCACCTTTTCAAACAGCTCCGGCAGCGTGCCCACCAGCCGGTAGCCGCGGAGATTGTCGCCGACCGCGAGCGGGATCGCCGCCTTCACCGCCGGGTGGCGCTTCACCATCTCGTAGTCGGCATAGGCCACATTGCCGGGCGAGGCCTCGAGGTGAAAAATGGCGTTGAGCACGAGCTGCAGTTTCGAGCCGCGCGCGCCCAGCACCGCATCGAACCCCGTGGTCGTCTGTGTGAACGCCGTCTGCGACTGGGTCTTCACCATCCAGACGCACATCAGCAACCCGGAGGCGAGCGCGATGCTCCCCGCCGTAATCACGGTCGAGAGCGCGTGCTGCCGCAGGGAACGGTAAATGATCAGCGGCAGCGTCATCGGCGGACCTCCTTCAAGGCTTCGTTGATGTGGGCAAAGTCCCTCCGGTGCTCGAACTGGCCGAGCACCTCCTCATCGTGGCTAACCAGCAACAACGCCGCCGCGTGCTCGCGGCAGACTTCACGGATGAGCGCGAGGGCTTCGCCGGCGTGCTTGCGGTCGAGATTGCCCGTCGGCTCGTCGGCGAGCACGAGCTTGGGCCGGTTGGCCAGCGCCCGGGCGACCGCCACCCGTTGCTGCTGTCCCGTCGAAAGCTGCCGGGGAAAATGGTCGAGCCGGTGCCCGAGCCCGACCCGGCCCAGCACCTCGCGGGCATGGGCCCGGTCCGCCCCGCGCGGCCCAAACGACATCCCGAGCATGACGTTTTCCAACACGGTGTAGCCCTGCAGGAGGTTGAACGTCTGGAAAATGTACCCGAGCTTGTCCGCGCGCAGCCGGTCGCGCCGCGACTCGCTGAGGGCGGTCATCTCCACGCCGTCGATCCTCACCGTCCCGCTGTCCGCGGCGAGGATCCCGGCGATCAAGTTCAGAAAGGTCGTCTTGCCCGAGCCGCTCTCCCCACGCAGGGCGAGCTGCTCGTCGGCCGCCAGCGCGAACGCCGGCACATTCACGATCTCCGTCCGCTCCCCCTCGGGGGACAAAAACGATTTTTTCAGGTCGGTGACGGCGAGCATGGCGGGGGAAACACGATTCGTCCCGAAAGACGGTGTGCTTCAAAAAGCACAAAATCCGTCAAAGCCGAAACATTTCTTTTGCCGATCGTCGCGCCAATTTCTCCGCCCAGGCACGCGCGGCCTCGACTCGCGCCGCCGGCCGTCGCAAGTTCAAGCGCATGAGTTCGTCTCCCGGGACACAATTTCGCGCGGCCCTCGCGACGGAAAAGCCCCTGCAAATCGCCGGTGCGATCAACGCCTACGCCGCGCTGCTCGCCCAGCACGCCGGCTTCCGCGCGCTGTATCTTTCCGGGGCCGGCGTCGCCAACCACTCCTGCGGCATCCCCGACACCGGCGACACCACGCTCGCCGACGTGCTCGTCGACGTCCGCCGCATCGCCCGTCGCGTGCCGCTCCCGCTGCTGGTCGATATCGACACGGGCTGGGACGACCCCGCCACCGCCGTCCGCGAAGTGGCCGCCGCCGGCGCCGCCGCCGTTCATCTCGAGGATCAGGTGCCCGCCAAACTTTGCGGCCACCTGCCCGGCA
>CANEVO010000008.1 GCA_947442255.1 Opitutia bacterium
GAAAGAGTCGGCAGCCGCTCGAACTTGGCGCTCCGCACGTCGATCTGGGTTTGTTCGAGCGTTTTCTGGGCCGCGAGGTAGTCTGCCCGCTTCTCGAAGGCCGTCTTTTCGTCGGAAAACGTAAAAAGCGTCGCATCCGCCCGGCGCACCTGAAAATCAGCCAGTTTCAGCTGACCACCCGATTGAAGGTCTAGGATGCGCTTGAGCAGCAGTTCGCTTTGGTAAAGTACCGTCACCTGCTGCAACCGCGCCTGCTCCGCTTGGGCCACCTGGGCCTCCGCACGGGTGACGTCAATCTGGGTGGCAACCCCGGCGGCGAGTTGGTTGCGCGCAAGTTCCAGCAACGCCCGCGCCCGCGCGATGTTGGCGTCCAGCACGTCCAGCCGGCGGAGATTCCGCAGATTGGCAAAGTAGCTTTGTGCCACGCTGGTCATGATATCCTGCACCACCGCCTGATAGTTCGCCTCGGCCGCCTGGGCACCGGTCTTCGCTCCTCGCAGCGCGGAGAGTCGTTGCATATTTAACAACGGATAATTGCCCGAGAGCAACCCGTCGAACCGGCTGGCTGGCCGGCCCGACGCCACGACCACGGTCGCAATGCTGACGCCCTGCGATCGCCGCTGCTGCAGGGACGCATCGACAAGCGGCATCACGCCGGCGCGCTGCTGGTTGACCACCTCGAAGGCCTGCGCGGCGGCCTCACGGCTGAGCAGCACGGTGACGCTGACTCTCTCGACCGAGGCGAGTGCCTGTTCGAGGGTCAGGTTGACCGGCTCCCCTGCGCGCACGGGCACCGCCAGGATCATGGAAACGAGAAGAAGTAGGGTTTGGGATATGCGCATGGCTCGGTTACTAGAAATCGTGGTGCCTGACGTGAGTGCAAGCCATCGGTTGCGTGCGTTGTCGAGTTGTCAGCTTTCGGAAAGGCGTTCACGTTCTCAAATTTAACCCTCATGCGCCTCGGCCTCGCCCAGCTTAACCCGACCGTCGGTGACCTTGCCGGCAACCGCCGCAAGATCCTCGATGCCTATGCCGCCCTCGTGGCACAGGGCGCCGAACTCGTCGTCTTTCCCGAGCTGGCGGTCTGCGGCTACCCGCCGCGGGACTTGCTGTTCAAGCGACGCTTTGTCTCCGATGTCGCCGACTCTCTTGCCGAGATCGCCGCCGCGGTCGGTGCGGTTCCCGCCTTGATTGGCACCGTGGAGGCCAACCCGGCGGGTCGAGGCCGGCCTTTTTTCAACTCCGCCGCCTTTTGCTATCGCGGCAAGGTCGCCGCCGTCGCCCGCAAGTGCCTGCTGCCGACTTATGACGTTTTCGACGAGGATCGCTACTTCGAATCCGCCACGTCCCCAACCGTCGTCGAACACGCCGGGCATCGGATTGGTATCACCATTTGCGAGGACATTTGGACCCACCCCATGATTAGCACGCACCGCCTTTACAGCGGCCGCATGCCGATCGAACAGCTCGCCGACTTGAAATGCGACATCATGGTCAACCTGTCCGCGAGCCCATGGCACAGCACCAAGGGAAATCTTCGCCAGAACCTGGTCGTGGCCGATTCCGCCCGCGCCCTTGGCGTGCCCGTGGCCTACGTCAATTGCGTCGGTGGCAACGACGAACTGATCTTCGATGGGCGCAGTCTTGTCTGCGACGCGCAGGGGCGTGTCACCGCCGGCCTCGCCGCTTTCGCCGAGGATCAGCGCGTAGTCGACGTCCGGTCCCAAAGTACTTCCGCGCCCTTCGAGGCCGCCGTGCTGCACCCCACGTTCGCGCGGGATGAGCTGGAAGACATGTTCGAGGCGCTGGTGCTGGGTCTGCGCGATTATGCACACAAGAGCGGCTTCAAGCAGGCGCTGATCGCCCTTTCCGGCGGCATCGACTCCGCCGTCGTCGGCGTCATCGCCGCCGCCGCCTTCGGCCCGCAAAACGTCATCGGCGTGTCCCTGCCGTCGTCCATTTCCTCCCAGCACTCGCGTGACGATGCGCGGATCCTCGCGCAGAACCTGGGCCTGCGGTTCGAAACCATTGCGATTGCCGATGCGGTGGCCGCCTGCGAGAAAGCGCTCGGCCCGCTGTTCGCCGGCCGGCCACGCGACGTGGCGGAGGAAAACATCCAGGCCCGCGTGCGCGGCGTGCTGATGATGGCGCTTTCGAACAAATTCGGCGCCATCCTTCTCACTACCGGCAACAAGAGCGAGATGGCCGTCGGCTACTGCACGCTCTACGGCGACATGTGCGGCGGCCTCGCGGTGATCAGCGATGTCTTCAAGACGCAGGTCTATGCCCTCGCCCGCTGGATTAACCGGGACCGGGAAATTATTCCGCTTTCGACGATCGAAAAGCCCCCGAGCGCGGAACTGCGACCCGACCAGACGGACCAGGATACGCTGCCGCCCTACGATATCCTCGACGGCATCTTGAAAGGCTACGTGGAGGAAGGCCTATCGCGGCGCGATTTGCTCACCCAGGGTTTCGCTGAGTCCGTGGTCAACGAGATCGTGCGCAAGGTCGACCTCAACGAGTACAAGCGGAAGCAGGCCGCCCCCGGCCTGAAGATCACCCCCCTCGCCTTCGGTGTCGGCCGGCGGATTCCCATCGTGCAGAAATATGTGAGCTGAAGATGCGGCTGCCGGGAAACTGCTGGAGATTGCGGAACTTCGCCTCGCTCTTTGGACGGCTTGGATTGGCGCCACCGCGCTCGGAACATTAGTCTGGGCCAGTATGATTTTCTCATGGATATTCGAATTTTTAAGATCACATGACTAGCTCCGTCTCGGACTCTCTCTTCGCCCGCGCGAAGCAACTCATCCCCGGCGGCGTCAACTCGCCGGTCCGTGCCTTCCGCTCCGTCGGCGGCACGCCGTTCTTCACCAAGGCCGCGCATGGCGCCACCCTGATCACGGCCGACGATCGCGCGCTGATCGACTTCGTCTGCACGTGGGGGCCGGCCATCCACGGACACAACCATCCGCGGATCAAGGCCGCCATCGCGGCCGCTCTGGAAAACGGCACCTCCTTCGGCACGCCGAATCCTTACGAGATCGAGATGGCCGAGCTCATCGTCAAATTCGTGCCCTCGATCCAGAAGGTTCGCATGTGCAACAGCGGCACCGAGGCCACCATGTCCGCCATCCGCCTCGCTCGCGGATTCACCCGGCGCGACAAGATCATCAAGTTCTCCGGCTGCTA
The DNA here is from genome assembly GCA_947442255.1 of Opitutia bacterium. Next base: position 3,193 of record CANEVO010000008.1, read on the forward strand.
CCACGGCCACTCCGACTCGCTGCTCATCAAGGCCGGCTCTGGTGCCCTCACCCACGGCAACCCCGACAGCGCCGGCGTGCCGGCGGCGTTTGCCCGCGAAACCGTCGTCGTGAACTACAACGACCCTGCGAACCTCGCCGCTGCCTTTGCCGCCAATCCCGGCCAGATCGCCTGTGTCATCATCGAACCTTACTGCGGCAACGTCGGCTTCATCATGCCCGACGCCGGCTACCTCCAGTATGTCCGCGACGTCACCGCCAAGCACGGCACCGTACTGATCTTCGACGAGGTGATGACCGGCTTTCGTATCGCCAAGGGCGGCGTGCAAGAGCGGGACCACATTACCCCTGACCTCACCTGCCTCGGGAAAATCATCGGTGGCGGCCTGCCGGTCGGCGCCTTCGGTGGCCGCGCAGACATCATGGATCTGCTCGCCCCGCTCGGCCCCGTCTACCAAGCCGGTACTCTGAGCGGCAACCCGCTCGCGATGGCGGCCGGCATCGCCGCCTTGAAACTTCTCGAGGAACTCAATCCCTACGCCCGCCTCGACACGCTGGGGTGCCAGCTTCGTGATGCGGTGCTCGCCGCCTGCCGGGCCAAGGGCCTGCCCGTGCAGGTGCCGCAATGCGGTTCAATGTTCAGCATCTTTTTCACCGACACCCCGGTCCGCGACTACGCGACCGCCCTGAGAGGCGATGCCAAGCTTTTCGGTCGTTTCTTTCACGCCTGCCTTGCACGGGGCGTCTACCTGGCGCCGAGCGCCTATGAAGCCGGGTTTCTCAGCACCGCCCATGACGGTGTGATCATCGATCGCGCCTGCGAGGTTCTCACCACGGCAATTGGGGAACTTTGATTTCTCGCAATATCCGCTCAGACTCGGATCGTAACCCTGTAAGACGAATGCGTCGCCTCCTTCATCTTCTTCTCGTTTGCGGTGCAATCATCACCGCTCGCGGTGCCCAGCCGGTCGACGCACCCCTCATTGCGCTCGACGAGCTCAAGCCGGGGCAGCACGGGGAAGTCTGGACCGTTTTCAAAGGTACGGAACCCGAAGCATTCACGGTCGAAGTCACCGGGGTGCTGCGCAACGCGCTCGGCCCTGGTAAATCGCTCATCCTTTGCCAGCTGACCGACCCACGCGTCCAGAACATGGGCGCCGTGGCCGGCATGAGCGGGAGCCCGCTCTACGTCGAGGGCAAGCTCGCCGGCGCCCTCAGCTACCAGATCCAGCGTTTTGAGACGGTCCGCTACGCCGGCTTCACCCCTGCCGCCGACCTCGCCGAAGTGCGGGAAAAGGGCTCCCTCCAGTCGAACAATATCGTTTCGACTCACCCAGACTCCTCGTCGCCCTACAAGGCTATGCAGCCCGTCTTCACGCTCGGCGGCCTCAGTCCGGTCGTGGCCGATCTGCTAGCACCGAATTTCGCCGCCGTCGGTTTGGGCACCTTCTCCCTTGGCGGCAATAGCGTCGCGGCCACGCTCGCGACCCAGCCTTCCTCCGCCGGCATCGCCACGTTGCGTCCGGGTGCCGCAGTTGCGGTGGCGCTCGCCACCGGTGACATCACCCTGGCCGGCACCGGCACGGTCTCGCGGGTCGATGGCAAACATATCACGGCATTCGGCCACCCGATGCTCTCCCTTGGCGACGTGGCCCTGCCCATGTGCGCCGCGGAAATCGTCACCATCCTGCCGTCGAATATGCAGTCGATCAAAGTCGCCAACACCGGGCGCGTCATCGGCACCATTACTCAGGATCGCCTCTCGGCGATTTCCGGCACGCTCGGCGCGGGCCCGGAGATGATCCAGGTGGACGTCACGGTCGACACCCGCCGCCGCCCCTCACGCACCCTCCACTTCTCCGTCGCCCGCCAGCAGCAACTCACGCCCGTGCTGGTCGCGGCGGGTGTCAGCCAGGCCATTCTTGGCTCCAACGACGCCGGCCTCGCCAACGGCTTCAAGCTTTCGAGCAATGTGAGTTTCCCGGCGGCCCAGAAGATCGCGTTTCAAACCCTTTATTCCGGACCGCAGGGCTTTGCGCAGGGGCTGAACGAATTCGTGCAGGGCCTCGCCGCCAATCTGCAGAATCCCTACGCCAAAACGTTCCCGGACCACGTTGCGTTCACCGTCGAGCCCCTCGATGAAAATCCCGCGGTCACACTCGACGTCTTCCAACTCTCCCGCACCAGCGCCCGCGCCGGCCAGGTGGTGCAGGCGACTGTCGCCTGGCGCGACTGGCAGGGCGACGCGCATCGCGAGATCATCGACCTCCCCATCGATCCGGCATGGACCGGAAAACAGCTCGAGGTCATTCTCGCCCCCGGCCGGGCGCTTGACGAATTGACCGGACGGCCGCGTCTCATCGCTGCCTCCGAATTACGGAGCTTCGAGGCCTACCTCGCGGCAATGCGCGATGACCGACCCAGCGACGGCGTGTGCATGGCGGTGGTCGAGAAGACATCGCTCTTCAGCGATCAGACGGTCGCCACCCCCGACGCGCCCGGCTCCATCGAGCGCATTGCGCGCGCCTCCGACGGCTCCCGGTTTCGCAAGCGGGATTCGCTCCTGCCGCTCTGGGAGCGCCACCTGCTTGGTGGCAAGCTGCTGACCACGATCATCCGACGGCCGTTGACGGTCGTCGACTGATTCAGCGGGACAATCGATCAGCGTAGACGCTCGGTCATCGTCGATCCGCGAATCCCTTCCGGCGTCACGCTCCGCCTTGCTTTTCACGTCCAATCGCGTCCGTCTAGTCGGGTGTTCCGCGTGTCTTTTCCCTTCCTCGTGGCTCTTGGCGTTGCGACCACCGCTCTCGCCGAGCCACTCTCCAAAAAGACCGACGTCGATTTTTTTCGCGATGTCCCCAGCCGCAATCTGAAGGGTCTCGCCACCCGTTCGGACGGCCGTCTGGTAGCCGGCCCAACGCTCGCGGAGATGCCGGGCACAACTCTCGCCGATCTGCTCTGGTGCGTCGAACCGACCAACGACCCCGCCAAATTTCTGCTCGGCACCGGTCCCGACGGCAAGATTGTCGAGATCGCGTTCAATGCCGGCTTCACGACCTTCACCGCCCGTGAGCTCGCGAAGCTCGATGATCCACAGGTCTTCGCCCTCAAGCGCCTCCGCGACGGGACCGTTCTCGCCGGCACGTCACCCAAGGGTGCCGTCAGCCTCATCCGCGATGGAAACACGGTCGCTCGTGCGGTGCTTCCCGTCGACTCGATTTTCGACTTTCTCCTGCTCGACGAAGGTGCCGTGCTCGCCGCAACCGGCAACCCCGGCCGGATCTATCGAATCGATCTGAAGAAATTCGCCGCCAGCGGTTCGTATTCCGACAAGCTCACCGACGCCAAGCTTCTCGCCGACCGCGGCATCACGCTCTTCGGCGAAATCCGCGATCGGAATGTCCGTCGACTCGCCACGCTGCCGGATGGACGGATCGTTGCCGGGTCGGCGCCCAAGGGGAATATCTACACCTTTACGCGCACCGGCGGCGCGCCGTTCATTCTCCAGGAGAACCGCGATGCCGAGGTGACCGACCTCCTGTCCCAGCCCAATGGCGACTTCTACGCGACCATCGTTTTTTCCGTGAGCAGCGGCGAGTCGCGCATCACTCCTCCCCCGGCTACACGAACGGGGAAAGAATTGCCCGAGCCGCCCCCACCGGCGCAGGCTGAGAAATTCGGCGGCCGCAGCTCGGTCGTCTGGTTTCCGGCCAGCGGGTTCCCGGAAACCGTGGCCTCACGCAGTGGCGTCTCGTTCTACCGACTCGCCCGCCACGCCGATACCCTCGTCGTGGCCGGAGGCGAACAGGGCGATCTGCTCGGCGTCGATTTGAAGGCCCGATTGTCCCTGACTTTCGCCGGCAGCATTTCCTCCCAGTTAAACGGCCTGCTGCCCATCGCCGCCTCACACGGAAATTCCGCGACCGGAAAATTCCTCATCCTGCGCAACAATGCTCCGGGGCTTGCCGTGCTCGACTTCAACGCCGCCGGTCCGCAGGAAGCGGAAACCCGTCGCCTAGACCTTGGAACACCCGCACTCGTGGGGGCGCTACGCCTGAACCGGCTGCGCAATTTGACGGACCGCAATCTCACCCTTGACCTCCGGGTCAGCAATGGCACCGACGACGTCGAGGGTTGGGGTGAGTGGACGGCGCTCAAAGCCGGTGCCGATGCCGGGTGGCGCACAGACGGCCTGCGCGGCCGTTACCTTAAGCTGCGCCTCCGGGTCGTGTCCAACCCGCCGCCCGCTGTAACCGCTTCAACACTTCGCGCCGATTCCACCACCTTGGAAATCGACCGCGCCACGCTCTTTTCCCTGCCGCAGAACCGCCGTCCGCTGTTGCAGGATTTCCGCGTGCTCACGCCGAATTTCGGGCTCATCGTCGCCTCGGATCCCACGCCATCCGCCAACGTCGCGTTGAGCCAGCTGATGCAATCCGCGCCGCGCGACGAGGACGGCAAGCGCAAGAGCAACTTCCTCAGCAGCCAGGTCGTGCCTTCTCCCGGCGCCCAGGTGGTGCTCTGGACCGTGACCGATCCCGACAACGACAACTTCCTCAGCACGTTCTCCATCCGGCGCGACGGCGATCCGGCGTGGATCGAGATCGCCGCCAACGTCCGCGAAAACCATGTGCAGTTTGATACCGCCCATCTGCCCGACGGGGTCTATTTCACCCGGCTCCTCGCGACGGAAACCGCCCCACGGCTCGTCGGCCAGCGTCTGACCCAGACGTTCGAGACCGACGACCTGATCGTCGACCACACGGCGCCCGAGGTCCTCACCGCCACCGCCGAGCGCACCGCCACGGCGGTCGTCGTGACCGTGCACGGTCGCGACCAGCTGTCGCTCCTCGACGGGATGGAGGTGGTGTTCAATAACGGGGTGCGCGAGACCGTTGAGCAACCGGTCGACGGCGTGCGTGACGGTCGCGAGGAAACCTTCATGCTTGAGATCCCCTTGGCCCGCATCTCCAACGCCACCTCGCTTGAGGTGACGTTCTACGACGCTGCAGGCAATGGCGCCGCGCGGCGGCTCACTTGGTAGTGGGGCCGGCGCTTGGCTGCGCGCCCGCCGTGTTCACGCCCGGGGATGAGCCCTGGCGTAAATCTCTTTGAGGCGGGCCACGCTCACGTGGGTGTAAACTTGCGTCGTCGCGAGCTGCGCATGGCCGAGCAACTCCTGTACGAGCCGCAGGTCTGCGCCCGCGTTCAAGAGGTGCGTGGCATAGGAGTGCCGTAATTTGTGCGGCGTGAGATCGAGTGGCAGCCCGGCCAGCGCGAGGTAGCGCTTTAACATGAGCTGCACGGCCCGCACCGTCATCCGCGCACCATCGGGATTCACCAGTACCGGGCTCGTCGGCGTCGTGCGCCGGGCGAATTGATCGCGAACTTTTACCAGCACCGCCCGCGCCATCTCGCCCAGCGGGCACAGACGCTCCTTGCGTCCCTTGCCCAGCACGCGCGCCACTCCGATGTCGAAATCGACCGCGCCGTATTCCAGCCCGACGAGTTCGCTCACACGCAAGCCGCCGCCGTAAAGCAGCTCCATTGCCAGGCGGTCCCGCCAGGCGGAATGCGCGTCGATACTCTGGTTTTCGAGTAGCCGCTGCGGGCCCGTGAGCAGCAGTTTCATCTGCTCTTCGGTGAGGAATTTCGGCAGCCGTTTTTCCAATTTCGGCAGCGGCACGCCGGCCAGGGGATTCCGGAACAACCGGCCGTGCCGCATCCAGAATTTGAAAAACGTCCGCAGGCCGGACGCATGATTATGCAGTGTCCGTCGATCGAAGCGCCGCTGGGCCTCGATCACGAAATCGCGCATTTCCCGTGTGCCGAGGGCAATCAGGCCCCGTTCCCACAGGCCCGCCCGGACCAGCCAGCCATAAAAGTCCTCGAAGGCCTGCCGGTAATTCCGGACGGTGTAGGCGGAATACCGCCGTTCCTTCGCGAGGAAATTTTCAAACGGCGTCCACCACTCCGTCAAAACGGCGGGCGGCGTGATGGCTTCGGTTTTGGCGACGGACACGGTGGCCCGGATATTCCGCAGGCGGGATCAGGTCGCAATCCAAGGATTTCCACCACTTCTACTTTGCGGCCGGCTGTCCAAGACCACGCCATCGCACCGGCAGCCACGGGTAGTGATAGGCCGCGACGTCCGCCAACCGATTGAACGCGAGGCTAAAATGTACGACAATTAAGTTTCCTGCTTGAGTCCTTCGTTCACCGCCCATGCTTGAAACTGCCCCGGCTGTTCGTCCACGGCGCTCCCACCACCCATGAATTCACCCGATCTCTCCCGCCGGGATTTCCTACGCCTCGGTGCGGCCGGCGCCGCCAGCGCCAAACTGATCGTGCCCCGGGTCCGCGCCGCCACCGCTGTTCCGGAAGCCGGGAAGGCTCCGACCTTCCGCCCGTACATCACCCCGGATGATCAGTTCATTGATGTGTCGCGCGGTAATCCCCCGCCCCATCAGCTGCCACAGGCGGGGCTCGCCGAAGCCGGACTCACGGCCGAAACTTGGCGGCTCGAAATCACCGCCGACCCGTTTGTCGAGTATCCGCACACCAAGATTCCGGCCACCCTGTCCAAGCCGCACACGATCGCCGACGGCACCGCCCTCGATTTGCCCGCCCTGATGGAACTGGGCCGCAAACACGAGGTGCATTACTTCAAAGCCATGCAGTGCCTCAACATCGAGGCGCCGCTCGGCCAGGGCGTGTGGACCGGCGTGCCGTTGCGCGAATTGCTGCGCCAGTGCGGCAGGATGCTCGCCGTCCGCCGCATTTACTACTGGGGCTTTCACTACGACGATCCGAAGCAGATTTTTAAATCCTCGCTCAGCTACACGCAAGCAATGGAGACGCCCCCGGGCGCCCTGCCTGCGTTCGTCGCCTACAAGCTCAACGGCCGTCCCATCCCGCCCGAACGCGGCGGTCCCGTGCGCCTTGTGGTGCCGTGGTCGTACGGTTACAAGTCCATGAAATGGCTGCAGCACATTTTCGTCACCAGCGACCCGCGCAACTGGGACACCTATTCCGAGGCCAACAACGATCCCGATTCCTACCAGAAGACCGCCGCTTACGTGGACAAAGGCCCGGAAAAAATTTCCGCCGGCGACCCCGTTTATCTCACCGGGCAGGTGGTGTCCGGCCTCTCCGGCGTGCGACGCGTGGAGTACTGGGTGCGCCCGGTCTCAGGCGAAACGGGCCGGTTGGAGGACGACGATCCGGACTTGCTGCGTGGACCGTGGACGCCGTGCGAACTCCAAACGCCGCCGGACTGGCCGCGCGTTCTTCCCGCCGGGCTGAAGCCCAATCAGCTGCTCGGTTTCGACCGCATCACGGGCCAGCCACTCACGTGGCCGCTGCCCTACAGTATCACGCAATACTTCGCCGTCATCCGCGGCCTGAAACCCGGCCGCTACGAACTGCGCGCCCGATCCGTGGACCTCAATGACATCGCCCAGCCCGAACCGCGACCGATCCAGAAGACCGGCCGCAACGGCATCCAGGTGCGGCGCCTTGAAGTCGCGTGATCGGCCCGGCCCCGGCGCAGTCATGAAACTCTCCCTCGTCCTTCCGCTTTTCTCCCTGCTTGCCATCCCGGCCTCCGCCGGCGAGCCGCCGGCACCGGCAAAAAACGACCTCCTCGAACTCACCGGCCGCGTGCGGGTGCTCTTCGAACAACGCTGCAACGAGTGTCACGGGCAGCATCTCTTGAAACCCGAGGGTAAGTTTGGCTACGTCCTCGACCTGCAGGGTGTGGCCGACAACTCCGACTATATCGAGCGCGGCGCCCCGGCGAAGTCCGAGCTTTTCCGGCTGCTGAAGGAGCAGGAGATGCCGCCGAACGACCAGACCAAGTTCGCCAAACTGAAACTCGGTGAACTCGACCTCGTGCGCCGCTGGATTCTCGCCGGAGCCCCTTCGAAACTTCCCGCCATCCTGCCGCGACCCGCCGTCACCTCGAACCTTGCCTCCGTGCTCAATGCCGACGCCATCGCCGGCCGGGAGCGGGCGCGGCAAAAACTCATCTCCATCGAGGCCCGCCGGCGCCCCATCGGTGAAATTCTCGCCGAGATCGCGAAACGATCCGGCATCCCCATCGAGTACGACAAACCGGAGCGCGAACCCCTTGCCACCATCGTGCTCAAGGACGGCAGCCTCTTCGACGCGGTCCAGTACCTCGCCCTGCGTGGAAATTTCGCGCTCACCTTCGAATCCGGCAATCCCCACCTCGGGCCCAATCCGCCGCCCGACCTGCCGCACGAAATCGGACCGCTGCGCTACGAGGCCCTCGCCGTGCCTGGCAAGGCGGTCCGGCCGCCGCCGTCTCCACCTGCACATATCGTGGTCCCGCGGTCGCCAGCCCCGCCCCCGATCAAGTCATAAGAGGCGCCCCGACGCCGGCGGCAGCGCCAGCGTGCGCCCGGCTAAGCTCACGCTTGCACGCGTTGTTCCACCTCGCGCATGACAAGCGTCGCGTGACGCCGCAGCGCATCCTCGGGATCCAGTCCCTTCGCCCGCGCCGCCGCCGTCAGTTCGAACAGCATCCGCCCGAGCCTCGCCTCGTCGAGGCACTGCGCCACCGCCTTCACCTGCGCGCCGTCCACGATGCCGTCGACGGGAAGATTTTCCTTCTCGATCTGTTTCCAGACCGCCTCCGCAAACATCAACGCGGGGAGCCGCGGGGGTAGATCCTTGAATACTTGATCAGCCGTGCGCTCCGGTCCGTTCTTTTTCTCCTTGGCCTTCATCTCCTCCCACTTCGCGATGACCTGCTCTGAGGTTTCCAATTTACCCGCGCCGAAAACGTGCGGATGCCGGCGGATCAGCTTCTCGTTGATATCGTGGGCGACGTCCTCGAAGTTGAACTGGCCCTTCTCTTCCGCGAGGCAGGCGTGAAACACGACTTGGATCAGCACGTCGCCCAGTTCCTCGCGCATGTGCGGGTAGTCCCCCCGGTCGATCGTATCGATCAGCTCGCTCGCCTCATCGATCAGGCAGCGCACCAGCGAGGCATGCGTTTGTTCCTGGTCCCAGGGACAACCGCCGGGGCCGCGGAGCCGCGCCATCGTGGCTTTTAGTTCGTCGATTGCGCTCATCCCGGAAGGATTTGCCCACGGAACCAGCGGAACACACGGAAAAAGTAAGCTTTGAATTCCGGGTGTTCCGGGTGTTCCGTGGGCGAGATGTCCGACAAGCTCACCGAAATCATGGCGTGGAAACGCCGCGAACTGGCACCGTCCTTGCGCGACGTTTCGGTGCCGGAGCTGGAGCAATTTAATCGTTCGCTGGCGCGCCCGCCTTCATTCGCCGCCGCGCTGCGCCGCGACGACGGCAAGCTCGCCGTCATCGCCGAGATCAAACGCCGCTCGCCCTCCGCCGGCGAGATCAAGGCCGGAGCGTCGGCCGTGGAACAGGCGAAGCGCTACCAGGCGGCGGGCGCCGACGCGCTTTCGGTGCTCACCGACAAGAAATATTTCGGCGGCACACTGGACGATCTCCGCGGGGTGACCGCCCATTTCCGCGCCCAAGGTCCGGCGCGGCCCTGTATCCGCAAGGACTTCTTTTTTCACCCAATCCAGGTACTGCAGGCGCGCGAAGCCGGCGCCAGCGCGATCCTCATCATCGTCCGGGCCCTCACCGACGATGAGATCCGTGCCCTTTTCGCCGCCGCCAACGCCGCCGGGCTCGACTCGCTCTTCGAGATTCACACCGAGTCCGAACTCGCCCGCGCCGTGGCCCAAGGGGCCCGCATCATCGGCGTCAACAATCGCGACCTCGCGGTCTTCACCACCGACCTCGGACTGAGCGAACGCCTGATTCCCCAATTCCCCCGCGACGTGATTGCCGTGAGCGAAAGCGGCATATCCTCCGCGGCCGATGCCATACGGGCGCGTCGCGCCGGGGCCCATGCGGTGCTCGTCGGCGAGGCGCTCATGCGCGCCGCCGATCCCGCCGCCCTTATCACCGCGTTCCATGCCCGCTGATTTGCCCATGAACAAGCGTCCCGTCAGTGCCTACACTCAATTGGGCGGACTCTATTTTCTTCCGCGCACGCTCGACAAGATTCGCCTCCATGCCCGCGGCGAGCTTCACCCCGACCATCACCCCTTCCTCGGCAAGGCGTTCGACGGGCGCCTCTGCTATTTTCTCGGGATCGACTATGAAGCGCTCAAGGCGCGCACTCTGGCGGGCGGCACCGACGAGGAGATTCTGGCGTGGATCCTGCCCAACGGCCGCAAGCTCACCGACGTCGACGTGCTGATCTGGAACGGATTTGCATCGAAGCGGGGCTGGCGCGACGAAGCCACGCCCGGTCTCGAGAAGAACAAGGCGGCGGACGGACTCGCTCATCGCAGTGATCTGCTCACTTACTTCGACTACTACGAGGTCGACGAGGGCCGCGCCCCGCGCTGAAGTGGTCGCCACCGCGTTCGTCGCCAAAGACGGCGGCCCCTGGCCGCACTTCCTCATGTCGAAAATCCCGCTTCCCCAGTCGCTGCCGCGCCGCGAGTTTATCCGACGCTTGGGTCGGAGCATCGCGGCGGGTGCCCTGTTGGTGGCGCTTTCCCTGAGGATCGGAATGGTCGGCTATCATGTGCTCGCTGGTCTCTCCTGGGTCGACGCCTTCCTCGACGCCGCGATGATCCTTTCCGGCATGGGCCCGCTCTCGCCGTTACACACGACCTCCGCCAAGATCTTCGCCGGTTGCTACGCGCTCTACAGCGGCATCGCACTGTTGACCACCGCCGGCGTCGTGCTGGCCCCCGTCGTCCACCGCGCGCTGCACAAGTTTCACCTTGAGGATTCCGGCTCCTGACCATGCCGCTTTCACCGACCGCCACGCGCGAACTGCTTGCCCAGCTCGGCCATCAACCGAAGCGGTTTCTCGGCCAGAATTTCCTCGTCGATGGCAACATCGTCCACAAATCGCTCGAACTCGCTGCCGTGCAGCCGGGTGACACGGTGGTCGAGATCGGCCCGGGGCTCGGCACGCTGACGACCGCCCTGCTCGAGGCCGGCGCCGAAGTCTGGGCGGTGGAGAAGGATCGCACCCTGCACGCCCACCTCGAGGCGCAACTGGTCCCGCGCTTTCCGCAGACGTTCCATCTGACCGAGGGCGACGCGGTTGAGCTTCCCCTCGCCAGTCTGGCCTCGGAACGCGCCCGGGCCGGCTGCAAGGTCGTGGCCAACCTGCCCTACGCCATCGCGACGCCGTGGCTCGACGCCGTGCTCTCGGGGCCCCTGCCGGAACGGCTGGTGCTCATGCTCCAACAGGAGGCCGCGCAGCGTTATGCCGCCCGACCGGGCTCGAAGTCGTTCGGCGCCATCTCCGTCTTTCTCCAAGCCGCCTACGACGTGGCGCCGGGGCACAAGGTCGCCGCCGCCTGTTTTTTTCCCCGGCCCGACATCGAGTCCCATCTGCTCAACCTCGTGCGCAAATCCGCGCCGTTCGTTTTTCCGCCTGCGGTCAAGGCGCTCATCCGGGCCTGTTTCCAACAGCGGCGAAAGCAGATTGGCGCCCTCCTCCGCCAGCACGCCCCGGCACACGCCGCCGCATGGCGTGAACTTCTTGTCGCCTCCGGTCTCTCAGACAAGACCCGTCCGGAGGCCATCCCCGTCGATTATTGGGTGCGGTTCTGCGGCCTACCCACAGCGTTGACTTGAAAGCTTCAACACTCCGGCTACTTCCTTAACCCACTCACGCGTTCCATGTCCCGCTCCATTGTCGCCCTCTTCTTCGCCACCGTCGCGCTTGCCTTTGGCGCAGGCGATGCCCCGCGGGGACTGCAGGGCCGGATCGAGGGCCGCACCTACATTTCGCCCACCGGTATTTTCAGGGTGACGCTCCCCGTGCTGCCAGAGCTCGGCGGCGAGGTCAGCGATACCGCCAACGTTGTCACGTTCGAGGACGCGTTCAACACCCACGCCACGATCGCCGCGTTCCCGCAGGACGCGACCCAGCGTTGGGAAATGTCCACCCGCGGCATGCGCGACTACCTTATCTATTTCTTCAGCAACTACGTCCTCGCGGATTTCAAACAGGCGTTCGAGGGCGTGCAGATCGAAAGCGCGAAATTCGGCGCCCTGCCTAGCGTGCCGAACGGCGCGCTGATCAGCTACATCCTGATTCCCGGTGGCAGCATGTTCCGAGACAAGATTCCGCAACTGGAGGCCGGCGCCCGCGAGCCGGTCGCAAAGCGCGGCACGCTTCTTTTCGTCAGCAACGGGCACATCATTCTTTTCAGCATCGAGCTGGTCGAGCGCGTCATCGAGGGCCGCACCTATGAGAAAACCACCGCCGAGGAGGACGAGATTCTCCGCCAGCGTCTGACCAACCTTCTCGGCAAGACGCAATTCGCCCGGCCGGCCGCCGGGGCCGCCGCAGCCGCGCCGGCTCCCGCCGCCAAGAAATGACGGGGTTGCGACGTCCGCGCTGGCGCCGGGCGATCGCGATCAGCTTCGCCGTCTACCCCGCCGTGGCGTTGAGCGGCTGCGTGTGCCTTCGGTTCCTTCAGCTCAAAAACCAGTTCTCCCGCTTCGACGAACATTTTCAACTCACTACGGACTCGGGACTGCAACTGCGTTTTCTCCATCCCATTCTGCTGACCTCCGATTTGCGCTGGCTTGGATTCGAGTCGGCAAACGTGAGCCAACTCAGGACGACCGAACACTGGTATCTCCGCTGGGTCAAGCAGCCGTCCGCCGGTGCGCCGGGGGACGGCCCGTTCGAAATTGCCTTCGACTTGGCTTTACCGGGGACCGGCTTTCGGGCCTGACGCTCGCCGAGAAATATTTTGCCCTGCTCCCGAAAGACATTGTCGTCGCCGCCATCAAGAGCCTGGGCGGAGCCGCAGTGGATGAGAAAAAGCGCTACGTGCAAACCAGCGTTTCCGCCCCCGCCGGCTCCGCGGTGTTCCCCACCCGCCAGATGGTCGACGCCATGCTTGGGCGACCCACGGAGGAATCCCTCGAAAACGGGCGCATCGTCACCCGTTACCGATGCGTGTCAGCCGATCCCACCCGGCAAGGGCAAAGATCTCGACTTCAAGCTGGTCTTCGACCCCGAGACCGGTGTGCTCCGCCAGACGGTCGGTCGCCTTCCCGTCGGTAACGTCGATTTGAGCTTCAATCCGCCCGTCGCGGCCTCCCGCGTTCCCCGAGCGTGTCATCCGTCGCTTAGGCCGTGGATCCCGGCGTAACCACTCTCGGCGTGCTGGCTCGGCGGCCGCCGGCTGGGATCCGTGCCGGTATCCATCGCCCCGCCAAACCCTCAGTCTGGCCGCCACTTCGACTTTCAGGTCTCACCAGCCCTCGAAGCCGTTCCCCTACCCGTCCTTCCGCACCCTTAAAATTCATCAAAATGCGCCTTTGCCTTCATCCGGAATCCCTCTAAATCCGAACATTCGCCTGATGCCTTCCACGAGAACGCCCTCCGCCACCAAGTCCGAAACGCCCGCGCCCGCCGTTCGGCCCATCAAAAAACTGATGGCGGCCAACCGCAGCGAGATCGCCGTCCGCATCTTCCGCGCGGGCACCGAGCTGAATCTCCGCACCGTCGCCGTCTTCGCCCACGAAGACCGCCTGTGCATTCACCGCTACAAGGCCGACGAGGCCTATCAGGTCGGTGCCGGCCAGGGTCCGGTCGCGGCCTACCTCGACATCGACAGCATTGTCGGCGTCGCCAAAGAAAAAGGCGTCGATGCCATCCATCCCGGTTATGGCTTCCTGTCCGAAAACGCCGGATTTGCCCGCGCCTGCGAAAAGGCCGGCCTGATCTTTGTCGGTCCCCGGCCCGAACTGCTCGACATGATGGGCGACAAGACCGCGGCACGCGCCCTCGCCCAGCGGATTAATGTTCCGACCCTTCCCGGTACGAAGACTGCCATCACCGACCGCGACGAAGCGTTGAAGACCGCGAAGTCCATCGGCTTCCCGCTCATCATCAAGGCCGCCTTCGGTGGCGGCGGCCGCGGCATGCGGGTCGTGCACAAGCCGGGCGATCTCGCCCACCTGCTCGACGAGGCCCAGGGCGAGGCCGGCCGTGCGTTCGGTAATCCCGCCGTTTTCCTCGAAAAATATATTCCGCGCGCCAAGCACGTCGAGGTCCAGATCCTTGGCGACAAGCACGGCAACGTCATCCACCTCCACGAGCGCGATTGCTCCGTCCAGCGCCGCCACCAGAAGGTCGTCGAGGTCGCGCCTTCGTTCGGTTTGCCCGAAAACGTGGTGCGCGAACTCTGCGACGCCGCGGCCCGCATGGCTCGCGAGATTCGCTACGACAACGCCGGCACCGTGGAATTCCTCTACGATCTCGACCGGCACGAGTGGTTCTTCATCGAGATGAACCCGCGCATCCAGGTTGAGCACACCGTCACCGAGGTCATCACCGGCCTCGATCTCGTGCGCGCCCAGATCCTGATCGCCCAGGGTTACGCCCTGCACTCTCCGGAGGTCGGCATGCCGCAGCAGGCCGACATCCCGCGCAACGGCTACGCCATCCAGTGCCGCATCACGACGGAGGATCCGGAAAACAAATTCATCCCCGACTACGGCCGCATCGTCGCCTACCGCTCTCCGGGCGGCTTCGGTGTGCGGCTCGATGGCGGCATGGGCTACTCCGGCGCGGTCATTACCCCGTTCTACGACTCGCTGCTCGTGAAGAGCATCACCAGCGGCCAGACCTACGAGATCGCGATGAACCGTGCCCGCCGCACGCTCAGCGAATTCCGCATCCGCGGGGTGAAGACCAACATCCCCTTCCTCGAAAACGTCATCGCCCATCCCCAGTTTCGCACCGGCCAGGCGACCACGACGCTCATCGATACCACGCCCGAACTGTTCGCGTTCAAGCCCCGCCGCGATCGGGCGACCAAGCTCCTCAACTTCCTCGGCAACGTCATCGTCAACGGCAACCCGCACGCCAAGGGTTACCGGCCCGAGAAGCCGTTCCTCGTCGCCCCGGTGCCGGCCTACGACCACCGCGTCGCCCCGCCCGCCGGCACCCGCCAGAAGCTCCTCGAACTCGGCCCGAAGAAATTCGCCGAGTGGACCGAGAAGCAAAAGCGCCTCCTCATCACCGATACCACGTGGCGCGACGCCCACCAGTCGCTCATGGCCACGCGGGTGCGCACCTACGACATGCTGGCGTGCGCCGACGCCCTCGCCCGCCGCGTGCCCAACCTCTATTCGCTCGAGATGTGGGGCGGCGCAACTTTCGACACCGCGATGCGCTTCCTCAACGAAGATCCGTGGGAACGTCTGCGCCAGCTTCGCGCCCGCGTGCCGAACATTTGCTTCCAGATGCTCTTCCGCGGCGCCAACGCCGTCGGCTACACCAACTACCCGGATAACGTAGTTGCCGGCTTCGTGAATCACGCTGCCGCCAGTGGCATGGATATCTTCCGGGTGTTCGATTCGCTCAATTACCTGCCGAACCTTCGCGTTGCCATGGCCGCCGTGCAGGAGACCCACGGCGTCTGCGAGGCCGCGCTCTGCTACACCGGCGACATCCTCGACGACCGCCGGGACAAGTTCTCGCTCGCCTACTACGTGCGGCTGGCGAAGGAGCTCGAGAAGATGGGTGCACACGTCCTCGCGATCAAGGACATGGCCGGCATCTGCCGCCCCTATGCCGCGCAGAAGTTGGTGAAGGCCCTGAAGGAGGAGGTCGGCCTGCCGATCCATTTCCATACGCACGACACCAGCGGTATCGCCTCCGCCTCAGTCCTCCGCGCCGCCGACGCCGGCGTCGACATTGTCGATCTCGCGCTTGCCGCGATGAGCGGCAGCACCTCGCAGCCGAATCTCAATTCCGTCGTCGCCGCCCTGCAGCACACCCCGCGCGACACGCAGCTCGATCTCGGCGTGCTCAACGAGTTCTCCGATTACTGGGAACAGGTGCGCGAGTACTACCGGCCCTTTGACACCGCGCCGAAGAGCGGCTCTGCCGAGGTCTATCTACACGAGATGCCCGGCGGCCAGTACACCAACCTCAAGGAGCAGGCCGCTTCCATGGGCGTGGCGCACCGCTGGCCCGAGATCGCCCGCACCTACGCCGAGGTCAACCAGCTCTTCGGAGACATCGTGAAGGTCACCCCGAGTTCGAAGGTCGTCGGCGACATGGCGCTCTTTCTTTTCAGCAAGGGTATCAAGCCCGCCGATGTGGTGAACCTCGAACCCGCTGCCATGCCGTTCCCCGAGTCCGTCATCGACATGATGATGGGCGGCTTGGGCTGGCCCGAGGGTGGTTGGCCGGAACGCGTGTCGCTCGTGGTCCTCGGCGAAAAGCGCCACAAGGAGGCCCGCGCCAAATACCAGGCCACGCTGAAGAAAACCGGACGCGTGGCCTCGGGCGTTCCGAGTTTAGATTTCGAAAAGACCCGCGCCGAGCTCACCGAGAAACTCAAACGCGCCGCGACCGACGACGACATCTTCAGCCACCTCATGTACCCTTCGGTGTTCGCGGACTTCGCGAAACACGCCCTGGCCTACAGCGACGTCAGTGTGCTGCCGACCCCCGCCTTCTTTTACGGCCTCAACCCCGGCGAGGAAATCTCCGTCAGCATCGAGGAGGGCAAGGTCCTCATCATCCGTCTCATTTCCGTCAGTCCACCGGACAAGGAAGGCCGCCGCACGATCAGCTACGAACTGAACGGCATCGGCCGTGAGTCGATGATCGTCGACAAGACGATCACGCCGAAAACCAAGGCCCGGCCCAAGGCCGATCTCGCCGATACGAACCAAGTCGCCGCGCCCATCCCCGGACTCATCGCGCAACTCCAGGTCTCCGTCGGCAGCAAGGTCGGCAAGGGCGACAAGCTGCTCATGATGGAAGCCATGAAGATGCAGAACACCGTCTACGCGCCATGCGATGGCGTCGTAGCCGAACTGCATGTGGCGCTGGGCGACACCGTCGAGGCCAAGGACCTGCTCATCAAGATCCGCGCCGCCATTTAAACCGGAGCGGCTCGCCCGATTTTTCGGCGAGCCCGGCGGGCGCGGCGGTTTTCGAACCTCACCGATAACACCTTTCCGCCCTCGCATGAATCTGGCCACGCACCTTGCCCGGGACGCCGTCACGCATCGCGATCCTCCGGCCCTGGCGGTCGGAGAAAACGTGGTGGCAACGTGGGCGCAGTTGGCCGACCGCGTCGCTCGACTCGCCGGCGGTTTGACGCAACAGCTGGGCCTCATGCCCGGCGATCGTGTCGGCCTCTTTCTCGCTAACGCCCCCGCCTGCGCCGAACTCATGTACGCGTGCTGGCACGCCGGGCTGATCGCGGTGCCAATCAACTCCAAACTCCATCCGCGCGAACTGGCCTTCATCCTGGAAAATGCCGACGCGCGCGTCGTGTTCACGTCGCCCTCTCTCGCCGGGTCCACCGCCACGGCCGCCGCCGGTGTCGGCCGCTCCGCCCATGTCATCGATGCCCCGGCACGGATTACGACGCGTTGTTTCAGGGCGCACCGCTGCCCATGGCCGACGTCGCACCCGCCGATCTCGCGTGGCTTTTCTACACGAGTGGCACGACCGGAAATCCGAAGGGGGCGATGCTCTCCCATCGCAACCTGCACGCGATGGCCCTCAGCTATTTTCTCGATATCGACTCGCGGTCCTCCGGCGGCTGCCTGATCCACGCCGCCCCGATGTCGCACGGCTCCGGACTCTACATGATCCCGCACGTCATGCAGGCCAACTGTCAGGTCATTCCGGAAAGCGGCGGCTTCGATCCGGCGGAGCTCTTCGCCCTCATCGAAAAATGGCTGGACGTTTCGCTGTTCGCCGCGCCCACCATGATCAAGCGGCTGGTCGACCATCCTGCCGCCGCGTCGGCCGACCTGCGCAATCTCCGGGTCATCGTCTACGGCGGTGCGCCCATGCATGTGGTCGCCCTCAAGGCCGCGATCGAACGGTTCGGTTTCAAGTTTGCCCAGCTCTACGGCCAGGGCGAAACACCCATGACCATCACGGGCATGCGCCGCGAGGCGATCGAGGACGCCTTTCGCGCCGACGATGAGGCCCGCCTCGCCTCGGCCGGCACGCCGCAGGCCGTCGTCGAGGTTCGCGTCGCGGATGCGCAGGACCGGGCGTTGCCGGCGGGCGAACCCGGCGAGATTCTGGTGCGCGGCGACACCGTGATGCAGGGCTACTGGCGCAACCCGGCGGCGACCGCCGAGTCCCTGCGCGGCGGCTGGCTCCATACGGGCGACATCGGCGTGTTCGACGCCGCCGGCTACCTCACGCTCAAGGACTGCTCGAAGGATTTCATCATCTCCGGCGGCAGCAATATCTACCCGCGGGAAGTGGAGGAAATTCTCCTTCGCCACCCCGCCGTGGGTGACGCCGCCGTGATCGGCGTGCCCGACGAGGAGTGGGGCGAGAGCGTCTGCGCTTTCGTGGTGGTCCGTCCGGGAGCGTCCGTCACCGCCGCGGAACTCGATCACCTGTGTCTCGAAAACTTGGCGCGTTTCAAGCGGCCGAAAACCTACCGTTTCGTCGCGCACCTCCCGAAGAGCAACTACGCAAGGTGCTCAACACGGAGCTGCGCCAGTGGGCGAAGACCAAAGTCGGCTGACTGCCGTGCAACCCCGCGCCGCTGCACGGCGAAGCGCAGCATGTACAGACATCCGCCGCCACGGAAACATGGCTTTCTTTTTATCCGCGCCTCGGTCGGCGCCCAATTTCTTCCGCCCGATTTCACCTCGTTGCGCTTCCGCCACGCGAATGTCGTGACAGCACCGGACGATTTCGCCTTCATCACCGTTCCTCGTTCGCGACCCTTCCCCGCCGCATGACCGGAATTTCTATCCCTCTCGCCAGCATGCTGGCCATCGATCCCGCCGTCGGCTCGCTCACCGCGCTGTTGATCGTCATGGCCGTCAGCCTGACCTCGCGCCTCAACGTCGGGCTGCTCGCCATCATCCTCGCGTGGGCCGTGGGGGTCGGAGTGGCCGCGTGGAAAACCGATGCGATTCTCGGCGCGTTCCCCTCCTCGCTCTTCCTGACGCTGCTCGGGGTCACACTGCTCTTCGGGGCGGCGGAAAAAAACGGCACTCTCGCCGCCATCACCGCACGGATCATCGGTGCCTGCGGTGGCGTCGTCGCCTTGATGCCCCTCGCGTTCTTTCTGCTGGCGAGCGGCGTTTCCGCCATGGGGCCCGGCGCGATCGCAAGCACCGCGCTCGTCGCTCCGCTTGCGATGTCGGCCGGCGTGGCCGCGCGGGTGCCCCCGGTTCTCATGGCGCTGATGGTCGCCAACGGTGCCAATGCCGGCAATCTGTCGCCCTTCAGCGCCGTCGGCGTGATCGTGCAGGCGCAATTTCTGAAGGCCGGCCTGCCGCCTTCCACGGCCGGCGTCTTTTTAGCCAACTTCGTCGCTCACACTCTCGCCGCCCTGGCCGCTTATCTTCTCTTCGGCGGGCTGAAACTGGCGCGGAAAAAAAATGTCGCCGCCGTCGCTGCGCCCCGGAACGGATTCACCGGCACCCACCTTTTCACCATCGCAGTGCTGGCGGGCTGGGTGGCGAGTGTCGTGTTCTTCGGCATTAACATCGGGCTCGGCGCGCTCGCCGGCGCGACCTTGCTCATCCTCGCCGGCGCCGTCGAGGACGGCGCCGCGATCAAGTCGGTTCCGTGGGCGGTCATCGTGATGGTCTGCGGGGTCAGCGTACTGGTGGCCGTCGTGGAAAAAACCGGCGGCATCGACCTGTTCACCCATCTCCTGTCCAAGATCGCGACTCCCGCCACCGCCAACGGCATGATGGCCTTCGTCACGGGCCTCATCTCCACCTACAGCTCAACCTCCGGCGTGGTGTATCCCACCTTTCTCCCGGCGGTCCCCGGGCTGGTCGCAAAAATGGGCGGCGGCAATCCGCTGGAAATCGCCCTGAGCATCAACGTCGGCGCGGCGCTCGTGGACGTCTCGCCCCTTTCGACGCTCGGCGCATTGTGTATCGCGGCGCTGCCGTTCGGTGGCGGCGACCCCAAGGCGCTGTTTCGCACCCTTTTGATCTGGGGTTTCTCGATGGTCATCGTTGGCACCCTCTTCTGCCAGTTTTTCATCGGCTGGTTCGCCTGAGGTGACTGGGATTACCGGCACCGAAACAAAATTTAAAAACGCCTTCACGCTCGCAGCACCCATGTCCACGACTGCCGTCGCCCTGATGAATCCGCCCTCGGTTGAAAGCGTTGCCCGCGCGCTGCGCTTCGGATCCCGCCCCGCCATCCGCGATGCGTCCGGCACCATCTCCTACGCCGACCTGGCCGGGGGTTCGCTCCGGGCCGGCACCCGGCTGCGCGGCGGCCGGCCGGATCTCGCCGGGGCGCGCGTCGCCTTTCTGATTCCGCCGGGCCGAGATTTCGTTTTCGCGGAATGGGGCACATGGCTGGCCGGCGGCATCGCCGTGCCGCTCTGCCTGACCCATCCGCGCACCGAGATGGAGTACGTGATCTCCGATTCCGATGCATCGATCCTCATCGCACACCCGGAGTTCGCCGAGATCGCCGGCCAGATCGCCGCGGCCAAGGGCCTGCGCCTGATCAGCACCACCGAACTTTGCTCTGCTCCCGCCGAGGCGGGACCAGTTGTCGCTCAAAGCCACCCGGCCGTCATCATCTACACCAGCGGCACGACCGGAAAACCCAAGGGCGTGGTCCTCACCCACGGGAACCTCGTGGCGCAGATCACGTGTCTCGTCCAAGCTTGGGGATGGGTGGCGGAAGATCACATCCTGCACGTGCTACCGCTCCACCACGTTCACGGCCTGATCAACGTCCTTGCCTGTGCCCTGTGGTCCGGCGCCCTCTGCGAGATGCAGCCCCGCTTCGAGGCGAAGGCCGCCTGGCAATGTTTTCTCCGCGGCGAGCTCACGCTCTTCATGGCCGTGCCGCTCATCTACAAGCGCCTCATCGCCGCCTGGGAGGAAAACGACCCCGCGGCCCGCGAGGCAATGACGCAGGCCTGCCGGAAGCTGCGCCTGATGGTCTGTGGCTCGGCCGCGTTGCCCGAACCGACGTTTTTTCGCTGGCAGGAAATCAGCGGCCAGCCGCTCCTAGAACGTTACGGCATGAGCGAGATTGGCATGGCCCTGTCCAACCCGCTCCACGGCGAGCGTCGCCCCGGCATGGTCGGCCAGCCGCTGCCGGGCATCAAGGTAAGGCTCGTCGATGAAAGCGGCCAGCCGGTGGGCGAAGGCCAGAACGGCGAGATCGAAGTGCGCGGCTCCGGCGTGTTTTCCGAGTATTGGCGGCGTCCGAAGGAATCCAAAGACGCGTTTCGCGCCGGCTGGTTCCGCACCGGCGACATCGCCATCGTCAACGGCGGCGTCTACCGGATCCTGGGCCGCAACTCGGTCGATATCATCAAGACCGGCGCCTACAAGGTGTCGGCGCTGGAGATCGAGCAGGAGCTGCTGTCGCATCCCGCCATCGAGGAGTGCGCCGTCGTCGGCGTGCCGGACGACGAGTGGGGCGAACGCGTTTGCGCGGCGATCAAATGGAAAAACGGCGAGGGCGTTTCCATCGAGGCGCTGCGGACGTGGTGCAAGCAGCGCCTCGCGGTCTACAAGATCCCGCGCACGCTGCACTCCACCTCCGACCTGCCGCGCAACGCCATGGGCAAGGTGACCAAGAAGGCCGTGCAGGCCATGTTCATGGCGTGAACCGTCCGGGCCGGCTCCAACCCACCCACATCCCATGCAAGCAACCGCCGCCGGTGTCCGCCCCAGGGGCCGCGTGCTCATCGGCAAACCGGGGCTCGATGGCCACACGCGCGGCGCCAAGGTGGTTGCGAAGGCCCTCGCGGATCACGGCTTCGAGGTGATCTACACCGGCATCCGGCGCACGCCGCGGGAGATCGCCGTCGCCGCCGTGCAGGAAAACGTCGACGTCATTGGCCTGTCGCTGCTCTCCGGCGCGCACAACACGCTATTTCCCGCCGTCCTCGACGAACTGCAAAAACTCGGCGGCGCCGACATTCCCGTCATCGTCGGCGGCGTGATTCCCGACGCGGATATTCCCGCACTGCTCGCCTGCGGCATCCGCGCTGTGTTCACGCCGGGCACGCCGCTGGCCACCATGATCGCGGAATTCGAAAAAGTCTGCGCCGCCGCGCGGCCGCCGCGATGAACCCGCCGGGCATCACCGTCACCGACTGGACAGCACTCGACAGCCGGCAACTCGGCCGCTGGCTGACCGCCATCGAGGAACACACCGACGACGCGCGCCCGGCCGTCGCCGAACTTCAGGGCCGCGACTGGCCCGGTGTCACGGTCGGCATCACGGGGCCGCCCGGTTGCGGCAAATCCACGCTGATCGCCGCCCTCGTCCGCGAACTGCGCCGCCGCGACATCGCCGTGGGCATTCTCGCGATCGATCCTTCTTCGCTGCGCAACGGCGGGGCGCTGCTCGGGGATAGGGTCCGCATGATGGATTTTGGCACCGATCCGCGCGTCGTCATTCGTTCCGTGGCGGCCCGCGGCAATCAGGGCGGCGTCACGCCCGGCGTGGCCGACATGGCGCGCCTGTTGCGGGCCGCGGGCTACACCTGGGTGTTCGTCGAAACTGTCGGGGTCGGTCAGGGCGAACTCGACATCGCAGCGCAGGCCGATGTCACCGTCGTCGTGCAGGCGCCGGGTTTGGGCGACGACATTCAGGCCATGAAAAAAGGCCTGCTTGAGATCGGCGGCCTGATCGTCGCCAACAAGGCCGACCTCCCCGGAGCCGACCAACTGGTGCACGACCTGGGCGCCTGGGCCGTCTCCGCGCCGGAAAAAATCTTTCGCACCAGCGGCACTTCCGGCGAAGGCGTGGCGGCACTCGTGGACGCGATCGACCGGTTACAGCGCGCACGCGTGCCGGGTGCGGGCCGCGCCGACGCACGTCGCGAGGAGATTCGCCGGCTTGCCCTGCTGCAGTTGGCCCAGCGGCTCGATCGGCGACTGCGCGAGGGCGCGTTGCCGGAAGGCACCACCTGGCAGGTGGCGGAACGCCTCGCGGCCGAATTGCTCAAAGACGATGAACGCTGATTCCCCCATGGACCAACGGAACTGGGAAGAGTCCGTCCTCAAGCCCGCGCTCGCGAAAACGCCCGAGCGGCAGGAGTCGTTCGCCACCGCCTCCGGGCTGCCCCTGCCCCGCGTCGTGCTCCCGGCCGCACCGGACCAGGCGTATCTCAAGCAACTCGGGTTTCCCGGCGCCTATCCCTTCACGCGCGGCATCCACCCGACGATGTATCGCGGACGGCGGTGGACGTATCGCCAATACGCCGGCTACTCGACCGCCGAGGAAACCAACCGTCGGTATCGCTACCTGCTTGAGCAGGGCACGACGGGACTCTCCGTGGCGTTCGATCTGCCGACGCAGCTAGGCTACGACTCGGATCACATCATGAGCGCCGGCGAGGTCGGTCGCGTGGGCGTGGCAATCGATTCGCTGGCCGACATGGAACGGCTGTTCGACGGCATCTCCCTGGAAAAAATCTCCACGTCGATGACGATCAACGCCACCGCGCCAATCCTCCTCGCGATGTATGCGGTCGTGGCGGAGAAGCAGGGCGTGCCGATCGGCCGGATTCGCGGCACGCTGCAGAACGACATCCTCAAGGAGTACATCGCCCGCGGCACCTACATCTTTCCGCCCGGCCCGAGCCTGCGCTTGGTCACGGATGTGCTCGCGTGGTGCGGCACCGAGGCGCCGGAGTTCAATCCGATCTCGATCTCCGGCTACCACATCCGCGAGGCCGGTTCGACCGCCGTACAGGAGGTCGCCTTCACGCTCGCCAACGCGATCGCCTACATCGAGGCCGCCACCGCCGCGGGCCAGAGCCTCGACGCTTTCGGCACCAAGCTCTCGTTTTTCTTCAACGCCTCTTCCGATTTTTTCGAGGAGGTGGCCAAGTTTCGCGCCGCCCGCCGGCTCTATGCCCGGATCGTGCGCGACCGGTTTGGCTGCGCCTCGGCGCCGTGCCAGATGCTGCGCTTTCACACCCAGACGGCGGGCCACACCCTGACCGCCGTGCAAACGGACGTGAACATCGTCCGCGTCACGCTGCAGGCGCTCGCCGCCGTGCTCGGCGGCACGCAGTCACTGCACACCAACGCGAAGGACGAGGCACTGGCGCTGCCGACCGAGGAATCGGCACGACTCGCGTTGCGCATCCAGCAACTCATCGCCGAGGAGACCGGCGTGGCCCATACCGCCGACCCCTTGGGCGGCAGCTATCTCGTCGAGCACCTCACGGATCGCATCGAGCAGGAGGCGACAGCGTTGATCGAACGCATCGACCAACTCGGCGGCATGGTGAAGGCGGTGGAGACGGGTTGGGTGCAAAACCAGATCGAGGAGGCCGCCTACCGGCACCAGTGCGAAATCGAGGCGGGCACGCGCCGGATTGTCGGCGTCAACTGCCACGTCGAATCCGGTCAGGCCAGTCCGCCGATCTTTAAGATCGATCCGAAGGTGGAAGCGGCGCAGATCGAACGCGTCTGCGACGTCCGCTCCCGCCGCAACGCCGAAGCCGTCGCCCTCAGCCTGCGCCAGATCGACGCCGCGGTAACGTCCGGCGCGAACGTGATGCCCGGCATCATCGAAGCCGTGCGCGCTTACGCGACGCTAGGCGAAATCTGCGACCTGCTCCGCGCCAAGTGGGGCGTTTACAGCGGGTGATCGGCGAGACGACACCCGGACTTCTATCCTCCCTTCACCGCCCGGCCCTGCGCAAACTTCGTCAGCTTTACGTTTCACGCCGTTAAAATGTCTGGGTAAAAGAACATGCATGCGAAATCCTGGCGCTTCTGATTGACGATCTTCTTGTGTGTAGGGGTTGCGGGTTACGCTCTCTGGGCCTACGCGCCGGCGTCCAGCGAGTTCCGGTACATCCGGCAATGGTCGCGGCATTTGACGAACATCGCGTCTTGATCACGACCCATGCAGTAGCGGCGTCGCTCGCGCTCCTCCTCGGTCCGTTTCAGTTTCGCGATAGCCTGCGAAGTCGTTTCCCCCGGGCGCATCGCATTTCGGGGTATCTCTACCTCTCGGCGGGAGTGGGCGTCGGTGGTGTCGCTGGCGTCCTCCTTGCCCGGCATTCATTTGGCGGTGTCGTTTCGCACCCTGGATTCGGCATGCTCGGGTGTCTGTGGTTGTTCACTGGCGCAATAGCCGTTGTCGCGGCAAGGCGACGGCGAATTGAAGACCATCGGGTGTGGATGATCCGGAACTTTGCGCTATCGCTCGCGGCGGTCACGTTGCGATTGTATCTGCCCGCATCGGCGGTAGCCGGCGTTCCGTTCGAGGACTTTTATCCAGCGGTTGCCTGATTGTGCTGGGTTCCAAATTTAATTCTCGCCGAGTGGTGTCGAAAAAAACTGAACCAGGTGGCGGCGTAGCTGGACGAGAACATTACTTTCGCGACGGAAATGGGGCGGGCGGGTATGCGTGTTCTGTCAAGAGTCACGACCTGTCCCCTTCCGGCTGCCTCGGGAAGTAACCCCACGCAAACCCGCCGTGGCCTGAGCGTTGGATGCAACCAAAGATGCCAGGTTGGCGCTCGCCGTCCGACCGATGGGCAATCTCCATCTGTCAAACGTCGCAACCTGTCCCTGTCCGCCTGCCTCTCCCGGGCTGAAACACCGCGCTACCTAATATTCGGACTTGAACCAAGAGTTTTGGTCGCCAACCTTTGGTCATGCCGACTTTCCAAAGAAGACTGCCCGCATCCCGGCGAATCTCGGCTCAGACCACGATTTCACCTGCTTTTCAGACCACGCTCGCTGCCGAGGCCGTGCGGGCGCTCAGTTTACGCCCCGGCATGATTCTCAGCCAGACGGTGGAGGGCAGCCGGCTCATCCTTGAACCGCTCCACGATGTGGATTCCCTCGCGGGCTCGCTCGGCACCGGTCGTGCACCGGTCAGCATCGAAAAGATGAAACATGGGGCCAAGGCCGCCATGGCCCAGGCTGGACGCAAGGCGCTGCGCGCGGATTGATAGGATGAAATCCATCGCCATCGACGCCAACGTCATCGTCCGCTACCTCACTGGCGATGATCCCGTGCAGTCGCCGGCCGCGGCCGCGCTGTTTCGCGCCGCGTCCGTCGGCAGCGTAAGCTTGGTCATCCCCGCGCCCATCCTGCAGGAGACGGTTTACGTGCTGGAAACCTATTACCACGGCACACCCGACACCATCGCACCCAAACTGCTGTCGCTCCTGAGCCTGACCGGTGTCACGTGCCCCGACTCCCGCTGGGTGATGGACGGCATTCAGTGGTATCGGGCGAAGAACGCCGATTTCGGCGACGCCCTGCTCTGCGCCTACGCGCGCCATCATCACTGCGAAGTGAACACGTTCGACAAAGAGCTGATCAGGAAATTCCCTGAAGTCACCGCCAACGAGCCCGCCAAAGTGAAGGCGAAGTAACCCCTCGCGAACCCGCCGTGGCCTGAGCGTTGGATGCAACCAAAGATGGCAGGTTGGCGCCGCCGTCCAACCGATGAGCAATCTCCATCTGTCAATAGTCACGACCTGTCCCCGAACGGCTGCTCCAGGGCAAAGCCCCGGCAGTGTAACCCATGTCCCCGGACAAACTGTTACCGATGTGCCCGGATCATACCGGGGTCACGTCGAAGGGCCGAGAAAGGGGTCACGTCGTGACTCTTGACTGCCGCAGCCGCGATTCCGGCTCCGTCTGTCAATATTCAAGGCGTGTCGGCGACTGGCAAAAGATCGAGCAGCGGTGAGGCGGAGCGCGACTGCATCGAACGCAGCTCCGCCGTCCAGCGCGCCTGATACGGGTGGTTTCCCGGCGTCCGATCGAGCCGCCGGACGGGGATTGCACCGCACCAACTCCGCGCGATAACTCCTCCCCACCCCACTGCGCTATGAAAAAGTTACTCCTGTTTGCGGCGGTGATCGCGGCACTCGGCTGGTTCGCCTATACCCGTTTTTCCGCCCCGCCGCCGGCGCCAGCCGTCGCGTCCGTCCCCCTCCCGCCAAACCCGCCGTCGTGACGATCGCCCTGGCGCCACCGCCGCCACCGCCCGTGGCGATACCTCCCGCTCCAGCGCCGGTCGCGACACGCTTGCGCCCCGCCCCGGCGGCGACCGACCCCAATGCCGCGGAGAACATCGATCTGGCTTTGGCGCTGGGACCGGACACTCGCTATCACGACGCCGTGCGCGGCGTCAGTGCCACGTTTCCCGAAGGCTGGAAGGTGCAGAGCGCCACCCGCTGGGGCAACGACCACCGCGAAAACACCGTCTTCCTTGCGCCTCCCGGGGACACGAGCGCCCGGCCGAGCATGTACTACAAACCCTATATCCCCGGCGAAGTCGCGGCCCTGACCACCACCGGCGCCGAGGCGCTCTTGCGCGAGCGGGCGCGAAAGAAGGAGGCATCCCGCGTGAGCGGCGTCCCCGACTATCAAAACGTGCCCGAAAGTTTTGCGTTTTTCGACGTCAACGGCAGCCCGGCGATGAGCTACTTCGCGACGTTCACCTTCGGCAACCAGGTCATGACCGAGCACTTCATCCGTATGTTGGGCCCGAACGGCTACGTGATGTTTTTCACGAAGGGCAAGTTCGAGGATGTGAAGGCGATCATGCCGCAGCTCCGGCAGATGGCGGGCAGCGTCAAGGGACCGTAGCGAGCACCCTCACGTGTTCACGTCGAGAGGGCCCAGTTGCACAACGAGGCGGTGCGGAAGGCGCCGGATGGAGGCCGGTCGTGACGCCCGGCCGAGTCCGCGCACACCCACCACCGGGTTCACACCAGCCAGATCGGGCTGGTCCACGCCTGCTGGTTGTCCTCCTGTTTGATCCGCAGGTAGCAGTAGTGCCCGCGTGGCACCGGACACACGTCGGCGAGCGGGGCGTCGACCCGCAGGCGGTCGCCCGCGACTTCGAACGCGTGCTTCACGGCCCCGTTGACCAGCAGTTCCACCGACATCAGGCGCGCGGTGCCATGGAGGTCGATGGTCAGCCGCTCCCGGCCGGACCACGCCGCCTCGCTCCCCATCGGCTTTCCGCCGATGGCGAATTCGATCACGGGCCGGTGCCCCGTCGTGGCGAAACAGCGCCGGGCCTTCAGCGCCTCGAAGAGGCTCTTTCGATCGAGCTGGTCCGCCCACACGCCGGTTAGGCCGCCGGGCCGTGGCACATGCGCCTCCGGATGGGGATTGCCCGGCCGGCTGTCGTGCGTGTCGGTGCCGGAGACGATTCCCGCCCGCATGCCGCCCACCAGGAATTTGTTGATCCTCGCCTCCTCGGCCGCCGTGGAGAACTGCGCCTTCTGGTACACCTCCATCAGATCCTCGTCCTCGTAGGAGAGCGTGTGGTAGTGCCCCGCGATGAGCCCACCGTAGCCGCGCACCACCTGGTAAAGCTCCCGGTAGTGTTCGCAGTGGATGGTATGGGGATGGAAACGCTTCCGCAGCCGCTCATCCCTCGCCGCCGCCCGATTCTCACAAAAGATGGGCGGCACCGCGCGCGGCTCGGGGAAATAAATATTGCGGTGGCTGCCATCGGGCTGGGTGCCGCACTCCACGGCCGGCAGGCTGACATAGCGGCCGGGCTCGTTGAACCGCTCCAGCACCTCCTTGTGCCGCTCCCAATAGTCGCCGATCACGGTGTTGTAGGAAAACATCAGGCCGGCCGAAAAATCGAGCGCGGCAACGTCCCGGCCCCAGAAATGATAGTCCTCATACGGGCGGTGGTTGAACGCCATCCCGTGAATGTCGCCGAAGTACAATCGTTTCCTTTCCGCGTTGCGGACGGTCCTGACCGGATTGCTCCGGACCGGGAGCGCGCCCGGCGTGGACACCGTGTAGATCGCCGGCTCCACCGGGGCGGGGAGATGGAGGCGCTGCCCCGGTGCGATCGGGCCCGGAATCACCAACCGCCGGTCGCCGCCCTCGATCACCATCTCCGCCACCGGATGGACGACGGGATTGCCGTGCCGGTCAAACGGACAGAGGTTCAACGCCACGGTGCGGCCCTCGCCGATCGGCGTTGCCACCACCTGCACTTTGACCGCCGGCCCCGGTTCGATGCGCAGGGGATTCGCCTCTAGGATATGGATCGGCTCGGACTCGGGCTGGAACTGGGTATACTTGTCCGCGCCGTTGCCGAAGCCCTGGCTGATCTCGGGCGCATACTGGGTTTTCGCGAACGACAGGCGGCCGGCCGGGTCGTCGATCAGCCAGAACACATAGGCATCGATGCTGTTCTCCGGGAGGAAAAATCCGTCCGCGTGCGTGCGCAAATCGATCTCGATCGCCTCGCCCGGCTGCAAGGCGCGGCCGCGGTTGGTGAGCTGGAAACAAAACGTGAACTCGGGCACGGCGGGAAGCAGATCGAATGTCCGGACCGGGTTGCCCTCCCGCACGAAGGCGAGGTCGAACGCGGAGCCCGCCGGACCGGTGGCCCTTAAAAATTCGTTCTTCATCGCACCGGCGGTCGCGGACCACTGCCGGATGTCGAACATCACCCAAAGGTGTCCCCCGCCGCCCGCCGCGAAGCCCGCCGGCCCCGCGGTGTAGCGCAGGGTCAGCGGCACGACCTGTCCGACGATCAGCGGGCCCGGATGGCGGGGGATGACTTCGAACCGGCGGTCGCGTGCGATCGAGTAGCGGCCGGCCGCAGGGGCGCCCAAGGCATTCGCGGTCGCGCCGACCAGCGTGGCGGCCGACGCCGCGGAGACGCCTACCGCGGCCGTAGTCAAAAAATTCCGACGGGACAGCGGTCGGCCGGAAGCGTGGGGAGTGTTTTTCATGGGAGCAATGGCGCTCGGTGGATTCGTTGTCGCGGGGGCGGCGACGTTCTGGGTTCTATTCTCCGGATTCTGTCGAACGCAACTCGCGGTGAAGAAACGTGGATGGTCCCCTCGCCGTGGCTTACCCTTGAGCACAACCGATTCAGCAAATGCAGGCAAGAATGGCGCCACAATTGTCCTGCTTTCGCCTCATTCTCGCCAGACAGCGGATGTCCTGGTTCCCATTGCTTTCGGACCAGGAGAATGCGATTTCCCACCGAATAAATTTAAGTTGGAGGAGGTTCGTGCCGTCTTAACCACCGTCCGCCGGTTCTTTCAGGAAAACATTCAAGGCATACTATTCGAATACATGCCTCCGCTGCCACAACCCAGTAGTCCCGCTCTCACCATGGAGGTCTAGGCGACGAATGTCGGCAGCTAGGGATTGGCCACCGAATTGGTCAACCAGCCTGAAAGAACCGGCATTCTTATCGCCTTCGGTTACGAAACCCGATCCGTCCGAAAAGAGCATTGAGCAGGTGCCCGAAGTTTGCTCGCGAGTCGTCACAGCACAGCCAAGCCGCCGGTTGCCGGGCAACGATAGTTCGGATCGACAACGGATACGGGGCGGGCCGCAGTGAAACGGAAGCGGGGCCATCGAGCCCTATCCGCGTTGAGTCTTCGCACCACGAGGCACGAAAACTCAACGCGCCCTACGGCCACCTTGATGGCGCGCATAGGCGTCGCGCATGATTTCCTCGGCAATTTCGGACCATTCCTTGGCCATTGCGTGGCCAACCGGCCTTATCCCCGGCGTGGCCCTCCTGAATTTATCCGTGCCTATCCACGCCATCCGCGGATAAAAACGTCCTTTCCTTTCACGCCCATGACCTGGTCACGCTTCAAAACCCATTTCTATCACAACGCCGACCTGGGCGTTTCGCTCGACATCAGCCGCATCCCGTTTCCCGACGATTACCTGGCGTCGATGGAGCCGCTCATGCAGCTGGCCTTTGCCGCCATGGCCCGGCTCGAGGGTGGCGCCATCGCCAACCCGGACGAAAACCGTATGGTCGGCCACTACTGGCTGCGCGCGCCTTATCGAGCGCCGACGCCGGAGATCACGACCGAGGTCACCGCGACGCTCGCTGCCATCAAGGAATTTTCGGCCGCGGTCCATTCGGGCGCGATCGCGGGCCCCAAGGGGAAATTCAAAAAACTCCTCGTCATCGGCATCGGCGGTTCCGCCCTCGGACCGCAACTCGTCAGCCACGCCCTCGGCCGGCCGCGCAAGGACAAGCTCGCGATCTTCTTCTTCGACAACACGGACCCGGACGGAATCGACTACGTGCTCGGCGGCCTACGCGGCCAGCTGGCGAAGACACTCGTC
The DNA here is from genome assembly GCA_947442255.1 of Opitutia bacterium. Next base: position 34,333 of record CANEVO010000008.1, read on the forward strand.
ATCGTGATCTCCAAGTCCGGCGGCACCGCGGAGACGCGCAACGGCATGCTTGAAGCCATCGCCGCCTTCCAAGCCGCGAAGATCGATTACACGAAACAATTTGTCGCCGTCACCGGCGACGGCTCAAAGCTCGACGCCACGGCCCGGCGGGAAAACTGGCTGGCGCGTTTTGCGATGTGGGACTGGGTCGGCGGCCGCACGAGCGAGCTGAGTGCCGTCGGCTTGCTGCCCGCGGCACTGCAAGGGATCGATATCCAGGCCATGCTCGATGGCGCCGCGGCGATGGATGACGTGACGCGTGCTCCCGTGACGGCGCAAAACCCCGCGGCGTTGCTCGCGCTGATGTGGTATTTTGCGACTGACGGGCGCGGTGCGAAAGACATGGTCGTCCTCCCCTACAAGGACCGCCTGTTGCTCTTCTCGCGTTACCTGCAGCAGCTCGTGATGGAATCGATCGGCAAGGAATTCGACCTCCAGGGCCGCGTCGTAAACCAGGGCCTCGCCGTCTACGGCAACAAGGGCTCCACCGACCAGCATGCCTACGTGCAGCAGCTCCGGGAGGGCGTGAATAATTTCTTCGTTACCTTCATCGAGGTGCTCAAGGATCGCGACGCCCGCAGCTCGCTCGAAGTGGAGCCGGGCGTCACGAGCGGCGATTTCCTGCAGGGATTCCTGCTTGGCACCCGCGAGGCTCTGAGCGAAAAGGACCGGCAATCGATCACAATCACGCTGTCCGATGTCTCGCCCCGTTCGCTGGGGATGCTGATCGCGCTCTACGAACGCGTGATCGGGCTCTACGCCTCCCTCGTCGGCGTCAATGCCTATCACCAGCCGGGCGTGGAGGCAGGGAAAAAGGCGGCCGGGGGCGTGATCACGTTGAAACTGAAACTGCTGGCCGCGTTGCAGGCCACGCCCGACCGGACCTTCACCGCGGAGAAGCTGGCGGCGGAGGCCGGCGCCTCCGAGCAGGCCGAACTGGCTTTCAAGATTTTGGAGCATCTGGCCGCCAACCGCGGCAGCGGAGTAAAGAAGCGCGCCCGGACCCCGCTCTTCGAGTCGACCTATCGGGCAGGCTGAGCGGAGCGTTGCGCATGCCGGCGGTGCCGTGCTTGCACCGCGGGAGGAAAACCCCAGCCTGACCTCGGCCATGCATCGCACGCTCCTGTTTCTTTGTACCCTCGCGATCGGGTGCGCGGCATTGCTGGGCGGGCTCTACTTCCGCACCAGTGCCGGGAAAAAAGAGGTCGAGGCCCGGCTCGTTGACGAGAGCAACCGCGCCGCGAAACTTTCCGCGGACCTGGCGGTGACGCAGGCGCAATCCAAAGCTCAGACCGCCCGGATCGGCACGCTGGAATCCGACTTGAACGACACGAAGGCGAAACTCACAGCGGCGACGAGCCGCGCGACGGAGCTGGATCGCAACCTCACTCAGGCCAAGAACGCCCTCGCCGTCCACGAATTGAACGCGCGCGCGCTGGCGGCCGAACTGGAAGCGTTGCGCCGCGATCTGGCCGGAAGCCGGGCCTCCGCGGCCTCTCCCCAGGCCGTCGCCGCCTACAAGGCGACAATCGCCGAACTCGAGCGCCAGCTGGCCGCGGCGGGCAGCGGGGCCGCGGCGGTCAACGCCGCCGGCGCCTCCACCGCCGTATTTTCCAGCCGGGCCGGCCGGGCGTCGGTCCTCACGGTGGGCCCGGGCAACGCCTTCGTGGTGCTCAACTTCGGCACCAGCCGCGGGGCCCAGCCCGGCCAGAAACTCGACATCGTGCAGGGCACCACTCCGGTGGCCACAGTCACCCTCAGCGACGTCCGGCCCAATTTCTCCATCGGACAGGTTTCGCCGGAGACTCTTCGTGCGGACTTGCAGAAGGGAGATTCCGCCCTATTAGTCCCGTAAATCATGACCAAGCTTAAGAAACCCGTCTTCGCAATGTTGTTGGCCGCGTTCGGCGCGCTCCTTGGCGGGTGCTCCACGAACTCCCCCAAGGAGTCGGCCATTCCGTGGAGCCGTCCCGCCGGCTGGGAAGGCCAGGTCCCCGGCATGGCGGCCCCCACCGGGCGCTGATCCGGGACGCTTCACTCCCCTCCTTGTGCAAATCCGGCTCACGCCGGATTTTTTTTACCCCCATTCTGCTGGACAGCGGAACGGGCCACCACGGATGGTGGAGCCGCTCCGATGGAAAACGCCTCCCTCACGCCGCAACCGGGACACCTCTACGTGGTGGCGACGCCCATCGGGAATCTCGCCGACCTCACCGACCGCGCGCGCGCGATTCTGGGCGCCGTTGATCTCGTCGCCTGTGAAGACACCCGCACGACCGGCGGCCTGCTCGTGCGCCTTGGCCTGCGGAAGGACCTCGTGTCGTATCATGAGCACAACGAAACCGAGGCCGCCGAGCGCCTTGCGGAGCAGCTTGCCGCCGGCAAGTCGGTCGCCCTCGTGAGCGACGCCGGGACACCGGTCCTGAGCGATCCGGGATTTCGCCTCGTGCGGGCCTGCCGGCGCCGCGGCCTGCCGGTTGTGCCCGTGCCGGGCCCGAGCGCGATCGTGGCTGTCCTGAGCGCGAGCGGGCTCCCGACCAACGGATTTCTCTTCGTCGGTTTTCTACCCGCGAAAAGCGCGGCCCGGATCGGGTTCTTCGAAAAATACCGCGCCTTCGACTATACCCTCGCGCTGTACGAAAGCTGCCATCGCATCGACAAGGCGGTGGACGAGATCGTGGCGACGCTGGGTGACGCCCGCGTGATCTGCGTTGCCAAGGAAGTGACCAAGCTGCACGAGGCCTTCCTTGTGGGCCCGGCTGCCGACGTGAAGGCCCGCCTCGCCCGGACGAGCCTGAAGGGCGAATTCGTCCTGCTCATCGCGCCGGCCGACTACGTGCTCTGAGGCGGATCCCATGCCGGAAAGCGCCCCGCTCCGCCGTTTCACGGCCCTCGATGGCCTGCGGGGCATCGCCGTGATCCTCGTGCTGGTGATGCACTACTACGTGGCCGTGCCGACGCTCGAGGGCGGCGCGTGGCACGACGGCCTGAAGCGTGCGTTCAGCCTCTCGTTCTGCGGCGTCGATCTCTTCTTCGTGCTGTCGGGCCTGCTGATCGGCGGCATCCTGCTGGATTTCCGGGATTCGCCGCAGCTCGTCCCCACGTTTTATCGCCGCCGTTTTTTTCGCATCGTGCCGATCTACGCCGTGCTGCTCGCGAGCTTTTTTATTTTTTGGCGCCTTCCGGAACTGAGCGCGATCGGCAACGGCGCCTATTTCGAAAGTTCGGTCCCGGCCTGGACCTATTTTGGCATGCTGCAGAACGTCGCGATGTCGTCCGCGCGAAACGTCGGGAGCTACTGGCTCGGTCCCACGTGGTCGCTCGCGGTCGAGGAGCAGTTTTATTTGTTCATGCCGTTCCTCGTGCGCCACCTCAGCCGGCGCGCGCTCGCCTACGTGTGCGTGGTGGCATTCGTGCTGTGTCCGCTGCTGCGCGTGACCGCTTTGCTGCACGGCGAAAATCTGCTGACCGCAGTCTTTCTCCTCCCGATGCGGGCGGAGGGCCTTTTGGGTGGCGTGCTGTGCGCGATCGCGTTGCGTGACGCGCGGATCCTCGACGTGCTGCGAGCGCATTGCCGGCTGATCGGCTGGCTGATCGCCGCCCTCGGGGCCTTCCTCGCCTTGTTCTGCAGCTTGAACCTGCGCGCCGGGTCGGCGCTCATGGCCTCGTTCGGCTATAGTATTGTCTCCCTGTTTTTCGTCGGCGTCGTCCTGTGGGTGATGCTTTTCCCCGAGGGCAAGGCCGCGCGGGCCCTGAGCCTGAAACCGCTCTGCGCCATGGGCCTCATCTCCTATTTCGTCTATCTGTTTCACAATCCAACCCTGTTTACCCTGCACGGGCTGATCCGCCATCAGCCGGCGATGCATTTTGATGGGATGGGAGCCGGCGTCACGTTGCTGGCGCTGGCCCTCACGGTCGTGCTCGGCGGCCTGTCGTGGCGGCTGTTCGAATCGCCCTTGGTGAAACTGGGCCGGCAGCGAGGCTATCGATGACGTCACCGCGCTCCACCTCCGCCCGGCCGGTCGTCGCCGTTATCGATCTCGGTAGCAACTCGATCAAGCTGCTCGTCGCCACGCGCCTGCCGGAAGGCTTGTCTCTGGTGGCGCTGACGGAGCGCACGATCGAGGCCCGCATCAGCGCCGGCATCAACCGCCAGGCACCCCGCCTCGCCGAGGAAGGCATGCAACGCGGCCTCGCGGCCATCCGTGAATTGCTCGTCACGGCGGCGCCGTTTTCACCGCAGCGCATCGCGCTCGTCGCCACCAGTGCGGTCCGCGACGCGCAGAACGGAGGGGAGTTCGCCGCGCGCGTCGAGGCGGCGACCGGGCAAAAGATCCGCATTCTCGACGGCGTCGCGGAAGCGAACCTGATCGGCTGCGGGCTGACGTGCGACCCGGCGCTCGCGGCCCTGCGCGATTTCTATGTCTTCGATCTCGGCGGGGGCAGCCTGGAGTGCCTCGCCTTCCGCGACCGCCGGATCGAGCAGGCGGTCAGCCTCCAACTGGGGTGTGTGCGCCTGACGGAAAAATTTATCCCGGATGCCACCCTGCCATTTTCGGAGGCCGCGGCCCGCGCGGTTTCGGCCTACACGCGGCAGGTGATCGCGGACGCGGGTTTCGCCTTCACGCTTCCGGCCGGCGCCACCGCCGTGGCCACGGGCGGCACGGCGGGCACGGTCCGGGCGATCGCCGGCGCGCAGGCCGGCCGGACCTTCGAGGCGGCGGAATCCCTGCTACGAACGGCGCGGATCCGCGACCTGTTGACCACGCTGGGCGCGTTATCGCTCGCGGAGCGAAAGAAGATTCCCAGACTGCCGCCCAATCGGGCCGATATTTTCCCGACGGCCCTCGCCACCTTGATCGCGGTGGCCGAACTGGGTCGCTTCGCCGCCTTCCGTCACTCGCTGTTCAACCTCCGCTTCGGTCTGGCGGCGGAGTTGCTGGAAAATTAAAGCGGCGGAATCGGGCGCGCGCCCCACTCACTTTCGCGACTCGTGCTCGTGAAACGGCGGCGGCTCGGCCTTCTTGCGCGACTTCACCGGCGTCGCGATCAGCGCCTTCGCCTTGGCCGAGGCCTGCGCGAGTTTCCGGAGTTGCGCGATCTGGGCTTTGAAATCCTCTGGCACCGGCGCGCGCAGATCGAGCACCTTGCCCGTCACGGGGTGCGTCAGCACGAGGTGCTCCGCGTGCAACATCACCCGCGCGGGTTGCTGTTTCAGCCGCGGGTCTTCCTTCCAGCCGTAGAGTGGATCGCCCAGCAGCGGGTGGCCCATCGATTTCATGTGCACGCGGATCTGATGCGTGCGGCCGGTGAAAATTTGGAGCCGCATGAGGGCTGCGGTGTCGCCGAAGGCCTCGACCCGCTCCCAATCCGTGCGGGCGGGCTTGCCCCCCTCGCTCACGGTCATGCGGTGACGGTGCGTGGAATGCCGCGCGATCGCCCGGTCGATCGTGCCGCTGAGCAGCGGCGGCACACCCGCGACGAGCGCGAGGTATTCCTTCTTCAGGGTCCGTGTCGCAAACTGGTCCGCGAGGGCCCGGTGCGCCTTGTCGGACTTCGCGACGACGATCACTCCGGTGGTTTCCTTGTCGAGCCGGTGGACGATGCCCGGCCGCTCGACGCCGCCGATTCCGCTGAGGCTCCCGGCGCAATGCGACAACAGGGCGTGCACCAGCGTGTCCTCCCCGGTGGCCGCGCCGGGATGCACGATCATCCCCGAGGCCTTGTTGACGGCGAGCATGTGCTTGTCCTCGAACAGCACGTGGAGCGGGATATCCACAGCCTTCAACTCCGCGGGCACGACATCAGGGAACGAAAACTCGATCGTCTCCCCGCCCCCGATGGAGTGGTCACGTTTGATCGGCGCGCCGCGCACGGTCACATGGCCGGCGTCGAACGCCCGTTGCAACGCGGTGCGGCTGTGCTCCCGGAATGCCATGGCAAGGGCCTTGTCGGCCCGCAGCCGGCGGACGCCTTCGGGAACGGTGAAAGATTGAGTGGACATGTCGTCCGGCTGATTCCGACAGATCCCGCTCAAAGCGCGACCTGCAACTTCGCCACCCGCGCGATCGTGGCGAGTGCCGCTGCCCGGGTCGCGGCCGGCACGTCCGCGACGTTCCAGCCGTTCGCCGCCACTTGGGCGAGCTCGGCCGGGGTGAACGCGAGCTCCGCCGCCAGCACCTCGTATTCCTCGGCGATCGAATTGGCGAAACACAGCGGGTCATCCGTGCTCACCGTACAGTTGATTCCGGCCTGCATCAGCCGGCGCAGGGGATGCTCCCCGATCGAACGCGCCACCTGCAGGCCCACGTTGCTGATCGGACAGATGTCGAACGTCACGCCACGGTCGGCGGCAAGGCGCACCACCGCGGGATCCTCGACAGCCCGCAAACCGTGCTGGATGCGCGTGACGCCCAGCACCTCGATGGCTTCGCGCACGCGCGCGGCCCCGTCGAATTCGCCGGCGTGGCACTTGGTCACCTTGCCTGCCGCCCGGAGTCGGGCCCAGACTGCCGCCGTGTCGGGCGCGGTCGGCAATTGCTCAAAGCCGTGCAGATCGACGCCCGCTAGGCCGTCCCACGTGTGCAGCTCGTCGATCGTCGGCCGCAGCGGACCGTCGAAATCGTTTCGCACCATCCCGGCAAAGATGCGGACTTCCAATCCAGCCGGCACCGCGGCGCGAATCGCCCGGATGATCTCGTGACCCGGCGTGGCGATGAACTGCGTCACCGGCAGGTGAAAGCTCGTCTCCACGTAGCGGACATTCTGGGCGACATGCTTCGTGAAAAGCGTTTTGGCGGCCTCGTGGTAACGCTCGGCCGAGGTGAACCACGGCAGCGCGTGATCGAGAAGAATGCGCTCGAAATCCGGAAACGACGGGTAGCGATAGGACCGGGCGCGAAACGCCGGATCGGGCCGCCAGCGCTCGGGTTCCCACGCCACCAGGAGTTCATAGGGCAGCGCGCCCTCGACATGCAGGTGGGTTTCCGTCTTCGGCAGGGCCTGGATGAAGTCGCGCATGAGAATGGCAGGAGCGAGTAGTAGGCAGCGGGTAGAAAACGATTGGGGACTGACGATCCCTCCTCGCTACCCGCCACGCGCTACTCCCTGCTTTTTTCCAAGCAGATAATCCGGGTTCAACTTGTGCAGGGCCTTCGGCACGAAAAGCCCGTCCTTGCGGATCAATTTGCCGTCGAACCAGATTTCGCCGCCGCCGTATTCGGGGCGCTGGATGCACACCATGTCCCAGTGGACCTGCGATTTGTTGCCGTTGCCCACGCCCTCGTAGGCCTGCCCGGGCGTGAAGTGAAAAGAACCGGCGATTTTCTCGTCGAAAAGAATGTCGCGCATCGGTTCGAGAATGTACGGGTTGAAGCCGATCGCGAACTCGCCGATGTAGCGGGCTCCGGCGTCGCTATCGAGAATCTCGTTCAGCCGCTTGGTGTTGCTCGATGTCGCCTCGACAATCTTGCCGCCCTTGAAGGCCAGCCGGATGTTGTCGAAGGACGCCCCGAGATAAACCGTCGGCGCGTTGTACTGCACGTGGCCCTCGACGCTGTCCTTCACCGGGCATGAAAATACCTCGCCGTCCGGGATGTTGCGGAGGCCGCCGCAGGGCTGGGCGCCGATGCCCTTGATCGAGAAACGCAGGTCGGTCCCCGGGCCCTTGATGTGCACGCGATCGGTCTTCTTCATCAGGTCCGCGAGCACCTTCATCCCGGGCGTCAGCCGCGAATAATCCAGCGTGCAAACCTTGAAATAGAAATCCTCAAACGCCTCCGTGCTCATGGCGGCCTGCTGCGCCATGGCCGAGGTCGGCCAGCGCAGCACCACCCATTTCGTCCTGCCCACCCGGTAATCCAGCACGGGCTTCATGAGCCGGGAGACGAGCTGGACGCGGTCGGAAGGCACATCCGATACCTCGAAGATATTCCCGGAGCCGCGCAGCGCGATATAGGCATCCATTTTCTGCATGCGCACGAGTTCGACGTCGGCGTGCGGCGCGAACTGCGCTTCTTCCGCGCCCAGGGAGAGTTCCCGGGTCACCCGCGCCCGGTGAATCTGCACATAGGGAAACGCCCCCCGGGCCCGCGTCGCCCGGATCAGGGCGATCACCATGGCATCGGGCACATCGAAGGCGTCGATGAGCACCCGCTCGCCCTTTTTCAGCGCCGTCGAGAAACCCGTCAGGCCACGCGCCAGTTCGGAAAAACGCGGATCGATAATCATGCGGCCAGCTAACGCCACCCGCACGTTGCGTCGCAAGGGCGAAACCGTGGCGGGTTCAACCCGCCCGCACCGTAGTTTGCGGAAAGCAGATCCGCGACACCGCCTCGTCGAAGTCGGCCGCACCGTGGATGATGTCGATTTCGAGCCGCAGGTAGTAAAACGGCAGCGGCCCGCGAAACCCCGGCGCGATCCGCACCGCGTCCTTCTCCGTCGTCACAACGCACTCCGCACCTTCGCGCTGCGCCATGGCGAACAGTTCCACGAGGTCCTCCTCCACGAAGCGATAATGGTCGCGGAAACGCTCCCGCCCGACCAGCCGCGCGCCAAGGTCTCGCAGGAATTTCTCGAAGCTCTCGGGGGTCGCGATGCCGCTGAAGGCAAACACGCGCCGGCCCTTCAGAAAGGCCAGCGGCTCGCGCCCCTCGGCGGCATCGAACGGAGCCCCGAACCGCTGCAGGTATTGGGGCCGGTGGGCGCACTCGATGATGTCGACACCGGGATTGTGGCGTTCGATCAGCCGCTCCAATTCAAGATCGCGCTGACCGTTGGACTTCGTCAGAAAAACGTAGCTCGCGCGGCGGAGGTGCTTGATCGGCTCGCGCAGGATGCCGCGCGGGAGCAGCTGGCCGTTGCCGAAGGGATTCGTCTTGTCGACGAGCAGCAGGTTGAGGCGGCCCTTGAGCGGGAGGTATTGAAAACCGTCGTCGAGCACCAGGGTGTCGCAGCCGAATTTCTTGATCGCGAACGCCCCCGCCTTCACGCGGTTCTTGTCCACGAGGACGATCACGCCGGGGAGGTTGCGCGCCAGCATGTAGGGCTCGTCGCCCGCCTCCTCGCTGTCGAGGAGCACGCGTTCGCCGTCGCTGACAATGCGGGGCGGAAGCTCGGCGGCATCGGTCAGCGCGTGCCACGCCCGCTGCCACAGCGGGGGCTTCTTGCTCTTGTAACCACGGCTGAGGATGGCGACCTTGCGGCCACGGTCGCGCAGGGCCTTGGCGAATTTTTCCACCACGGGCGTCTTGCCCGTTCCGCCCACCGTGAGGTTTCCGACTACCACGACGAGGCAACCGAGCGGCTGGTCGTGCAGAATACGATGCCGGTAAAGCCAGAGGCGGGCCTGGGTCACGCCATTGAAGAGCCACGAAAGGGTCTGGAGAAACGCGCCGTAAACCATCGGTCCCGCCCCGGCGTGGCGGCCGTAAATTACGTCGATCGTGTAAAGTTCGAGCGCGTTGGTTTGTTTCTTAAGCCAGGACATAGAGTGCTTGCGGTGCAAAAACCTAAGATTGACCCGGCAGGCCACGTAAACAGTTTTCGGAGCGCCTGCGCACTTTCGCAGGTTCCATCTTCGATGTCCAACCACACAACCAAAACCAGCGCCGGGCGTCCGCCGCCGATTGCGCGCCGTTAAGGTTGTCCCACCACACCAACCATGAGCTACAAATTATTCATTCCGGGCCCCGTCGCCGTTTCGGAAAAGACCCTGCGGGCCATGGCCCAGCCGATGATCGGCCACCGCAGCACGGACTTTGTCGCGCTCTACAATTCCATCCAGCCCGAGTTGCAGGCCCTGTGCTACACCCGGGACCCGGTCTACCTGTCCACCAGCAGCGCCTGGGGCGTGATGGAGGGTTCCCTCCGCAACGTCGTTAAAAAGAAGGTGCTCAACTGCATGAACGGCGCCTTCTCGGACAAGTGGTACGACGTCGCCCTGCGCTGCGGCAAACAGGCCACCGCCCTGAAGTTCGAATGGGGCCAGCCCGTGGATCCCGAGGCCATCCGCAAGGAACTCGCCACCGGCGCGTACGACGCGCTCACGCTCATCCACAACGAGACGTCCTGCGGCTGCATGAGCGACCTCGCGGCGATCATGCAGGTCGTCCGGGAGTTTCCCGACGTCATCGCCATCGTCGACACCGTCAGCTCGCTCAGCGCGCTGCCGATCAAGAAGGACGAACTCGGCATCGACGTGCTGGTGGCCGGTTCGCAAAAAGCTTTCGCCCTGCCGCCCGGCCTCTCGTTCCTCTCCGTCTCGAAGAAGGCGCTGGATCGCGCCGCAACGACCGCCGACCGCGGCTACTATTTCGACTACGTCGAATTCCAGAAGAACCACGAGGCCGGCATGACGCCGAGCACCCCGGTAATTTCGCTGTTCTACGCGCTCCGCTCGAAACTCGACGACATCAAGGCCGAGGGCCTCGAGGCGCGTTATGCCCGGCATGCCCGGCTCAACCAGACCGTGCGCGATCACGCCCTCGCCAAGGGTTTCAAGATGTTCCCGAAGGACGGCTACGGCTCAGTAACGCTGAACTGCTTCGCCAACACGCTGAACATCGACCTCGGCGCGCTGAACAAGATTTTGAAGTCGAAGCATCAGCTCGTGATCGATGGCGGCTATGGAAAGCTCAAAGGAAAGACCTTCCGCATCTCCAACATGGGCGACGAGACCGACGACACGATCGCGGTCATGCTGAAAGCGTTCGATTCCGCGCTGGCCGAAACGCCCAAGGCGACGGCCTGAGCGGATCGTCCGACCCGGCGGCGAAGGCCGCCATTGCCTCCATACCCGTCGTATCCGATCGCCGATCGGTCCGGTTGGGCGTGAGCCCGGCCGCCCCGATCCCGCCATAAAATTCACGGCGCGAATGGCGGCTGGAGCGATGGATTAGTCGCGGGCCGAGGGAGATCGGCTGAAAACAATTTCTTGCACTTCGTCGTCCCGCGGGTAACGGCTCGCGTTACATGAAGTCACTTGTCATCGCCGAGAAGCCGTCTGTGGCGGCGGATCTGGCGCGTTCCCTCGGGAAAATTCCAAAGAAAGGCGACCATTACGAAAACGACGACTACGTCATCTCGTATGCGCTCGGCCACCTCGTGGAACTCGAGATGCCGGAGGACATCGACAAGAAGAAATACGGCTTCTGGCGGCTCGAGACGCTGCCCATCATTCCGGCGAAATTCGGCCTCAAACCGATCGAGCAGTCCAAGGAACGCTTCGGTGCGCTGAAAAAGCTCCTCGGCCGCAAGGATATCGGCCAGGTCATCAACGCCTGCGACGCCGGGCGGGAGGGCGAGCTGATCTTCGCCTACCTTTACCAGCTCACAAAGTGCAAGCTGCCGGTGAAGCGCGCCTGGATGCAGACGATGACCACCGGCGGCATCCAGGAAGCGTTCAAGAACCTGCGCGACGGCGCGAAGATGAAGGGCCTCGAGGACGCCGCGCGGTGCCGGAGCGAAAGCGACTGGCTGATCGGCATCAACGGCACGCGCGCGCTGACCAAGCGCATGTTCGGCTCCCGGGCCGGTAACGTCGCCTCGGTCGGTCGCGTGCAGACGCCGACACTCGCGATCGTCTACGCCCGCGAGCTGGAGATCCGGAACTTCAAGCCGCGCGACTACTGGCGCGTCACCGCCACCTTCGAGGTGGCCAAGGGCCGCTACGAGGGCGTCTACCAGCGGCCCAATTTCAAGCGGGCGGAAAACGACGAGTACGACCGCATCGATCGCGTTTGGGCGAAGGCGGTGGCCGAGGCGGTGCTCGCCGCCTGCCAGGGCCAACCGACCGCCAGCGTCAGTGAGGAGAAAAAAGGCAGCACCCAGGCCGCGCCCCGCCTCTACGATTTAACGACGCTCCAGCGCGAGGCCAACAACCGCTACGGCCTGCCCGCCCGCCGCACACTCCAGATCGCCCAGGCGCTCTACGAGCGTCACAAGATGATCACCTACCCCCGCACCGACTCGCGCGCGTTGCCGGAGGATTATATTCCCACCTGTCGCGAGACGCTCAACAATCTCTCCGGTGACCTCGGGGGCCATGCGCACAAGGTCCTCGAAGCCGGCTGGCTCCGCCCGAACAAGCGCATCTTTAATAATGCGCAGATCTCGGATCACTTCGCGATCATCCCGACGGCGCACGAGGCCAAGAACCTCGACGACATGGAGGCCAAGGTGTTCGACATGATCGCCCGCCGCTTTGTCGCCGCGTTCTACCCTGCCGCCGAGTTCGACGTCACCACGCGCATCAGCACGGTGACGCCCGGCCACGATTTCAAAACCGAGGGCAAGGTCCTCACCTTCCCCGGCTGGCTGGCGGTTTACGGCAAGAATACCGTCGACGACGATTCGCCCGATTCGAAAGCCCTGCCTGCGCTGACCGCCGAGGACGGCTCGCCCACCAAGGCGAAGACGGTCGACCCCATCCTTCACGCCGAGACGACGAAGCCGCCGCCGCGCTACACGGAAGCCACGCTTCTCTCCGCGATGGAAGGCGCCGGCAAGCTCGTCGAAGACGAGGAAATTGCCGAAGCCATGAAGGAACGCGGCCTCGGCACCCCCGCGACGCGCGCCGACACGATCGACGGTCTCATCAATCAGAAGTATGTCGACCGCCCGCTGCGCGAACTCATCCCGACCGCCAAGGCCGAGCAGTTGATCCAGTTTCTCGGGGCCGTGAAGGCCGATGCTCTCACCCAGCCGGCGATGACCGGCGAATGGGAGTTCAAGCTCCGTCAGATGGAGCACAATAAGTTCTCCCGCGCCCAGTTCATGGACGAGGTGATCGAGCAGACGAAGGGTATCATCGAACGCGTGAAAGGCTTCGAGGAGGACGACTCCGTCGCCCGCGTCACGGACATCCCCTCCCCGACGGACGGCAAGCCCCTGCGCGAAACCCTCCGCGGCTACAAATCCCAGGACGGCGAGTTCATGATCTACAAGGTGATCGGCGGTCGCCGGATGGAGGAACCCGAGGTCCGCGAACTCGTCACCGCCGGCAAGGTCGGCCCGCTCGACGGTTTCATTTCGGCCAAGACGCGCAGCCGTTTTTCCGCCCTGCTCAAGCTCGTCAAGGACGAGGAGAAGGGAAAGTGGGTCGCGCAGTACGATTTCGGCGACAAAGTCGATCTCGGCACCGTCGAGCCCTATTGGACCGATCCCAAAACCGGTGGGGGTCTTTGCGAGGTCGGCTCCAGTCACGTGCTGCGTGAGCGCGACGGCGAGGGCTGGAAACAAACCTTCCGCATCGGCCGCCTGATGTGCCAGAAGCCGATCACGCGCGAGATGGCCATCCAACTCGTCGCCGAGGGCAAGACCTCGGTCATCGAAAATTTTATCTCGAAAAAGGGCCGGCCGTTCAGCGCGATGCTAAAGCGCGAGGGCCCGAAGTTCTCGTGGGAGTTTCCACCGCGCGCACCGAAGCTCGACAAGGACGGCAATCTCATCGCCCGCAAGGCGAAGACGCCGCCGGACCTCTCCAAGGGCGTCATGCTCGGCAAGAGCAAGATGCACAAGGACGCCGAGATCGTCGAAACGCCCGAGGCATTTTACGTGCGCAAGCCCGACCAGGACAACCGCATCGTATTCACGTTGAAGAAGCAGCTGTGCGGCAGAGAGATTCCCGCCGACGAGGCGTTGAAGCTCTTCGAGAACGGTCGCACCGAGCTCATCCAGGGTTTCATGTCGAAACGCGGCATGCCGTTCGGGGCCTACCTCGTGTTGTCGAAGACCGGCGTGAAGGCGGAGTTCGAGTTTCCGCCGCGCTAGCTTGTTGCGGTTCATCCCGGCCCGAGCGTCGGCCGCAAGCCGGGACGGACCGCCCGAACCCCAGCCGGGCCTCGTTCGGCCACATGACGGGCATTGCGCACACGCCGCCCGCGTGTAACTTCGCGTGCGTCTCACCGTCACCGCCCCCACTCCGTGCAAAGCCCCAAAATCTACGTCATACTCGTTCTCGCGCTTACCACCAGCGGCGGAGTGGCGCTCGCGTGGCGGCAGTATCAAGAACTGGTCGAACTGCGCGCGGCCGCGTTGAACCAGAATGAGCGGGCCGATCTGCAGAAACGCATTTGGGATCTGGAGAAGCTGAATCGGCAACTTTCGGACCGACTCGTAGCCTCGCAATCGCGCCCCGCCAGCGGCGGCCCGGATGGCCCCGGTGCCCTCGGAGCCGAAGATGACGGCCGCCGCCGGGGCGATCGCGGGCCGGAGGGCGGTCGCGGCGGCAATCCCGGCGCACAGCAGGCTGCTCTGCGAGAGCTCATGGCGAAGCCGGAAGTGCAGGCAATGATCGATCTGCAGCGCAAATTGGGAATCGAGCAACGCTACGCCGCGCTCTTCAAGAACCTCAACCTCTCCCCTGAGCAGTCCGAAAAACTCAAACGACTGCTCGTTGACCGTCAGACGACCATTCAGGACGTGGCGGCGGCGGCCCGGGAACAAGGCATCACCCCCCGCAACGATCCCGAGAGTTTTCGCAAGCTGGTAGCGGACGCGCAGGACCAGGTGACGCAGGGGATCAGAGGGGTGATCGGCGACGCGGGGGTGGCGCAGCTGCAAAACTACGAACAAACGCTGCCCCAGCGAAACCTCGTCAACGATCTCCAGCAGCGGCTGAGCTATTCAAATACTCCGCTCTCTTCGACCCAGGCCGAGCAACTCGTACAGATTCTGGCGAGCAATGCTCCGGCTCGCCCGGCGAATCCGGGTGGCGGTGACGGGATGGGTCCGGGTGGCCCCGGTGCTCTTTTCCTCGGCCGCGGCGGCGATGTCGGCGCCCTCGCCGACGCTTTTATCGGCGGCCTGGGCGGCGGGGCCATTACGGCGGCGCTCGATGGTGCACGGGGCGGCGGCACGGCGCCTATCACGCCGGCTGCGGTGAATCAGGCGCAAGCGGTGCTGGCCCAACCACAGATGACCGCCCTGCAGCAAATGCAGCAACAGCAGCAGGCCCAGCAGCAGCTGCAACAACTTGTCCGGGGCACCCTCCAGCAAAATGCCCCCGGAGCTCAAAAAGCCGGCGACCCCGCGACTCCCTCCGCCGGCGGAAATGCGCCCCGCCGCGGCGGCGGCTAGCGTTCCGCGCGCTTCGCCCGCGGGGCCTCCCTCCGCTCCGGGTCAAACCGGTTACTTCCGGACGGCGGACCGCTAGAAAACCCTTGCGACAACAATCCGCGAGCGGGACAGTGGGGCCCTGTCTCGTTTCCTATGATCGTTACAACCGCGCAGCTCTTCAAACACGCTTACGGCAAATACGCCGTCGGCGCCTACAACATCAACAACGCCGAGCAGGCGATGGGGCTCTTCAAGGGCTGCATCGACTCCCAGGCGCCGTTCATCATCCAGATTTCGAAGGGTGCGCGGAAATACACCGACAAGCGCATGCTTGAGGCGATCATTCGCGCCGCGGGCGAGATCTTCCCTGATGCGATCTACGCCGTTCACCTCGATCATGGCGACGAGGAGACTTGCTACGACTGCATCAACTCCGGCTTTTTCAGCTCCGTGATGATCGACGCGTCGCACGACCCGTTCGCGAAGAATGTCGAGATCACCAAGCGCGTCGTCGACGCCGCCCACAAGAACGGCATTTCGGTCGAGGCCGAGCTCGGTATGCTTGGCGGCGTCGAGGAGGACATCAAGGTCGAGGACGGCAACGCGTGCCTGACCGATCCGGATGAGGCCACGGAATTCGTGAAACAGACCGGCTGCGACTGCTTGGCGGCCGCCATCGGCACGTCCCACGGCGCCTTCAAATTCAAGGGCAAGCAGTCCCTGCACTTCGACGTCCTCCAGAAGATCCAGGACCGCCTCCCGGGCTTTCCGCTCGTCATGCACGGCTCGTCGTCGGTACCGAAGGATGAAGTAGACCGCATCAACGAGGCTGGCGGGACG
The DNA here is from genome assembly GCA_947442255.1 of Opitutia bacterium. The sequence continues at coordinate 50,269 of CANEVO010000008.1, forward strand.
ATCAAGGACTCGATGGGCGTCGACCCGACCGAATATCTCCCGGCCGCCAAGCTCGGCGTGACCAAGGTCAACATCGACACCGACGGCCGCCTCGTCTGGACCCGCGTCCACCGCGAGTTCTTCCGCGACAAGCCGGGCGATTTCGATTTCCGCCCGCCGGGCAAGATCTTCATCGAAGAATACGCGAAATTCATCGCGAGCCGCAACGTGTTCCTCGGCAGCGCCGGCCAACTCGCCGACCTCAAAGCCAGCCTCGGGAAGTAATTTACCCCGTCGAGATTGATCTCTGCCGGCGAGCTCAGGCTCGCCGGTTTTTTTGTGCCGGGAAGCCCCGCCTTGCCATCGACACGGAAACCGTTTCGCCGGGCGAAGCGGCGGCGATGATCGCGGCCGCGATCTAACGGAGGCGCCACCTCCTCCCTTCGCCACCGCGGAATCAGCCCACGCTACTTGAGCACCTTGAACAGACTCACCTCATCGTCCGTCCAGTGAAGCGGCGGACGGTGTTTGGCGCGCGGCTCCTCCTTGGCGCTGATAATTTCCTCTTTCGCCAGGTGCGACTGGTTCCGGCACAAGAGCACCCAGGTCGACGAATAGAGAAACCAGGATTCCTCGACGTCGTTGGAAATGGTCGCGATGCCCAGGTTAAAATGCGCGGCCGCAGCATCCACCACCGGCTGGAGATCGAGGTAACGGTTGGAGATGTGCACGGCGATCACGCCGTTGGGCGCGAGGTGCTTCAGGTAATTCGCGAAGGCTTCGCGGGTCAGCAGGTGCGCCGGAACGGCGTCGCTGCTGAACGCATCCAACGCGAGGAAATCGAACTGCTGCGGTGTGCCCGCGGCTAGTTCGCGTTCCATTGTGAGGCGGGCGTCGCCATAGACGATCTCGACCTTGCCCTTGCAGCGTTCGAGGTAGGTGAACGGATCGCGGGCGAGTTTCTCCACCGCGGGATTGATTTCGTAGTAGCGCACGCGGTCGCCCGTGCGCCCGTAGGCGGCGAGCGTCCCGGTCCCGAGGCCGACGACACCGATGTGGCGCGGCCCTTCCGGCATCAGGTGCTTGAACGCCAGCCCCACCCCGCTGGCATCGCCATAGTAACTGGTGATCATGTCCCGTTTGTCGGGCGAGACAAACTGGAGGCCGTGCGTCGTCGCGCCGTGCATCAGCAGGTGGTAGTGATCGTCTTCATCCTCCCGCGAGTAATCGAAGACCTTGAGCGTGCCGTAGAAATTGCGCGACGCCCGGATCACCGACGTGCCGTCCGCCGAGCGGGCCTCCCGGACCATCGCGGCCACCAGCGCACTGGCCAGGATCGCAACGAAAGCGCCCATGCGCGGCTGCCAGTCGCCGAGCAGCCGCCGCCCCGGAAAATCCGTCGCGCACGCGACGAACCCCACGAATCCGACGAGGATCAGCCAGCCGAACCGCTTGTGAAAATTCACCCATTCCGTCGGGAACCCCGCCCCACTGTCGAACGCGCTGCGCAGCCATGGCCCCACCACGGTCACCGCGATCAGCCCCACCGCCACGGCCGCCACGATCTCGCGGCTCCGATGCCGGAAGCACAGCGCGGCCAGGGCCCCGCCCATCAGGCCGAGGCCGATCTCGAGCTCGCGATAATCGACAAACCACATCGGCGCGATCACCGCCACGAACAGCCCGCCCAGCGCGCCGCCGGCGGAGATCATCAGGTAGAACGCCGTCAGCCCCCGGGGCGCCGGACGGAGCCGGTAGAGTTCGCCGTGACACACCATGCAGACCGCGAACAACACCGTACAATAGCCGGCGATCTGGTATTTCATCGGCGCATCAGAGCCGGCGCCCTGCAAGAGCCAGATCACCGCAACTCCGACGACAATCAAAGCGACAAAGACGTCGCGCCGGTACCAGCGCGCATGATCGAAGCACACGACGAAACTCAACAGGTAAAGCGCGAGCGGGATCACCCACAGAAAGGGAATGACCGCGACTTCCTGGCAAAGCTTGTTGGTGGTCGCCAGGAGGAACAACGACGCGGTCGCCGGCAACGCCAGCCAAAGCAGTCGGTCGCTCCATGGCGCCGGCGGCTCGGCGTTCGCAGCGTCTGACTCCGGCCCGGCTCCGGCCCCGGACGGCGCATCGCCCGTCCGCCAGACGCGCACGGCACAAAACCCGCACAACAGCACGAACACCCCGAGCCCCACCGACCACCACAGCGCCTGGGCGTGGCGCGAAAACTGCACCTCAAACCAGACCGGGTAGCTCAGCAACGCCAGCAACGACCCTACATTCGACAACGCATAAAGCCGGTACGGCGACACGCCGGGATTCGTCTGGCTGAACCAGCGCTGCATCAACGGCCCGGTTGACGACAGTACGAAATACGGCACGCCCACGCACACGGTCAGCAATTTCAAGATCCGCCAGACCGGCTCCGTGCCGTCCAGGGGCTTCCACCCCTCACTCGGCGTGATGGGCAGACAAGCGAGCGCCACGGCCAGCAACACCAAGTGCAACACCGCCTGCGTGCGCGGGCGGAGGCGAGTGGCGGTGAAATGCGCGTAGGCGTAGCCACCGAGCAGCAGGGTCTGGAAAAACAGCAGGCAGGTCGTCCACACGCCGGGGCTGCCGCCGAACCACGGCAGGATGTACTTGCCGATGAGCGGCTGGACTTGGAAGAGCAGGAACGCTCCCGTGAAAATCGTCAGGGCAAAGGGAAGCATGGGGGCAGGACGCAAGGGACGGCCAAACCGTCCCAAGAATCTACGCAAAAACGCGAATCCTCACGGCAGCCACGGATACTTCCGCGCATCCGGCTTTCGCTTTTCGCGCTGGGCGGTCATGAACTCCTTCGCCTCGTCACTCATGTAGTAAAGCATCGTGGCGTTCCCCGCCAGCTCCTGGATGCCGGCCTGTCCGTCGAGCTCGGCGTTAAAACCGCTCTTGAGCAGCCGAATGGCCAACGGGCTCTTTTCCATGATTTCTCCCGCCCATTTCACGCCCTCGGCTTCGAGCTGGGCAACAGGCACGACCGCGTTGACGAGTCCCATCTCGAGGGCCTGTTGCGCGTTGTATTGCCGGCAGAGAAACCAGATTTCGCGCGCTTTCTTTTGCCCGACCACCCGCGCCAGATAGCTCGAACCGAAGCCACCGTCGAAACTGCCCATTTTCGGACCGACCTGCCCGAAAATCGCATTGTCCGCGGCGATGCTCAGATCGCACACGACGTGCAGCACATGCCCGCCGCCGATCGCGTAACCGGCCACCAGCGCAATGACGACCTTGGGCATCGAGCGGATGAGTTTCTGCAAATCGAGCACGTTGAGCCGGGGCACGCCGGCTTCGTCGATGTAGCCGGCGTGTCCCCGCACGGCCTGGTCGCCTCCGGCGCAGAACGCGTATTTTCCGTCCGTGTGCGGACCCGCGCCGGCCAGCAGCACCACCCCGATCCTGGGGTCTTCCCGTGCATCCGAGAAGGCATCGAACATTTCGCTCACGGTCAGCGGCCGGAAGGCGTTGCGCTTTTCCGGGCGGTTGATGGTCACCCGCGCAATGCCGCCGGCCTTGTGGTAAAGAATGTCGGTGTAGGTCTTGGCGACCTGCCATTCGGAAATCATGGTGCGGAGCGTGAAAACTTTTTCACGGCTTGTCCACCGGCCAGCGTGACGCGAAATCAAGCTGATTTCCCGCGCCGGCAGAAACAGCTTGGAGCCTTCCGGCGCATCCGAGACACTTCACCTTTCCACGATGTCCAGTTCCGCCTCCACGTCAGCCAAGACTGTCAGCCAACGGGCCCTTTGTATCGGGGCCCTCGGCGTCGTCTTTGGCGACATCGGCACGAGTCCGCTGTACGCGATGAAGGAGTGTCTGGCGCAACTCGCGCCGGGCGAACGCGCCGAGGGGGTGCTCGGCATCCTTTCCCTGATGACCTGGTCGCTGCTGCTGGTCGTCTGCGTGAAATACATCGGTTACGTCACCCGAGCCGACAACCGCGGCGAAGGAGGAGTTTTCGCCCTGCTCGCCCTGAGCCACTCCAAAGTCGATGCCGGTAAACTGGGCGGCAAGGTCCGTCCGACGATACTCATCATCCTGATCGGGGCAGCCCTGCTCTATGGCGACAGCGTGATCACGCCGGCCATCTCGGTGCTTGGCGCCGTCGAGGGTTTGAAGGGCTTCAATCCGGACCTGCAGCGCTACGTCACGCCGATCGCCTGCGCCATTCTCGCGGGCTTGTTTTGGTTCCAGCACAAGGGCTCGAAGGCGATCGGCGGCATCTTCGGTCCCGTCATGCTCGTGTGGTTCCTTGTCCTAGCCTTGCTGGGGCTCTGGCAGATCAAGGAAGCGCCGCAGGTGGTCGCGGCCCTCAATCCCCTGCTCGGCATCAAGCTGCTGATGACCCATCCCGCAGGGGCGATTGTCATCCTGGGTTCGGTGGTGCTGACCATCACCGGCGCCGAGGCGCTTTATGCCGACATGGGCCACTTCGGGCGCAAGGCGATTGCCCAGGCCTGGTATTTTTTCGCGTTCCCCGGACTGCTGCTGAACTACTACGGGCAGGGAGCGTATGTGGTCACCCACCCCTTCTCGACCGACAATCCGTTTTTCGCCCTCGCGCCGCCCGGCTGGGGGCAGCTGGCGCTGACGCTCCTTTCGATTGCTGCCGCAATCATCGCCAGCCAGGCGGTGATTTCCGGGGCGTTTTCGCTGACGCGTTCGGCGATCCAGCTGGGTTATTTTCCTCGCCTCAAAGTCACCCATACCAATGCCCACCAGGTCGGGCAGATCTATGTGCCGCTGATCAACACCGCCCTGGCCCTCACCGCGATCGCTATCGTGGCCGATTTCGGATCCAGCGACCGGCTGGCGGCCGCCTATGGCATCGCGGTCACCGGCACCATGATTGTGACCACCTACGCCTTTTTCCGGGTGATGCGGCTGCACTGGCGGTGGTCGCTCGGCCATGCCCTCGCCCTCACTTCCGTTTTCATAGTGATCGACGCGACTTTTTTCCTCGCGACGCTGCACAAATTCATGGACGGCGGGTGGCTGCCGATCGCGATCGCCGCGCTGGTCGTTGCGATCATGCACACGTGGAAATCCGGCAAGTCTCAGATCTTCCAGCGAATTTACGCCAACGAGATCACGGAGCAGGAACTCTGTGACATCGCCTCCAGCCGGCACATCACCCGCGTCCGCGGCACCGGTGTCTTCATGGCGGGAAATCCCAACGGCACGCCCCTCGTCCTCCTGCACCACGTCAAGGCGAACAAAGTGCTGCATGAGACCGTCGTGCTGCTGAGCATCGCCACCGAGGAGGTGCCCTACGTCAAAGGCCCGGAATTTCTCGCCGTGCGCGAAATCGGCCAGGGCGTATGGCGGGCACTCGCGCGCTACGGCTACATGCAGTCGCCTGACGTGAGCGCCCTGATCGAGGAGATTCGCAAGCGCGGCGTGCCGCTGAAGCCGTCGGAGGCCACTTACTATTTCAACCGCGAGATGATCATCACCGGTGGCGACGCGGCGATGTGGGAATGGCAGAAGCACTTTTACGCCTTCCTGAGTCGCAACGCCCGCCAGGCGCGCGACTATTATCAACTCCCGCCGATGCAAATCATCGAGGTGGGCCTGCCGATCCAGCTGTAGCCGCCGCCGGCGGTTCACCAGCTTCCCGCCAGCACCGCACGAGGAAGGCCCTCCTACAATCCCGCCGCGATTTCGGCGAACACTCGCTTGCGAAACGCCGCGTCCCGCTTGCGATCGGTCCGCAGCTCAATCACGCGCACTCCGCTTGCCGGCAGCGCCGAAATCAAACCCGTAAAATGATCCCAATCGCGCACGAGGACATATCCGGCTCCGTATGCCGCGGCTAGTTTTTCAAAGTCGGCCTCCTGGGGCGTGGCGAAAAATTCCTCGAACGTCGGCTCGAACTGGGCCACGGGCAGGTGCTCGAAAATACCCCCGCCGCGATTGTTGATCACCACGACGGTGAGCGAACCGCGCACTTTGGGGCGGAGCAGAAAACCGTTCGTGTCGTGCAGCAACGCGAGATCGCCCGTCAACAGCACCGCCGGACGATCCGTGCCATGCGCCACCCCCAGCGCCGTCGACAGCGTGCCGTCGATGCCATTGGCGCCACGATTGAAGAAGGACGGCACCCGGCGGACGTTCCCGGGCCAGAAATACTCTACGTCCCGCACCGGCATCGAGTTCCCCAGACTGAGTGGCGTCGCCTCGGGCAAATGCCGCGCGAGCAGCCAGGCCGCCTTGCCCTCGAAAAGTTCGGCGGTCGCGCCGAGCCGCGCGTCGAGCGCCGCCCGGGCCTTGCGTTCGAACGCGGCCCACATGCGCTCGTAGCCATTGGCCTCCGTCGTGTCGGGGAGACTTCCGGCCAGCGTGGCCAGCGAAAGCGAACTCTGTCTCGCGCGTCCGTGGAGGGCGTCGCGGTTGTCTATCCGCTCCGACATGAGCCAGACCGGCGCGTCGCTCGCTTCCAGCCAGGCCCGCAAAACCTTGCTCGTCGGCCAGCCGTCCAGACAAAGCACAAGCTCCGGTTTCAATCGCTCCGCGGCGTTCTCGTTGCGCAGGATCGTGTCATAGCTCGTGACGAGCTGCGGCACCACGTCGGCGTGATTCCGCAGCGGACTGAGCGCATCCGCGAGCACCGGCCAGCCGAGCTTGCGCGCCAGCTCGCCGACCACCTGCGCGTAGCCAGCCGGATGCGCTGGCTGGGCGGCACCCGCGATAATCACGCCATGAACATCCGCCCCGAGGCGCGGTCCCGCCGCCACCGCCCCCGTTTCCAGGGTGGCCTCCGGGAGGTGGGTAAAAAATGTCGTCCAATCCACCGTGGCCGCCAGGGCCGTGGTCGCACCGTCGTCCGGCAGCGGCGGAAGCGGATCCCGAAACGGCGCGTTCAAGTGCACGGGGCCACGCTGGGGCTGCCGCGTGCGCTGGAGTGCGTGCGCCACCGTTTGCCGCAGGTAGCGCAATCGGGGCACGGTCATCTCCGGCACCGCGAGTTCGTGGAAAAACGAGACGTAATCGCCGTAGAGCTTTTGTTGATCGATTGTCTGGCCGGATGCGCACGCCCGCATCTCCGGCGGGCGGTCCGCCGTGATGATCAGCAACGGCACGCCGCTCTCCCTCGCCTCAACGACGGCGGGAAAGTAATTCGCGGCCGCCGAGCCGCTGGTGCAAACGAGCGCCGTGGTACGGCCAGTTGCCTTGGCCAGTCCCAGCGCGAAAAATGCGGCCGACCGCTCGTCGAGCACGGGGATCGCCTCGATCCCGGGATGCCGCGCGAAGGCAAACGCCAGGGGCGCCGAGCGCGAACCGGGCGAAATGACGGCGGTCCGAATTCCCCCGCAGACCAACGTCTCCACCAGCACGCCCGCCCACAGGGAATTGGGGTTGCGGGAGTCGGGGAGGGGCGTCGAGGACATGCGGACGGTCGGTTGTATTCCGGCGGACGGCGAGGATGGCGGGGCGCGGGGCCGCGAAGCAAGTGCGGGGTTGCGCCCGCTCAGGTCAGCAGCGCCTCCAGCATAGCCTTAAACTTGAGCTCCGTTTCCGAAAATTCCTTTTCCGGGGTCGAACCCGCGACAATGCCGGCCCCCGCGTAGATCCGCGCCGTCGCGCCGGCGACGAGGGCGGAGCGGATGCCGACAAAAAATTCGCCACCGCCGCGGGCATTCATCCAGCCCAGCGCTCCGGCATAAAGCCCGCGCGGGAAACCCTCCAACTCGCGAATCCGGCTCAGCGCGGCCGCCCTCGGACTGCCCCCCACCGCCGGCGTGGGATGCAGCGCCCCGAGGACATCGAGCAGCCGGACGCCCGGCGGCAACGTGGCGCGCACGGCGGTTTGCAGATGTTGCACATTCGCAAACCGGCGCACGTGCGGCCGGGTCGAGAACTCCGGGGCCACCCCGAGTGGGGCGAGCCGCGCCACGATATCGTCAAGCACCTCCTGCTGCTCCCGTCCGTCCTTCTCGCTGTGCAGCAGGGCATCGGCGAGCGCGGCATCCTCGCTGGCCGTCGCCCCGCGTCGCATCGATCCGGCCAGCGCCTCGGTTTCGAGGATGCTTTTGCTGACGCGCACCAGCCGTTCGGGACTCGCGCCGATGAAACTCGGCCCCGCGCCCCGGGTGAACGAAAACGAATAACAGTCTGGAAACCTCTCCCGCAGCCCGTTGAGCATTTCCAGGGGATGCAGCGGCTCGTCCGCCTGGATATCCTGCGCACGCGCCAGGACGATCTTTTTGAAATCGCCGGCCGCGATGCGCTGCACCGCCTGCCCCACCGCCGCGCGATAGTTCCCCGCCTCGCTCGTCGTAAAGCGACGCGGGGCCCGAGGGAAACTCGGCGCGTCCGCCGGCTTCTCGACCGCCCGGACGCCGGCCATGCCACGCGCGCCCCGATAGTCGAAGCGGGTAAACTTGCCATGGGCCCGCCACACGCGCTCGGCCATACCGTCGAGGTCCGAATCCGGTGCGATCACCAGATTTGCCACCGCGGTCGAGGTGGCTCCGGCGCGCGCCACCTGCCACCGGGGCACAAATGCGCTGGCCGGCGCAAAGGGCTCCCCGGCTTCAATCTCGTCGTGAAACGTAAAACCCGCGAAGAAATGCGGTCCGCCAAACGGGGCCGCGACGTCGCCCACCGCGATCGTGTGTGCGAGCGTTTCGTCGATCCACGTTTGCACGTCGGCAAAACGCGTCGCCCCGCGCCCCGTGAACGTCGCCGCCACTTCCGCGCCCGCCACCGCGCTCTCGATGCTCGGCCGCTCGGCGTAGAAGTGCGGCGCCGCCGGTTCGAAAATCGACTCGAGTACGGCCAGCGGATCGAGCGCGTCGACGGCGAGCGAAATGCTGACGAGCTTCGGATGGCGATCCCGCGCCGCCGCCGCCCGGCATTCGCCGAGGAACGCCCGCAACGCCGCCGGAGAGGCGTCTTGCGCCGGGTGCAGCGGGAGGATGGTCACGATGAATCTTTCGCATTCCTCCTTCGCTTCATTTTTCTCCCTTCACCGGCGCTGCCGAAGGAGGAAGATAAAGAGAAAGGAGAAAGATTGCTACGCCGTCTTCACCGGCGCCTTTTCCGGCGGCGCCGGCCGCGGGAAGAGCACGAGTGCGGGGGCGACCTTCGCTCCGGCGAGCCGGGAACCCCAATTCAACTCGTCGCGCCACACCGGGCCCGGCGCGTAACCGAGCACCCCGTTGATTTTCTCGGTGGTCGCCGGGGTGACGTGGCGGATCAGCGCCACGCTCAGGCGGAGCGCCTCGGTCATCGTGGCGAGCGCCGTGCGCAGCAGGGCCTGATCCTTCCCTTCGGAGGATTTGCCGAGCTTCCACGGCGCGCGCTTCTCGACGTAGGCGTTCGTCTCGGTCAGGAAATGCATCGCGCGCTCGAGCGCGGTGTGAAACTGAAAGCCCTCGCAGAGGGTGATGAATTCGTCGCGAGTTTTGTCCCACAGGGCGTGCAGCGAACGCTCCAGATCTTCCGCCACCTCGGCCGCCGGCACGACTCCGCCGGCGAAGCGCGTGGTCATGTTGAGCGCGCGGTTCACGAGGTTGCCGAGATTGTTCGCGAGTTCGCTGTTGTAGCGGACGAGGAATTGCTCGCGGGTGAAATCGCTGTCCTGGCCGACGTTCATCTCCCGAATCAGGAAATAACGAAAGGCATCGGCGCCAAATTCGTCCACGAGATCCAGCGGGTTGAGGGCGTTGCCCGTGCTCTTCGACATCTTCGCCCCGCTCTGCATCCACCAGCCGTGCGCGAGCAGGCCCTGCGGCAGCGGAATCCCCGCGGCCTGCAGTATGATCGGCCAGTAGACCGCGTGGGGCGGCACGAGGATGTCCTTGCCGATGACGTGATAGGTCGCCGGCCAGATCCCCGGCTGGTCCGCGACGGCGGAGTAGTAGTTGAGCAGCGCGTCGAACCAGACGTAGGTCACGTATTCCCCGTCGAACGGCAGCGGGATGCCCCACTCCAACCGCGCGCGCGGCCGGGAAATACAGAGGTCGTTCAACGGCTCCTTGAGGAATTCCAGCACCTGCTTCTGGCGGTAGCGCGGGAAGACAAAATCCTCGTGACTCGTCAGAAATTCGATGAGCCAGTCCTGATAGGAACGCAGCTTGAAGAAGTAGTTCGATTCGGTGAGCTCCGTGACTTCGCCGAAAATCTCGGGCCACGATCCATCCGGCAGCCGGTCCTTTTCCTGCAGGAACTGCTCCTGCCGCGTGGAGTAAAATCCCCGGTATTCCGCTTTGTAGATTTCCCCCTTGTCGAAGAGTTTTTGCAGCACCTGGTGCACGACTTTCTTATGCCGCTCCTCTGTCGTACGGATGAAGTCGTCGTTGGAGATATTGAGCCGTTGCAGGAGCGTCCGGAACTCGCCGCTCACCTGATCCGCATACTGCCGGGGCTCGATGCCCAGCTTGCGCGCGCTCGCCTGCACCTTCTGGCCGTGCTCGTCCGTGCCGGTGAGAAAATGCACGCGGTCGCCCAGTTGCCGCCGAAACCGGGCAATGACGTCCGTCAGCACCTTTTCGTAGGCGTGGCCCAGGTGCGGCGAACCGTTCACGTAGTCGATAGCGGTCGTGATGTAGAAGGACTTCATACAGAGCCGGTCACCCAAAACCCGACCGCGCGAAAAGTCGAAAGATTTGCGGCCAGCGACCGCCCTCCGCAAGTGGGAGTCGGTCGCGTGCCGGCGTTGACGCCCCGTCGCCCCCCCCCGGCAATCTCGCGCTTTCTGAAGTATGAATCCGCTGCCGCGTTGCCTCGCTCTGGCGCTGTTCGTCGCCCTGGCCGCACTCGTTGCCCTGCTTGCGGGCTCGATCTGGCGGAGTGCCCAGAGGGAATCAGCCGAGGTGGGTGGAGCGGCCGAGCGCGGCAGTACGGCGGAGACCGGCTCGCGGCGCGCAGTCATCCATTCGCAACGCCTCGCCCTGGGGCTGGCCAGTGCGGCCCTGGTCCTGACGTTGATCATGATCGTGGCCGGCCGGCGGCCGCGCGCCAACGACGCGCCCCCGCCCTTCGCGATCGCCCGTTCCGAAATCGGCACCCTGGCCCGCTTGGCGGAGACGTCGGGGGCACAAAGCGCGGCGCTCGACCGGAAACGCGACGTCCGGCGGCTCGCCGAGGAGGATGCAGAGCTCCAGCAGCACCTTCTGGCCCAGTCGCTCGAAGAGAAGATTCGCCTCGGGCGCAACCTGCACGACGGCATCATCCAGTCGCTTTACGCGGTCGGCCTCACGCTGGAATCGGTGCGGGCGATCGTTAAATCGGATCCGGAAGACGCCGACCGGCGTCTCGAGCAAACCCGCACCAGCCTCAACAATGCCATCCGTGACGTGCGAGCCTATATCGGTGGGTTGACCCCCGCCAACCTCCGACGCTCCGACTTCGCCCGCGCGATCGGGAGCTTGCTGGCCGAATTTAGCGCAAGCCGGGAGGCGCAGCTCGACGTCAACATCGATGAAGAGGCGGCCGCCCGGCTCACGCCCGACCAGAGTATCGAGGCGCTGCAAATCGTGCGCGAGGCCGCCAGCAACGCTCTGCGTCACGGCGGAGCGTCGCGGATCACTGAACGCGTCCACCAAAGCGATCGCGAAATCTGCCTGCTCGTGCAGGACAACGGCGGCGGCTTTGACGCCTCCTCGCGTCGCGACGGCGGCCACGGTTTGGGCAACATGGAGGCCCGCGCCGAGCGTCTCGGCGCCTCGCTCCGCGTCACCAGCCGGCCGGGCGAAGGCACCCGCGTCATTGCCATCCTGCCGATCCTCGCCCCGACCACCGCATGATCCCCGACCCAACAAAACCCCCGGTCACGGTGCTCCTGATCGACGACA
>CANEVO010000009.1 GCA_947442255.1 Opitutia bacterium
CGGACGAAATGCTCGAACTCGTACACCTGACAGCCGAGGAAGATCATCCCGAAGAAGATCGTGGTCAGCAGCGACCAGCGGCAGCTCTTGAGATTCCCCTTCTGGATCGCGGTGACGGCGAGAGCCATCATCAACGAGGACATCAGGAGGATGAAGGTGGAGAAGGACGTCAGCTCGATGCTGAACACCGCCTTGGGATCGAGACCGTCGGCCGGCGGGTGCAGCCGGTAAATCAGGTGGGTCGAGATGAGCGCCGCGAAGAACATGCAGTCTGACGCCAGGAAAGCCCACATGAGGAGCTTCTTGTTCGGAATGCCGGTGGACGTGCTCGGATCGTGGTGATGATCGATGGTGGCGGTGGCCGCGGGGCTGCTCATTGGGATAGTCGGAGACGGGAGGCGACGCTGGGGCTCAATGCTTGTCGTGTGAATCCGGGAGTGGATTGCCGTTTTCGTCGAGGTGGAGGTGGTAGCCCTCGTTGCCTTCGAGCGACCAGAAATAGATTCCGGTGAACATGATCACCCCGCCGGTCAGGGCCAGGCCGAGCTTCAGGTGGATGCCGGGCGCCGGATTGCTGTCGAGCGCGCTGACGGCAATGGCTCCAATCAGCAGACCGGAACTGGCGACGAGCGGCCAAATGGACGCGAACGGCATGTGGATGCCGCCGTGAGCCTCTTCCTCTTTGGCGTGCTGGTCCTTTTCCTTTTCGATCTCCTCGCGATGATGCTTCTCGTACCACCACGCGTCGCGGGCATGGACCGTCGGGATGACGCGGAAGTTATATTCCGGCGGAGGGGTGGGCAGCGACCATTCCAGCGTGCGGCCATCCCACGGATCGCGGCCGACCTTCTTGCCCTTGAAATAGGTGTACAGCATCACGACGAAGTAGATCGCGATGCCCAGGCCGAGAACGTAAGAGCCGATCGTCGCGAGAAAGTTCGGGAAGTTCCATCCGAGGTTCGCATCGTAGGTGAACGTGCGGCGGGGCATGCCGTTCAACCCGAGGAAGTGCATCGGGAAGAAAGTCACATTGAAGCCGATGAAGATAACCCAGAACGAGAGCTTGCCCCAGAATTCGCTCACCTGCCGGGCAAACATCAGCGGGAACCAGTAGTGGATGCCGGCCAGCAGGCCGAAGAGCGAACCGCCGATGAGCACATAGTGGAAGTGGGCGATGACGAAGTAGCTGTCCTGCTGCTGGGCGTCCGCGGGGGCCGCCGAGTGCATGATGCCCGAGAAGCCGCCGATCATGAACATCCAGACGAACCCGAGGGCGAACATCATCGGGGTGCGCATCTGGAGGTTACCGTTCCAGAGGGTGCCGATCCAGTTGAACATCTTGACGCCCGTGGGCACCGCGATGGCCATCGTGGCGAGGGCGAAGGCGGCGGTGGCCACCGTGCCCATGCCAGTCGTAAACATGTGATGGCTCCAGACGGCGAAACCGAGGAAGCCGATGCACGCGCCAGAGAACACCACGACCGGATAGCCGTAGAGTGGCTTGCGCGAGAAGGTCGGAAGAATCTCCGAGACGATGCCCATGGCGGGCAAAATGAGAATGTACACCTCGGGATGGCCGAAGACCCAGAAGAGATGCTGCCACAGGATGGGCATGCCGCCGCCGGAAACCTCGAAGAAGAAGGTGCCGAACTGGCGGTCCATCATGACCTCGACCAGCGCGATGGTGATGAAGGGAAAGGACAGGACGATGAGGAAGGAGGTCACCAGCGTCATCCAGACAAACACCGGCAGCCGCATCATGGTCATCCCGGGCGCCCGCATGTTGATGATCGTGACGATGAAGTTCAGCGAGGCCGCGATGGACGCGACACCGAGCAACTGGAGGCCCATGACCCAGTAGTCGATCGAGTGCTTCGGAATGAACTGCTTGGAGGTGAGGGGAGCGTAGCCGAACCAGCCGCCATCGGGCGCGCCGTGGGTGGCAGCTGGCAGGAACCAGCCGATGTTCAGGATGATCGCGCCGGCAACGAAGGTCCAAAGCGAGAACGCATTCAACCGCGGGAACGCGACGTCACGCGCGCCAATCTGGAGCGGCATGATGAAATTGAAGAACGCGGCCGACAGCGGCATGACGCCGAGGAAGATCATCGTCGTCCCGTGCATCGTGAACAGCGTGTTGTACTGCTGCGCCGTGAGCAGGTCGTTGTTCGGCACCATCAGCTGCGTCCGGATGAGCAGCGCTTCGAAGCCGCCCACCAGAAAGAAGAACAGCGCGAAGATGCCGTAGAGAAAGCCGATCCGCTTGTGGTCGACGGTCGTCAGCCAGCTCATCAGGCCGGTCTTGGCGGAGGGATGCGCCAGCAGTTTCGGTTGCGTCGGCGCGTGCTCCTCGTGGGTGAGGTAGGCGGGTTTGGCCAGGGCGTCCATGGGCGATTGGTGGATTAAGTGCGGTTTAAATTCGGAGGCGATTCGCGGCCGGGTCACAAGGGATCCAGCTGCCGCGCGTCAGGAGTGGCGGGCCGGGATCGGAGCCAAGCTCATTTCAAACTTTCGAGATAGGCGGCGAGAGCGACTTCCTCCTCGGTGGAGATGACGATCTTATTGTCGACGTAACCCTTCGCCATCTTGTTACCCGGCTTCACGGCGCCCGGGTCTTTGATCCAGCGGCGGAGTTGCTCCCGGTTGTTCTCGATCAGGCCGGCGGCCAGCATGGTGCGGGAACCGAAGTGCGTCAGATCCGGACCGGCAATGCCGGCGCCAACATGGCCGCGAACGGTGTGGCAGGCGATGCAGGCCTTGGAGGAGAACAGCGCGCGACCTTGGGCGACCAGGGCGGCATCCTCGTCCTTTTCCGGCGCCTGCTTTTCCCTCCAGGCCTCGAGCGGATTCACATCGAACTTGGCGGTGATGCCGGTCTCGTTCTGCCTGAAGGAACGGAGGGCGGCGAACTGCGGCCGGGCGCGATTGCTGTCCGGGGCGGGAGCCACCGTGCGTGCGGTCTGAAGCTGCTGGTCGAGCCAGTCGTTGAACTCGCGCGGCCCGAGGGCGATGACGCGGAAGCGCATCACGGCGTGGGAGTCGCCGCAGTATTCGGCGCACTGGCCCCAAAAATAGCCGGGTTTGTCCGCCTGCAGCCAGAGGAAGTTGGCCCGGTTCGGAATCATATCCACTTTGCCGGCCAGCTTTGGCACCCAGAGCGAGTGAATGACGTCGACGGTCCGAAGATGGATCCGGACCGGACGGCCCGCGGGAATCACGAGCTCGTTGCCGGTGACGAGGGGCATCTTGATATTCGCATCGACCGAGGCCTGCTCGGAGGCGTACTCGAAGCGGAACCACCACTGGTGACCCGTGGCCGTGATCTCGTAGGCGTTGGCCCGCTGCGCCTCGGGCACATCGTGGGTGGTCCAGATCGCGTTCAGCGTGGGAATCGCAATGACGACGAGCGCGAGTACGGAACCGCCGATCAGGCCGAGTTCCACGAGCGGGTTGCCATGCGCCTGTGGGGGTGGCTCTGCGTGCTCGTCGGCCTCGCTCCGGGCCTTGAATTTCACGGTCGCATAGGCGAGGACGCCCCCGACGATGATGAAAATAACCAATGTCACCCAACACGTTACGTAAAATACGTGCAGCTGGTCGCGCGCGACCGGACCATCGACGACGATGGTCGATTGGTGACCATCCATCCGCCAGAAATTGTAGTCGCAACCGGCGAGCAAGGTGAGACCGGCCAGCGCCGCGATCGCGCGGCTCCACCGGGCAAGGGTCGGTAAGGAGGTGAGCATGGGTGCTGGCAGAACGAAAAATCGGTTAGCGGCGCGAACGCCAAAGAAATCAGAGAGTTCGCGAACGCGCACTCATTTCAAGCCATAATCCAGAGTTTTCCTCCCGTCCGGAAAACTATTAAGATTTTTTTGGCGGCAAAAAGATTTTGCATGTGATTGGGGCATTCCCAACGTTGCGTTCCTCTATGAAAGCCTCGCTCCTCCTTGGTTCGCTTGCACTCGTGTTGGCCCTTTCTGGCTGTGGCCAGAAGGCCGCTGCTCCCGCTGCCGGAGACAAGGCTCCCGCCGCCAAGGCCGAGGCACCCGCCGCCGGTCCGCGCGTGATCGAGATCACGGCCAATGATCAGATGAAGTTCAGCGTGACCACGATCGAGGCGAAGGCGGGCGAGGACTTGAAGGTCATCCTGACCAATGCCGGTACCCTGCCGAAGGAAGCCATGGGCCACAATTGGGTGCTCCTCACGGCCGACGCCGACGCCGCGGCGTTCGTCGCTGCCGCCATGACGGCCAAGGATACGGATTACGTTCCGGCTTCGCTCGCCGGCCAGGTCATCGCCAAGACCGCCTTGCTCGGGCCGCGCAAAAGCGACGAAGTCAGTTTCAAGGCGCCGGCCCCCGGCACCTATGTGTTCCTCTGCTCTTTCCCCGCTCACTTCATGGTCGGCATGAAGGGCACGCTGATCGTCAAGTAACGCCGCGGCGCCGTTTCGCGGCGCAGGTTCGGCTCGTTTTCCATGGGGGCGCAGTTCATCTGCGCCCCTTTTTGTTTTTGGTGCATCGCCGTTGGCGCGACGTGCTGGGCGTGCACGAGGCACGCCCCTACGAAATGCATGTAGGGGCGCGGCTCGTCCGCGCCCGAAGCTTCGCGTCCTTCGCTGTTCCCTCGGTCGATTCCATCTCAGCGGCCGGCCGGCGGCCACCACTGATAGAGGAAGAAATACACCAGCACGCCGGTGACGCTGACGTAGAACCAGATTGGGAACGTCCAGCGCGCCCAGGCGCGGTGGCGTTCATACTGCCCCTGCAGCGCGAGTTGGAAGGTGCGCGGCACGAGGAAGGCGATCGCGATGGCCAGCAGAATGTGGGAGATCAGCATCCCGTAGTAGATCGTCGCGATCGCACCGGTGCCGCCAAACGGCGTGTGCACGCCTCGAACGAGGATCTTGTGCGTGACGTAGCCGACGAGGAAAACGGCGGAAACGAATCCGGCCAGCAGCATCGCGCCGCGGTGTGCCCGGATCCGTGCCGCGCGCTGCACTGGATCGGTCGCCGCCTGGGCCCGCTTGATCTGCACGAAGCCGATCGTGATCAACAGGGTCGCCGCGGCATTGAGGGTCGCGTTGAGGGCGGGAATGTCCTGGACGGTCATGGTAGTGGGCGGCGCGGGGCGGGCGCCGAATCAGAAATTGATCATGCGGTCGGCGACGAGAGCGCCCAGGACCACGGGCAGGTAGATAATCGAGGCGAGAAACAGCTTCCGCGCCGCCGCGTCACGTTCGTCGGCCCGAAGAAAAGCGAGCGCCCGCCACCAGAACCACAGCCCGATGAGCAGCGCCGCCAGACCGTAGGCCCGGGTGGCGAGTCCGAGGATCGTGGGCAGCAGGCTGACCAGGACCAGCGCGACGGCGTTGACCAGCGACCAGGCCGCGGCTCGGCGGCCGGCCGGGTCGTTCGCGGGCAGCATCGGGAAATCGACGGCGGAATAGTCGCGCCGATGGGTCCACGCCACGGCCATGAAGTGCGGAATCTGCCAGAGCAGCAGCACGCCAAACAGAATCCAGCCGAGGGCAGTCACTTTTCCCTCGCCCGCGGACCAGCCGATGAGCGGCGGGAAGGCGCCGGCGATCGCGCCGACCTCGGTGCTCCAGCGGGACCATTTTTTCCACGGCGTGTACCAGCCGAGGTAGGACGCGATGGTGAGGAGGGTGAACATCGCCGCGAGCGCATTGACCTTCGCGAAGAGCAGGAAGAGCGCGCCGATGCACATCAGCGTGCCTATGACGAAGGCGGATCCCGTGGCCACCTTGCCGGCGGGAATCGGCCGATCGGCGGTGCGCTTCATCCGGGCGTCCGTGTCGTGCTCCAGCCACTGGTTCAACGCGGCCACGCCCCCCGCGGCGAGCGAGGTGCCCACGACCACCAGCGCGAGGCGCACCCAATCGTGCGGCGGACGCGCCGCGAGATAGCCAACGAGCGCCGTGAGGACGGAAAGCAGGCTGAGCCGAGGCTTCGTGAGCTCGAGATAGTCGCGAAACGTCGCGGGTGCCGGGGAGGTCATGGCGCCGGCTTGCCCTCGATCGCGTCGCGGTGCGCCAGCCAGGTGGCCCAGAACGTCGTGGCCAGCAGCAGCGCGCCGACGACCACATGGCTCGTGGTCACGCCGGCCCGGCGGAAGGACTCGATGATCTGCATGCCCAGCAGGATCTGGACAACGACGAGGCTTAGCAACGTCGACGCGGCGATCCGCATCGCGATCGGCGCCGCGCGTTCCCGTCGAATCGAAAACGCAAACCAAGGGAGGGCGATCGCGAGGACCGCGGCCATGACGCGGTGGGCAAAGTGGATGCCGATCCGGAAGTCCCACGTGGCCGGCAGCCAGTGACCCTCGGGGGTCGAGTGGGGAAAGGTGAGAATTGCGAGGCCCGCGCCATTGTGCCGCATGGTGGCTCCGACCGCGAGTTGGACGAACAAGAGCGCGCAGCAAAAAATACCCAGGCGGCGAATGCGCCGGTTCAGATGCGGCGGGTGTGCGATCCACGTTTGCGAGCAGCCGAGCGCAATCGCGATGACGAGGCAGACATAGACCTGGGCGAGGACGCCGTGCGGAATCCGCAACATCTGGCCGAGCGTCATGGTGAAGCCCGGGACGTGCACGGCATCGAGCAGCACGCGGGTTCCTCCCAGCAGCCCCTGGATAATCACAATGACCAACGCCCAGACCGCGAGGTGCCGGAGCCACGCCCGGCTTTCCTTCCGCCACACCCAGGCGACCGTCACGATGCTGATCAGACCCATCAAAGTGCCGCTTAACCGATGGGAATGCTCGGCGAACATCGAGACGTCCTCGAGCCAGCCTTTCGGGTTCACTGACCCGTTCGAGAGCGGCCAGTCGGGGAACGCCATCCCGGCGCCGATGCTCGTCGTGAACGCCCCGAGCGTGACTAGGACGAAGACCCACAATCCACCCACCGCGGTGAAAACCGCGAGTCCGGGCTTGTGACTGGCAGTGCGTTGGGCGTTGGGACGTGGGTCCATGAGAGGCGCGAACGAGGAGGAGAAGGTGGCTTGCTGGCTGCCGCAAACCCTTTGACAATTATTTCCTCCGGCGAATCCGTATGGACATGATATCTAATGGCCACCTGGTCATTGCATCCGTGTTGCTCCTTGGCGCCATGGGTTGTTCGCGGAGCGGCACCGAGCAGGTCCCGCCAGTGGTCGCGGCGACCGAGCCTGGCGAGCGACGCTTCCCGCTGACCGGCGAGGTGATTCGAGTGGAGCCGACCCGGAATGTCCTGGTGGTGCGCCACGACGCTATCGAGGGGTTGATGCCGGGCATGACAATGGAGTTCAAGGTCGCAGCCGGGGACCTCGCGGTGGCCCAGGCCGGGCAGCAAATCCGCGCGGAACTGGTGGCGCCCGCGGGGGGCGACTTCCGTTTGGAAAAAATCTGGCCCAACGACAAGGTCATCGCCGACACGATTGCGGCCGGGGCGCGGAAGCTGCGCGAGGACACGCACAACCTCGGCAAGGAGGTCTATCGCGAAGTCGGCGAGAAGGTGCCGTCGTTCGCGCTCTACGATCAGGAGGGCCGCCTGGTGCAGAGCGCGCGCTTCGGGGGGAAGCAGATTCTCCTCAATTTCATCTTCACCCGCTGCCCGGATGCGACGAAGTGCCCGGCGGCGACGTCGCGGATGGTCGCCGTGCAGAAACTCGCGGCCGAGACCGGCGTGTCGAATCTCGAGCTTGTCTCCATCACGCTCGATCCCGCCTACGATACGCCCGGCGTGCTGCAGAGCTACGCCAGCGCGCATGGCATCGGGACCAGGAATTTCTCCTTGCTCACCGGCCCGGAGAGCGCGGTGAAGGATCTGCTGACCCAGTTCGGGGTCATCGCGGAGTTCGAGGGCGGCCTGCTCAAGCACACGCTCGCGACGCTGCTGATCGACGAGCAGGGCAAGATCGTCCATCGGGTGGACGGCTCGGCCTGGGAGGCGTCGGACTTTGTCCGGCGGTTGAAAAAGGGATGAGCACCGGCCTTCCCATGACCGGAACGGTCCCGGCGCCGATCGCCTGGCGCCAGATGGCGGCGATCACGGCCGCGGCCATCGCGATCTTTGTCGCACTGCGGATGCTGCCGACCGGCACCAACCTGAGCCACATGGACTTTCGCGCCACGGGGGCGAACTCGATCGAGTTCTGCGATCCGTTGAACCCGCAGTTCATCTCGGTGGTGGCGGTGCGCTCGCCGGTCACGATGACGCTGACCGCCGACGCGGTCGCCCCGGCTGCCGGGCAGGAACGGCACGCGGTGGTGACGTTGAGAACCGGGAGCGGAAAGGCCATCGCGCCGGCCGATCTCATGGTGACGCACACGAGGCTGCTGCACCTCCTGATCGTCGATCCGACGCTGACGGACTACCAGCATGTGCACCCCGAGCCGGGCGTGAAGCCCGGCGAGTGGCGGTTTGCCTTCACGCCTCTCCGCGGCGGCACGTATCGGATTTTTGCGGACTTCACGCCCGCGGCCACCGGCCGCGGACTCTACGCGAGTGTCGATTGGGAACTGACGACCGGGGTCGAGTCGCCGGCACCGCCGGACATCGAGGACCGCGCCGGCGTCGTGCAGCGGGCCGGTCATCGGTTTTCGCTGGTGACCCACCCGCAGTCTCTGCGGGCCGGTCAGCCCATGGACCTTGAGTTCGCCATCGTCCGGCCGGACGGCGGCAACGTGAATCTCCAGCCGGTGATGGGAGCGTATGCGCACTTGGTGGCCTTCGACGAAGGGCGCAACGGGTTCGCGCACCTGCACCCGATCGATCGCGATCCCCTGCTGGCACCGGATGCGCGCCAGCCGATCCTGAAGTTCAAGCTGACGATCCCGCAGGCCGGTCGCTATGCGATTTGGGCGCAGGTCAATCTCGGCGGCGAAGAGGCGTTCGTCCCGTTTCGGGTGGACGTGAAGTAGAGTTTCCGGCGGGCCGGACACCCTAGAATTTGAGGTGCTTCACGGTGACGCCCTTGTTGATCAGCTGCTTCAGGGAATCGATGCCGATTTTGAGATGATCCTTCACGTAGATCTGGTCCACCTGGATGTCGCTCTCGGCGGTCTTCACCCCTTCGGGCGTCATCGGCTGATCTGAGACCAGGAGCAGCGCCCCGGTGGGGATTTCGTTATAGAAACCCGTCATGAAGATCGTCGCCGTTTCCATGTCGATGCACAACGCGCGGATTTTTTTCAGGTACTTCTTGAACTCCTCGTCGTGCTCCCAGACGCGGCGGTTCGTGGTATAGACGGTACCGGTCCAATAATCACGGGAGTGTTCGCGGATGGTGGTTGAGATCGCCTTCTGCAGTGCGAACGAGGGGAGGGCGGGCACCTCGGCGGGAAAGTAGTCATTGCTCGTGCCCTCGCCGCGAATGGCCGCGATCGGGAGGATGAGATCGCCAAGCTCTGCGCGATGCTTCAATCCGCCGCACTTGCCGAGGAAGAGGACGGCCTGGGGCTTGATGGCGCTCAACAGATCCATCACCGTCGCCGCGGTGGCGCTCCCCATCCCGAAGTTGATGATCGAGATGTCGCCGGCCGTGGCGCTCGTCATCGGCCGGTCCTTGCCGAGAATCGGCACGCGGTGCCACTGGGCGAACAGTTTGACGTAGCGATCGAAGTTCGTGAGCAGGATGTAGCCGCCGAATTTGTTCAGGGGCACGCCCGTGTAGCGCGGCAGCCAGTTCTCGACGATGGCACGGCGGGTCTTCATGGCTGGGGTGTAGTGGACCCACGAATCCGAATACACCGAAAAATGTCACCGGCAGCATCCTGGAACGAGGCGGGCCGCGGGCGGGGAGCGAGCGCATGACGGGCCGGACGAAAGCCATCGCCGGCGCCGTGGTCTGCCTCGCCCAGGCGGCGTACCTTTTTCCGCGACTGCAGGGCGCGGCCCTGACCCCGCTGTTGATCACCTTCGCGGCGCTCGTGCTCGTGCCGTTGTTGCTCGACCTGTTGCTGGCCGAGGACACGACCCGGCTCGCCGGCTGGATCCTCGCGCTGCAACTGCCGGCCGGGATTTTGCTGGCGACGGCGCAGGTCATCCCGCGCGGGGCCGCAGCGACCTTTGCCGTGCTGCCCTGGGTCGCGCTGACCTCGATGCTGGCCGTGGCGGGACTCACAGGACTCATGCTCGGCCGATGGCGGAAGTCGCTCGGTCGGGGTTGCGATGCAATTGCGATGGTCTTCGCGGGAATCGGCGGACTCTGGGTCCTGGCAGATCGAGCGGGCGTACGGCCGCTGAACTTCGACTTGGAAACCGTCGCGCTAACGGCGGTCCACTTTCACTACGCCGGCCTGATTCTGCCGGTGATCACCGGATTCGTGATCGAGCGAAATCCGACCTCGCGGGCGGCGGTCATGGCCGCGATCGGCGTGATCCTCGGCGTGCCGTCGGTGGCGATCGGAATCGCGCTGGCGCAAATCGGCTGGGGGCCCGCGTTCGAGACCGCCGCGGGCTGTGGCCTGGCCGTCGCGGGCATGATGATCGGCTTTCTCCAGGCGCGGCTGGCGTTGGAACCCTTCGCGGCGGGCCGCGCCCGCGTTCTACTCGCGGTGGCCGGAGGATCGCTCTTCGTCGCCATGTTCCTCGCATTGATGCAGGCGTTGGGGGCTTCCGCGATCCCGGTGCCGCGGCTGGATCCCGGTGCGATGCACGTCCTGTATGGCCTGCTCGACGCGGTCGGATTCGGGCTTTGCGGCGTGCTCGGCTGGCGGTGCGTCCTGGCGCGACGGTCGGGATCGGGGTCGTCGTAGAGGCGCAGTCTTGCTGCGCCCCCCCGATAGGATCGCGCCTCGATGTCGATCCGACTCTCGTCGCCGCCCAAGACTATTTGGAGGGCCGAGCTCCGTCGAGGCCGGTTCATTGAACGATCTCAGCGGCCTCGGCGGAGCTCGGCCCTCCATTTTAATTGCGGCTCCGTCGCGTTATGGGTCGGCGGCGCGCCGGTCGACTCGCTGGCGCTCGTCGGTACCCAACCAAGGCGTGGACGAGCCACGCCCCTACACGCACCGACCACGACATTTTGTAGGGGCGCGCCTCGTGCGCGCCCGCGCCGACCAACGATCCACTACGCGCCGGCGAGCGCGTTGTCGGTGTTGAGATGCTCCACGCCGGTGTACTTCTGCGACTGTTCGTCGGCGTGATAACTCGAGCGGACCAGGGCTCCGCTCTCGACCACCCCGAGGCCCAGTCCGAGTCCGAATTGCTTCCAATGCACGAACTCCTCCGGCCGTGCCCAGCGCACCACGGGCAGATGCTTCGGTGACGGCTGCAGATACTGGCCGATCGTCAGGATGTTGGTGCCGTCGGCGGCGATGTCGCGAAGCGTCTGCTCGATCTCGGCTTCGGTCTCGCCGAGTCCGAGCATGATGCCGGTCTTCGTCACGAACCCGCGGCTCTTGGCGTGGCGGAGCACGGCGCGGGAGCGTTCGTAAAACGCCTGCACGCGGACGGGCTTCTGGAGTCGTTCGATCGTCTCGAGGTTGTGATTGAAGATGTCCGGCTTGGCATCGAGGACCGTGTCCAAGTGGGCCAGGTCGCCCTTGAAGTCCGGGGTCAGGACCTCGATGGCGGTGTGCGGATTGAGATGTCGGATCGCGCGAATCGTGGCCGCCCAGACGCTGGCGCCCCCGTCGGCGAGTTCGTCCCGCGCGACGCTCGTGATCACGCAATGCTTCAGGTTCATCTTCGCCACGGCGTCCGCGACCCGCGCCGGTTCGCCGAGATCGAGTTCCGTGGGTCGACCGGTGGCGATGGCGCAAAAATTGCACGACCGGGTGCAGATGTTGCCGAGGATCATCACCGTCGCCGTGCCGCGCGACCAGCACTCGCCGAGATTCGGGCACTGGGCGCTTTGGCAGACCGTGTGCAGTTGGTTGTCGTCCACCAGCCGCCGCGTCGCGGCATAACCGGGACCGGAAGGAAGCTTGGCCCGGAGCCAGTCCGGTTTGCGTAGAGGATACATCTGCGAAGGTGCAAAAAGACATGAACCCGGCGAAAAATCAAAGGGCGTTTTTGCGGCGTGCTCTGCCGGGGCGCGGCCGGGGTGGCTGGGGTGCTGCCGGGGTGGCGCCGGTCTTCGACCGGCGAAATTGGGTTCAGTCTGCCGTTCGCCGGTCAAAGACCGGCGCTACTTTCCGGCGTCGCGGCGGGCGCGGGCGAGCAGGTCGCGGGCGGCGGTGTCGTCCGGTTTCAAGCGGATGACAGTCTCGAATCGCGGGGCCGCCTCGGCCGGGCGGCCCAGCTGCATCAGAATCACGCCCCAATTGAAATGCACTCCGGGATCGTCGGCCTTGAGCTTCGCCGCCGCCTCGTAGTGCGCGACCGACTCGGCGAGCCGGCCGGCCTGGACGAGCGCGTTGGCCAGATCGAGCCGCGGATTGAATGAATCCGGCGCGAGCCGCACCGACTTTTCTAATACGGGCAACGCCTCGGCGGTGCGCGAAAGCCCGAGCAGCGCCCAGCCGAGGAAACCGAGCCCTTCGGCGTGCTCGGGTTCCAGCTTCGCGGCCCGCTCATAATGGACGAGGGCCTCCGGCAGTCGATTGACCAAGGCGAGTGCGCTGCCGAGATGACGGTGCGCGCCGGCATCATTGGGTCGCAGCCGGAGCGCTTCATGGAAAGCGGGGATGGACTCCTGCGGCCTGCCTTCCTGGAGCAAGGCGAGACCGAGATTGTGCCGGGCCTCCGAATAACCGGGATCGAGGCGGATCGCCTCGCGATAGCGTTCCATGGCGTCGCTGCGCTCGCCGACCCGGACGAGGGCGTTGCCCCAATTGGTGTGGGCGCGAGCGTTGGTGGGGGCCTTCGCGGCCGTGTCCGCCCAAATCGAGAGGCCGCTGCGATAGTCGTGGTTTCGCGCGATGGTCAGGAGGAGGAACAGACCTGCCACGCTGCCAACGATGGACGTCAGGCGCCGGCCCGCCCATCGGTCCAGCGCGACCACCGCCGGGAAGAGCAGCGCTACCAGCGGGAGGTACATCCGATGTTCGGCGATGGTCTGCGTGGTGAGCGGGACAAAGCTCGAACTGGGTGCGAGGATGCTGAAGAACCACGCGCCGGCGAAGCCCAGCGGATGGCGCCGGAACAACGCCCAGGCCGTCGCGAGCAGAAGGGCGACGATGAGCAGCGCCTGCGGCAGCACGGACCAGAGACTGCGCACGGCCGGATAACCGTAGTCGAGAACGAGCGGATACGGCCAGAACGCGAGCTTGAGGTAGGTGACGAGCGCCTGGCACTGCGTGAGC
Organism: Opitutia bacterium; assembly: GCA_947442255.1. The sequence goes on from CANEVO010000009.1 coordinate 13,261, forward strand.
AGGTATTCCCACGAACTCATCCCGAGCCCGAAGCCCACGGTGCCGCTCCGTTGGCCGCTGCTGACCATCAGCACGGCCAACAGAATCCAGGTCGCCGCCAGCCCGAGATAGAGCGGCCGCCGTTTCATCCAGGCGGCGGCGAACGTTCCCGCGACGAAAACTCCATCGTACAAAAAAAGCAGCAGCGGCGCGGTGGCCATGACCTCCTTGGACAGCGTCCCGAGAAGGGCAGAACCGATCGCGGCCAGCTGCCAACGCCGGGGGTCGCTCGCTTCGACACTCCGCAGGAAGCAATAAAAGGTGAGGAGATAGAATAGCCCGACGAGCAGCTCCGTGCGCTGGATGATCCCGACGACCGATTCGGTCTGCAGCGGATGCACGACCCAAAGGCCCGCCACCAGCGCGGCGAGAAACGTGACATTGGTCGCGGGACCGCGCCGCGGGGCGAACCACGGCAGCAGGAGCGTGCGGCGCGCCACGCTAAAAAGCACCAGACCCGAGAGCAGGTGCACGACGAGATTGAAGACGTGGTAGCCGGTGACGCTGTTGCCTCCCAGGGCGTGATTCACGGCGAGCGACCAATTGACCAACGGTCGTCCGACCGTGCCCGCGGCGCTCGCTGGCGGAGTCAGAACATCGAAAGACCAGAGGCGTTGGAGGGAAGGGTTCTTTTCAATGTTCGGAAGGTCATCGAAGAGGAACGGCACCGACAGGCTGTTGAGGTAGGCGACGGCGCCGAGGGCCACGATCGCCACGGCCCATGGCCACCCGCGGAACGGGTGGGTGGTGGTGGGGGCTGTCGGGGTGCGACGGGAATTCATGCCGGGGCTACCCGGCATTCTCAGCACGGATGGCGGGTGCCATGCGAGGGGGCGCGAGGAACTTCGTCAATTGTCGGGCGAACGCCCCGGCCAGCACCGGCTTGATCGCGGCCGGGTCCAAATCGCGGCCCAACTCCGCCGTCATCGAGGTCACCGTGCCGTCGGCCGTCGTGATGCCGCAGGGGATGATCCCCGTGTAGGGCGCGAGGCTGCCGTTCACGTTGAGCGCGAAGCCGTGGTAGGTCACCCAGCGCCTCACCGCCACGCCGATGGCGGCGATCTTGCGCGGTCCGATCCAGATCCCCGTTTTGCCGTCGCGTCGCGTCGCTGCGATGCCGAACGCGGCGACGGTTTCGATCAACACCTCCTCGAGGAACCGGAGATACGCATGGAGATCGCGATGGGTCGCGAGCGATAGGATCGGATATCCGACGACCTGACCGGGGCCGTGATAGGTGACGTCGCCACCGCGGTTCGTCTTCACGATCGCGATGCCTTCGTGACGGGCGCGCGCTTCGTCCCAGACGAGATTCGATTCTGCGCCCGGTCGGAGCCCAAGGGTGAAGACGGGATCATGTTCGGTGAAGATCAAGGTGTCGCCGACCTCGTCCGCCATTCGCTGCGCGACCGCTTGCTGCTGCCGCTCGAGTGCCTCCGGGTAACGGGTCCGTCCCCAATCGAGCACCTGCAAGGAAGGCTGGTGAAGGGAGGAGGACATGCCGTTTCCGCGAACCTCGCTGCGCCGCTAGGGTGGCGCAACCATCCTTTCAGTTTCCTAGAGCCGTTTAAGTGGAAGTGTAAGCGACACGACGTTGCGGGCGTGCACGAGGCACGCCCCTACGAAGTGCGGCGTAGGGGCGTGGCTCGTCCACGCCCGAATGGCTACGGAATTTCTTAATCCGCTCTAGCCCCAGAAAGGCACTTTCCGGAAGGCGCGACCCCGGCCTGATCCTCTAAAGCGGCGCCCGCAAGCTCGCGCCCGACGGAAAAGCAAAGCGGCGCCCGACGCGAAAGATCCCGGGGTCGAAATCAGGCCGGCGGCAACGCCGCCGGCCCCGCGGTCGTTACTTGCACCGCACCGAAAGCCCGGTTTGCTTCCGCCTTTCCCATGCGCCCTTCCGAACTCGCCCCATCCGTCCGGACCCTCGCCGTCGCCTTGGCGGCTTTTGTTCTTCCCGCCCTTTCCGTGTCCGCCCAGGCCATTCGCACTGGCGCGGTGGCCGAACGCTACACCCAGTTGTGTGCCTCCTGCCACGGCCCGGAACTGCAGGGTGGCTCGGCGCCCTCGATGTTGGACGATGTGTGGGTGGCCGGGGGTGACGACGAGAGCATCGCGCGCAGCATCCGGAATGGGTTTCCGGAAAAGGGCATGCCGGCCTGGTCGGCCGCCCTGCCGGAGAAGGATATCCGCGCGATGGTGATCTTCATGCGCGAGAAACGGGCGCAGGCGCAGCGGGAGAAGACGCAGTTCGTGAAGCCCGCCGAGTCGGTCACGGTGCAAAGTGAACTCCACAACTACCGTCTCGATACCTGGGTGGGCGGGCTGACGGAGCCGTACTCGCTGGCGTTCCTGCCGGGCAATCGCGCGCTGGTGACCGAGAAGCGCGGCCGCCTTTACCTGATTGAGAACGGCAAGCGCAACGAGACGCCGATCAAAGGGGTGCCCGAGGTCGACATCGATGGCCAGGCCGGGCTGTTCGACGTCGTGCCGCATCCGGATTTTGCGCGCAACGGCTGGATCTATTTTGCCTTCAGCGATCCGCAGATGCACGAGGGCAAGCCGGTCAGCCTGACGCGGATCATTCGCGGCAAGCTCCGCGAGGGCGCACTGGTCGATCAGGAAACGATCTTTCAGGGGCCGCTCCAATATTACCGGCCGGATGGCGGCGTGCATTACGGTGGCCGGATCGCGTTCGACAAGGCGGGCTATCTCTTCTTCACCATCGGCGAACGCGGCGACGGCCGGAATTCCCAGGATCTGGCGCGGCCCACCGGCAAGGTGCACCGCGTGTTCGATGACGGCCGGATCCCGGACGACAATCCCTTTGCGAAGCAGTCGGGCGTCGATCGCACGATCTGGAGCTACGGGCACCGCAACCCGCAGGGCCTGGCGTTTCACCCGGTCACCGGCCAGTTGTTCAACGCGGAACATGGTCCGCGCGGAGGCGACGAACTCAATCTCGTGCAGCCCGGCCGCAACTACGGCTGGCCGGTCATCACCTACGGGATGAATTACGATGGCTCGGCGATGACCGATCTAACCGCGAAGGACGGCATGGAGCAGCCCTTGACCTACTGGGTGCCATCGCTCGCGGTCTGCGGAATCAATTTCTACACCGGCGACCTGTTTCCGAAGTGGAAGAACCACCTCTTCCTCGCGTCGCTGGCGGCGGAGGAACTGCGCCGGATTGAAATCCAGGACGGCAAGGTCGTGAAGCAGGAAACTCTCTTCAAGAGTCTCGGCCGGATCCGTTATGTGACCGGCGGACCTGACGGCGCGATCTACGTCCTCCTCCCGAATCGCGTGGCCCGGCTCGCTCCGGCGCCCTAAGCGCCTTCCGCGTCGCGCCGGTCTGCGACCGACGTCAGTTCTGCGGAAGGGATTTTCCGCCCCGGCCTCGCATCATTGTTCCACCCCATTCCTACCCCGTGAACATCGGCATTTTCGCCAAGATCTTCGAGCCCCGGCTGATCAACGAACTCTTCGCTTCGGTCGCCGCCGCAGGGTACGCGAGTGTCCAGTTTAACCTCACTTGCGTGGGACTGCCGGTGCTGCCGGACGAACCGGTGCCGGAATCAGTCCTCGCGGAAATTGCCGCCGCGTCCCGCCGGCACGGGATCGCGATCCCGGCGATTTCCGGCACCTTCAACATGATCCACCCTGACCGAGAGGTCGTCGCGGCGGGGATTCGGGGACTGCATCGGTTGGGGAACGTTTGCCGTCGGCTGGAGATTCCGGTCATCACCTTGTGCACGGGCACGCGCTCGCTCGAAAGCATGTGGCATGAGCACCCGGACAATGGCACCGATGCCGCCTGGCAGGATCTCGTGGCGGCGATGCGGCAGGCGCTGGACGCAACGGCGGGCGATGTCGGCCTGGCCATCGAGCCGGAGCCGGCGAACGTGATCCATTCGGCCCCGGCGGCGAGGCGGCTCTGCGACGAGATTGGCGATCGCCGTCTCGGCGTGACGCTCGACGCGGCCAACTTGATTCACGGGCATTCCGCCGCGGACGATCGGGCGATCTTCGACGAGGCCTTCGCGCTGCTGTCGGATCGAATCTTCCTGGCCCACGCCAAAGATCGCATGGCCGATGGCACGGTTTGTCCAGCAGGCCGCGGGGTCGTCGATTTTCCCTACTTCGTCGAGCGATTGCGGGCGGTCGCTTTTAGCGGCGCCCTCATCGCGCACGGTTTCGACGACACAGAAGCCGCGCCGACGGCCGACTATCTGAAGCGCGTCCTGCACACTCACGGGCCGACGCATGCCTGATCGGGGCATCACACTATTCGGCTGGCGGGCGGGACGTTTCCGATTATCAGAAAGCTGGACCCTGACACCGGCGTCCCTAGTGAAATTCCGCCCCGGCCGGTGACTTCCCGCATCCCCTTATTCCCATGATCTCCGACTCGCTTTGTTCTGCCGCCGTTCGTCAAGGCGGCCTTTGGTTGTCGGCCCGCCGCTGGGTGGCGCCCGCGTTGATGGGCAGCGCCCTGATTGTCGCGTCGTCTGTTCGTGGCGCCACCGCGTTCCCGGCGGCGGAAGTCGCCGACTTCACCGATCGGCACTGCTCCACCTGCCACAACGACGTCGACAAGGAAGCCGGACTCGACCTGACGAGCCTCACGTTTCAACCCAACGACCCGGCCAATTTCGCGACCTGGGTGAAGGTCCATGATCGCGTCCAGACCGGCGAGATGCCGCCGAAGGAAAAGAAGCAGCCCGCCGCCGCCGAGCTTTCCGGATTTGTGAAATCCATGGCGAGTTCGCTGCTCGAGACCGAGACCGAGATTCTTGCGCGCAACGGCCGCGCCACCCGGCGCCGGCTTAATCGCACGGAGTACGAGAACGCCCTTCGCGACATCCTTCAGGCCCCGTGGGTGCAGGTAAAGGAGCAGCTCCCGGAAGACGGCGAGGCCTTTCGGTTCAATAAGGTGAGCAACGCGCTCGACGTCTCGCACGTGCACATGAGCCGGTATATGAGCGCGGCCGACTACGCGATGCGCCAGGCGATGGCCGCCCAATTTACCCGGCCGCCGACGACGACCAAGCGTTACTACGCCCGCCAGAGCATGGCGTATGGCGCGGTGGACAATAATCCCGACCGCGGTCGTTTCCCGGTGCTGAATTCCGGTCCCGATCCGGACGTCGCTCTCCGCAAGTCCCCCATCACTGTCGGCGAAGCCGACCCGATGAAACGCGAGCAGGAGGCGATGGGTTGGACGGCGAGCAGCTACGTCACTGGATTCAATTCCGACTGGAACACCGGGTTTCGCGCGCCGGTGGCCGGCCGTTACCGGATCCGTTTCAGCGGCTATTCGATCTGGGTCGGCCCGAACGGCATTCGCACCCCGACGGTGACCTTCATTGGCAAGACCCCCAAGGGCGGGGACCCGCAGGCCATCGCCGTGCTGCCGCCGGAATGGTACCGGCCCAATTACTGGGATATTTCCAAGGGCCGCCGCAACGAGCCGATTTCCGTCTACGCGAAGGGTGGGCTGACCAACCGGCTGCTGGGCGGCTTCGACCTCACCCCGGAACCGACGATCAACCGGTTGGACGACGTGTGGCTCGTGGCGAACGAACACCTGATGACGGATTCGACGCGTTTCTTCCGTTCCCGTCCCACGGGTTCGCCCGATGGCTTCACCAATCCGCTGGCCCGACGCGATGGCATGCCGGGCGTGGCATTCCAATGGGTGGAGGTCGAGGGTCCCCTCTATGACGACAACACGACGGCGGGCTACCGGCACATGTTTAGCGATCTGTCGTTGCGCCAGGTCGAAGGCGACGGAACCGGCGTGTTGATCGAGACGGTGGATGCTTCTCCCGCGTCGGCCACTGGCCGCGGTCGCGGCGGTCGGGGGCAACGCGAAGGTGGGGCGAACTTCACCCCGGCCGTGCCGCCGGCCCAGCCCAGTCTCGCGTATCAGGCCACGATGGCGGCCCGCGCTCTCCCCAACGGTGGGCTCGGAGCCGGCGGCCTGGGTAATGTTTCGCGGCTGAAGGCCACGAAGGTGGAGGTTGCGTCCGCCAATCCGAAGCAGGACGCCGAGCGGCTGCTGCGCGGCTTCATGGCCCGCGGGTATCGCCGGCCGGTGCAGGAAGCTGACGTTCAACTCTTCCTCAAGCTGATCAATAACCGGCTCGATGCCGGGCTCGGTTTTGCGGGGGCGATGCTTTCCGGCTACACGGCGGTGCTGTCGTCCCCTGAATTCGTCTTCGTCGACGATCAGCCGGGCCGGCTCGACAACCATGCCCTCGCCACGCGGCTCGCGCTTTTCCTCTGGAACAGCGAGCCGGATGCGGCTCTCCGGCAGCGGGCTGCGCGCGGCGAACTCGTGCGCTCCGAGGTGTTGAAGGCGGAGACTGCGCGGATGCTTGCGGATCCCAAGGCCCAGCGGTTCGTGAACGCGTTCCTCGACTACTGGCTCGAGGTTCGCCGGATGGAGGAAACCACGCCGTCGACCTCGCTCTACAACGATTACTATCTCGACGATTCACTGGTCGAGGCGTCGCTCGCCGAGCCGCGGCTCTTCTTCACGGAACTGCTTCAGCGGAATCTGCCCGCGCGCAACATCGTCGATTCCGACTTCACCTACCTGAACGGCCGGCTCGCCCAGCACTATGGCATCGAGGGCGTCCACGGTTATGCGATGCGCCGCCAGGCGCTGCCGAAGAACAGCGTCCGCGGTGGCATGATGACCCAGGCGATCGTCCTCAAGGTCACCGCCAACGGCACGACCACGTCGCCGGTGCTGCGCGGGAAATGGATCATGGAGCGGGTCATCGGCTTCGACATGCCGTTGCCGCCGGCCGCCGTGCCCGCGGTCGAGCCGGACATCCGCGGCGCCGTGACGATTCGCCAGCAACTTGACAAGCACCGCGCGGACGAGAGTTGCGCGATGTGCCATCGCAAGATCGATCCCCCGGGCTTCGCGCTCGAGAGCTTCGATGTCATGGGGGCGTGGCGCGATCGCTACCGCGCGGAATCGAAGGATGCGACGCCGGTCCTCGGCTTTGGCAAGAACGGCTGGCCGTACACCTTCCATTATGCGCTGCCCGTGGATCCGAGCGGCGAGTTGCCGGGCGGACGCGCGTTCAAGGACATCCGGGAATTCAAGCAGCTCCTCCTCCAGGACGAACCGCAGATTGCCCGCAACTTCGTGCGGCAGCTCTCCGTATACGCCACCGGCGCCCCGGTCCGCTTCAGCGATCGCCCGAAGATCGAGGAAATTCTCCAGCAGGCGCGTGGCAGCGAGTACGGCGTCCGCTCGCTGATCGACGAACTGGTTCAGAGCGATCTGTTCCGGAGCAAGTGACCGGCGCGCGGATCTTTTCTGGCTTCGATCTTCATGGGGCTCGTTCGGGCCGGGTTTGAGCCGGAATCCAGGAAGCCAGGAATCGGCCCCAACCTCACTTCCCGGCCTTCCGGTTGCTCCTTTTCCAGTGCAACGGCTCGACTCGGTGAAATCGGTGCCGCCCGTCGGCACGTTCGCTTCGCTTGTTCGTGGGTGATCCGTTCAGCTCGAGTAGCGCCGGTCTCCGACCGGCGAAAAGCGCACGACATCTCCTCTTTCGCCGGTCAGAGACCGGCGCTACCGAGGAAACGGATTTACCATCAATCATCCCGCGCTAAGGTCTCGGCCTGCGACGTGCGCCTCCGCTGATCCTCTGCGTTTGGGTGTTCGTCAGCACTAACCCCATGAAACCACTGCTGCCTCTCCTCCTTTTCCTTATCGCCGTCACGGCGGTTACCGCCACGGAAACCAAGACCGAGATCGTCAACGCCACCTCGCCCGCCGAGGATGGGAAAGCGAATAGCCCGTCCGTCCCCGACGTCTATGCAATCGACGGCAAGTTCGATCGCGTCGTGATCCTGCGCTTCAAGCACGATGTGGATCTGCTGGCCGGGCTCGAACGGGTGGTGAAGGAGCAGAAGATCAAGAACGGGGTCATCCTGGCCGGCATCGGGTCCGTTCGCGGCTATCATTACCATGTCGTGAGCAACCGAACTTTCCCCTCGAAGAACGTGTTCATGCGGGACCCCGAGACCCCGGCCGATATCGCTGGGATGAACGGCTACGTGATCAACGGAAAGCTGCATCCGCACATTACCTTCGCGACCGACAAGAGCGCGTTTGGTGGCCATCTCGAGCCCGACACCCGGGTCTTCACCTTCGCCGTGGTCACGATCGGCGTGCTGGCCGACGGGGCCGATCTGAGCCGGATCGACGACAAGAATTATCGGTAAGATCTGGGCGGCGGACGAGGACGTCCGGCCTCTAGGGCATTCCGGGTTGAAAATGCCCGAAAACCGCGCCGCGGTTTTGCCTCGGCTTCGACTGGCGAAGCCAGCCGAAGCCCCGCGATTGCGTTTGCCCCGACCAGGGGCAAACGCCACGGTGGGCGGTTCCGTTTCATGACCGACATTCCTCCAGACATCAGCCACGACCAGCATGCGGTCCGGTGCCAGAAGCTCGCCGAGATGCGCGCCGCCGGCACCGATCCGTTTCGGGCGAACTTCGCCCCAACCCATTTCTCGGGCGAGGCGATCAAAGCCTATGTGGAGGGGCAGGAGAACACCGTCCGGGTCGGGGTCGCCGGCCGGCTCGTGGTCATCCGCGACATGGGGAAGAGCCAGTTCGTCAAGCTTCTCGATCAGCAGGGCCAGATTCAGCTCTACGTGAAGAAGGATGTCGTGGGTGACGAAGCCTACGCCGCGTTCAAGAAACTCGATCTCGGCGACATCCTCGGGGCCCACGGCACGCTCTTCAAGACGAAGACCGGCGAGGTCACGGTGCGGGTCGAGCGCTACACGCTCGTCGCCAAGGCGCTGCGGCCCCTGCCCGAAAAGTGGCATGGGCTCAGCGATCCCGAACAGGTCTATCGGCAGCGTTATCTCGATGTGATCGTGAATGCGGAATCGCGTTCGCGGCTCCTGCTGCGTTCCCGGATCGTGTCGCAAATCCGCCGTCTGCTCGAAGACCGCCAGTTTATCGAGGTGGAAACCCCGGTGCTGGAAAGCACGGCGGGCGGTGCGGCCGCGCGCCCGTTCGTCACGCATCATAACGCCCTCGGCGTCGATTTCTTCCTGCGCATCGCGACGGAGCTGCGCCTGAAGCGGATGCTCGTCGGCGGCTTCGACCGCGTGTTCGAGATCGGTCGCATCTTCCGCAACGAGGGCGTGTCCCGCCGGCACAACCCCGAGTTCACCATGCTTGAGGTCTATCAGGCTTACAGCGACTACCGCGGGATGATGACCCTGATCCAGGACCTGCTGACCTCGCTGGTGCGCGATGTGATCAAGCCCGCGGATGGCTCGCTCAAGATCAAGCATGCCGCGAGCGGCCAGGACATCGACTTTGGCGGCCCCTGGCGCGAGGTGCGGTATAAGGATCTGATCAAGGAGGCAACCGGCGACGACGGCTGGTTCGAGCGGCCCAAGGCGGAGAAGATTGCGAAGGCCGAGGCCCTGGGCCTGGGCGTCAATCCCGCGTGGGAGGAATTCGAGATTACCAACGAGATCTTCTCCAAAAAGATCGAGCCCACCCTGATCCAGCCGACGTTTGTCACGCACCTGCCGAAGGAGCTGTGCCCGCTGGCCAAGTTGAACCCTGACGATCCGACCGTGCTCGATGTCTTCGAGCTGACGATCGGCGGAATGGAAGTTGCGCCGGCGTATTCCGAGCAAAACGACCCCGAGGCCCAGCGCCAGATGTTCGAGCGGCAAGCCGGCGGGGAAAAGCAGAACATCGATCAGGACTTCCTCCTCGCGCTCGAGCATGGCATGCCGCCGGCCGGCGGCATGGGCGTTGGCATCGATCGACTTTGCATCCTCCTCACGGGCGCCGAAAGCATCCGCGACGTCATTCTCTTCCCGCAGCTCCGGCCGGGCGCCTGAGGGAAAGCCTCGGGTGAAAGCTGATCGCCGGGTTGAGTATGTGAATCGGTTCAATTGATTCGCACCCGGCCCCCGCCCGTCAGTTTTTCGTTCATGCCCTGGTACCTCTACCTCGCCCTCAAGCAGCTCTTCCCCACCGGGCGGTTCCCGTTTTTCACGGCGATCTCGGTGATGGGCGTGGCGCTCGGTGTGATGGTGCTGACCATCGTGACCAGTGTCATGGGCGGCTTCGGGTACGAGATTCGGCGGATGATCGTCGAGACCGAGGGTGAGGTCACCGTCCGCCCCGTGTCGCTCGTGGAGGATGTCCCGGCTACCCTGGCGAAAATCCGGGCGGTGCCGGGCGTGGCCGCGGCGAGTCCGTATGCCAAGGGTCCGGTCATGGTGATGTCGCAGGGCATCCCGGCCTTTCCGGTGTTTCGCGGCCTCGACTTGGACAGCGTCAACGCCGTGACCAACCTCGCGCGCTTTGTCAGTCCCGTCGGGGCGATGGACGATCTCGATGACGATTCGATCATCCTGAGCTCGCAGCTCGCGCAGACGCTGGGCGTGCGGCTGGGCGATGCGGTGGAAATCTATTCGCCGCTGCTGATCGAGAAACTAAAGAGCGATGAGATCTTCCTGCCACGGCCGTTCCGGGTGGTCGGCCAGCTTTACGTCGGGCATCAGCAACTCGACAGCAGCATGGTCTACGGGACCCTCCGCGCCGCGCAGGAAATCTACGGGCTCGGGCACCGCGCGCACGGCGTCAACCTCCGGCTGGCGCGGGGCGCTTCCGAGTCAACGGTCGTCGCCCGCCTCAACGCGGCGCTGCCTGGCGATCTGCACGCCTACCTGTGGATGGAGAGCTGGGCGGACTTCCTCTGGGTCCTGAATCTGGAGAAGAGCATCAATTTCTTCCTGCTCCTGTTCATCGTCATCATCGCGGCCTTCTCGGTGATGAGTTCGCTGCTGATTTCCGTCGTGCGGAAGACGCGGGAGATTGGGCTGCTCGGCGCGCTCGGAGCCAGCCCGCGGCAGGTAGCCCTGTGTTTCTGCGCGCAGGCGTTCGTGATTGGGGTGACCGGAACCGGGATCGGGCTGGCGCTCGGCTTCGGGGTGCTGGCGATTCGGAACGAGATCGTCCACGGCCTGACCAATCTCCTCCAGCGGCAGGGGACGCTGCAGCAGTTCTACCAGTTTACGGATCTCCCCTCGCACACCCTGCCGAGCGACCTAGTCGTCACCGTGGTGGCGGCGATCGTCATTTCCACGCTGGCCGGACTGCTGCCGGCCTGGCGGGCGGCGAAACTCAAACCCGTGGAGGCGTTGCGTGGTGAGTAAGGCCTTCGCCATGAGTGAACCCGTGCTCCACGCCCAAGGGCTCGCCAAAACGTATCAGAGCGGTGACCGGCGAATCGTGGTGTTGCGCCAGGTCGATCTCGAAGTCCGCGCCGGGGAGACCGTCTCGATTCGCGGGGAATCGGGCGCGGGAAAATCAACCTTGTTGAACCTGTTCGCGGGCCTCGACACGTCGGATGCCGGCCAGCTCGCGTGGGAGGGAAAGCCGGTCGTGCTGGCCGAGGCCACGCGCCGGCGGGCGGCGTTTCTCGGGATGGTGTTTCAGTCCTTCTACCTCATCCCGGAGATCGACGCCTTTCAGAATGTTCTGATGGCGGCGCGCATTCGGGGCGTTCCCGGTCCGGCCGAACGCGCGAAGGCGAATGTTCTGCTGCGGCGCGTCGGCCTGTCGGAGCGGGCGACGCATCTGCCGGCGCAGCTTTCTGGCGGCGAGCGGCAACGGGTGGCAGTGGCGCGGGCGCTCTTAAATTCTCCGCGACTCCTGCTGGCGGACGAACCCACCGGCAATCTCGACGAGCACACGGGTGACGCCGTGGTCGAGCTGTTGCTCGCGCTCTGTCGCGAGACGGGGACCGCCTTGGTCTTGGTGACGCACAACGTGGTGCATGCCGCCAAGACCCAGCGATCGCTTTTCCTTCACGACGGAGTCCTGCGCGAGACGCGGGTGGGGGAGTGATGGTCGCACCGCACTCTCTTGCCGTTCCGCCTGAAGGCGGAACTACCAGCCATGGTCCAGGAGTGATTCGCCCCCGGGTTTAGGGTTGAGAACGCGCACGGTAGCGGCGGCAATGCCGTCGGTGTCTCAACCTCCTTCCTCCTCCTCGCCGCGGATTCGTTGCGGTGTCGCCGGCGTCGGCTCACTCGGCCAGCACCACGCCCGGATTTACGCGGCGCTCCCCGGCGCCGAACTGGTCGGGGTGTACGACGCGAATGCCGACCGTGCGGCCGAGATCGCGGCGCGCCATGGCTGCCGCAGTTTCGCGTCGCTCGAGGAACTCGGGGAGGCCTGCGATGCGATGTCGATCGTGGTGCCGACCGATCGGCATGCGACGGTGGCACTGCCGCTGCTCGCGAAGGGCTGCCATCTGTTGATCGAGAAGCCGATTTGCGCGTCGCTGGCCGAGGCGGAGCAGGTGCTCGCGGCGGCGCAGACGCACCACGCTTTGGTCCAAGTCGGGCACATCGAGCACTTCAATCCCGTGATGGGTTTCCTCGAGAAGGAAGTCAGCGCGCCGAAGTTCATCACCGCCGAGCGGCTCGCGCCCTTCACGCCGCGGGGCACGGAGGTGGGAGTGGTGCTCGATCTGATGATCCACGACATCGGGATCGTGCTGGAACTCGTGAAGTCGCCGGTGGCCTCGATCCACAGCGTGGGCGTGAGCGTGCTCTCGAAAACCGAGGACATTGCGAATGCGCGGATCCAGTTCGCCAATGGCTGTGTCGCCAATCTCAGTACCAGCCGGATGAGCCTGAAGAAGGTGCGGGAAATCCGGGTGTTTCAGCCGACCGGCTACTTCTCCTTCGATTTCATGAACCAGACCGGGCACCTCGTGCGGAAATCCGGCATGCTCGAGTATGCCGCGAAGCTGATGAGCGGGGCGGCCAAGCCCGGCGATCTCGGGGCGGTGCCGATCGAACCGGTGCCGCTGGAGAAGGGCGAGCCGCTGGCCCTCGAGCTCGGTCACTTCGTCGACAGCGTCGCCAAGGCCAAGCAGCCGAAGGTCGGCGGGGCGCTCGGCAAGAGCGCGCTCGAGGTGGCGATCGCCATCACGGAGCAGATTCGTGCGGGCTTGTAAGATGACCCGGTGCGGTTCCCGGTTCCTGTGGACATGAATGCGGCACCTATCTTTCCGGAGCCGGCCGACGGGCGCGTCGACGTCCTGATCGTGGCCGGCGAACACTCCGGCGATGAGCACGCGGCGACGATGCTTCGCGGTTTGCTCGATCGTGCGACGGGGATGGCAGTGGCGGCGCTCGGCGGACCCCAGCTCGCCGCGGCGGGGGCGCAACTGCTGCATGATCTCACCGCCTCGTCGGTGGTCGGGTTGGTTGAGGTGCTGAAGAACTATTCGTATTTTCGCGCGCTGCTGGACGAGACGATCCGCTGGATCGCAGCGCACCGCCCGCGGGTGGTGTGCCTGGTGGATTACCCCGGCTTCAACCTGCGGCTGGCGGCGGCGCTGCGGGAACGCGGACTCTCCGCCAAGGGGGGCGGCGCGATCCGGGTGGTCTATTACATCTCGCCCCAGATCTGGGCGTGGAAGGCGGGACGGCGCTTCACGATGGCGCGTGATCTGGATGCAATGGCGGTGATTTTTCCCTTCGAGCCCGCGTGCTATGCCGACACGACGCTGCCGGTGGAGTTCGTGGGTCATCCCTTCCTCGGGCCGGGCTACGTGCCGCCAGTCGCCTACGATCCGGCGGGTCCGATCCTGCTGCTGCCCGGCAGCCGGCAGCAGGCGGTCGCACGTATTTTTCCGCGGCTGCTGGCGGGACATGCGGCCTTCGGCGAGCGCGAGGCGGTGGTGCTGTATCCCAGCGGTGACATCCTGGAGGAACTGCGGCGTGCGAATCCACCTGTTCAGCTACGACTGCTGCCGGTCGTGGAGCGCCGCCGCGGCCTGTCTGCCGCCCCCGTGGGCGCGGCGGCGGTGCTGACTTCGAGCGGGACGATGTCGATGCACTGTGCCCTGGCGGGCATTCCCGGCGCGATCAGTTATCGGGCCAACCCGCTGACCTATGCCATCGGCCGGCTGCTCGTCCGGGTGGAGTATCTCGGGATCGCGAACCTCATTCTCGGCGAGGCCATGTACCCCGAGTATATCCAAGGTGCGGCGACGCCGGCGGCGCTGGCGGCCGAGTTGCGGGACTGCGTGCATCATGCCGCGCGGCAGACCGCGACGGCGGCGCAGGCCCAGCGGCTGCGGGTGATGCTCGCGGGACCGGCGACGGGTACGGCCGCGGACTGGCTGGGCCGGCAGGTTGATTAAGTTTCGCGATTCAGACTGACGTCGGAAATCGAGTCCCTGCCCTCCCACGCAGGGCTACATCGCAGCCGACTCATGCCGGTTAGGCGCCTCCTTTCGGGAGAACGTGCTGAAACTGATTGATGTAGGGCTACCGCCCGTTGGGGCGCGGTCTTGCGGCGCCCACGAACGATCCAATCCCGCGAGTTCGTAGTTCCGCCTTCAGGCGGAATCCGAATCAACCAGCCGCCTGAAGGCGGTAATACCAACTCAGCGCCGCCGTGAAGTGGAACGGGATCTGCCTGACCGTTCGATCAAGCGCGCGGCGACGGCACGGCTTCTCCGCTGGCCGGACCTTCCGGACTGGCGGCGCCGGAATCGACCTTCACGGCCAGCGCGGCGATTTGCGGCGCCACCTGGCGCCAGAGCGCGTCGGCCTTCTCCGCTACGATGGCGCGGCACTTGGCGATCTCCGCCTCGCGGGCGGCGCGATTCTCCCCCGCGATCTTGGCGAGATCGTCGAGGTTGTAGAGAAAGACGTTCTCGATCTCGGCCACCGCCGGTTCGACGTCGCGCGGCAGCGCCTGATCGATGAAGAAGAGGGGTTGCGCCGGCCGGCGCTGCATCGCGGATCGCACCACGGGCAGCAATACGACCGGATCGGGCGCGGACGTGGCGCAGACGACGACATCGAACTCCGCCATCCGGGCGTCGCGCTGCTCGAAGGGCATCGCGCTCGCCCCCAGCGAGGTGGCGAGTTCCATGGCGCGCTCGAAACGGCGACTGGCCACGGTGACGGTGGCGGCCCCGCGGCTGAGAAAGGCCTTCGCCGTCTTCTCGCCGATTTCGCCGGCGCCGAGGAGCAGGATGCGCGTTTCCTTCAGGCTGCCGAAGATGGTGAGGGCGAGATCGACCGCGACATTGGCGACGCTGACCTGGCCCTCCGTAATCGCGGTGTGGGTCCGCACGTGCTTGGCTGCCTGAAAGCCCTTCTGGAAAATGCGGTTCAGCACCGGCCCGGTGGACCCGCGGGCCTGGGCGGAGGCATAGGCGTCCTTCACCTGCCCAAAGATCTCGGTCTCGCCGAGCATCTGCGAGTCGAGCCCGGCGGAAACCTCGAGCAGGTGTTGCACGGCTTCACGTCCGCGGAGCGTCAGCCGGATCCGGTCAAATTCCACGGCATCGAATTGCTGCCGCTGGCAAAACGCGGCCGAGATGCGCGCCATCGCATCCGGGCTCGAGGCGACGCCGTAGAACTCGACGCGATTGCAGGTGCTCAAGACGGCGTATTCCCTCAACCCGTCAAGCGCGCCCAGTTCCGCCTGCATGTCGGCCAGGCCAGCCGCATTCAGCGAAAGTTTTTCGCGCACCGCGAGCGTGGCGCGGTGATGCGTGGCCCCGAGGACGAAGAAACCGTCAGGCGTCATCGGCGGTCCGGCTCCCCGGCCGGAGGAACCTCATGGCGGCTTCGATCGACCGGCCCGAGCGACAGCAGCGCCGCGGCGAAGAGTGCGACGCAGGCCCACGCAAAACGCTTGGCCAGCAGCCAGCCGCGCAGCCTCAGGCCGAGGGTCGTGGCATAGGTGAGCCAGACCGCGACCGTGGCCAGGAGCTTGGCGAGGTTGACGGTCGACATATCGCGAACCCAATACACCGAACCGACCGCGAGGGAGGCGGCCAGGATGGCCACCCCGGCGGCCAGCAGCCGCACGCTCATCTGGTCGAGATCGAGGATCGAGGGCAGGAAGGAGTGCCAGCCGCCGACGTTCTTGTGCTTGAGCGAGTGATTGCGGAGGAGGAACAGCAACCCGGTCAGGGCCAGCAGTGCAAAGATGCCATAACTGAAAACGGCGAGCGCCGCGTGCAGCTCGATCCAAGGATTGTCGCCAAAGATATGACGGCGAATCTCGGCGTCCCAAGACGGAATCGAGAGGGAGACCAGCGTGAGAATCGCCGCGAGGCAGGAGGAAAAGTATCCCAGGAGGCTGGCGCGAAAGGTCACCCCGACCGCGAGGTACAGCGTGATGGCCGACCACGCCGTGAATTGGCAGAGCTCGAGGGTGTTGCCCAGCGGACAGCCCCCGACCAGGCGGCCGCGCACGCCCAGCCCGATGAGCTGGAGGATGTAGCCCGCCGCGATCAGGCCGTAGGTCGCGGCTCCGGCGGGACGCCCGTGGCGCAGCATCGACACCGTGCCCTGCACGAATCCCGCAAAATACAGCCCGGTGGCAGCCCAGAGCCAGGTGCGGTCCGTGAAAGTGTCGAACATGAGGGGAGCAAGCTAGGGCCGGCGCCGCGGGGGGCAAGTCTGCGGCGCGGGGTGGACCACGGCTGGGAGCATCTCACTTTCGGCCAGCTCCTGCCGGGCATCGACTCGTAGTTCCGGCTCCAGGCGGAATCCGAGCGGCCCGCTGCTTCCGCCTGAAGGCGGAACTACCAACCACGGTCCATGGCAGAAAACCGCGATGGGTCCGGCGCGGGGGCCGGGGGCGTCACCCGAACGTGACGATCTTTCGGTTCGCGGTGGTATAACGGGAAGGGCACGGTTCACCTGCCGCCAGCCGGTTACGAATCATCCGGCTGGCCGTAAATTCTATGCCCCTCCGCCGTTTCCCGCTGTCGTTTCTCGTGGCCTCCTTGCTCCTGGGGGCCGGTGCCGTTGCCTGGGCCCAGTCCTCCGTCCGTCCGCCCACCGCCCCGCAATGGTTCAAGGGCAACCTGCACACGCATTCGCTCTGGAGCGACGGCGACGACTATCCGGAGATGATTTCGGATTGGTACAAGCAGCAGGGCTATCACTTCCTCGCGCTCTCGGATCACAACGTCCTGCAGGAAGGCCAGCGCTGGCTGGAGCTGAAGCAGCCGGCCGTGATTGCCGGCGAATTGGTGCAGCGTGGCGGCGGCGGGGTCCTGCAAAAATATCTCACGCGCTTTGGCGCCGATTGGGTCCAGCAGCGCGAGGTCGGGGGCCGCCAGGAGGTCCGGCTGAAGCCGCTCGACGAGTATCGCTCGCTGCTCGAGGAGCCCGGCCGGTTCCTGATGATTCCGAGCTCGGAAATTTCGTCTTCGTGGAAGCGTCCGAAGACCGCGACCACGCCGGAGCAGGGCGGCCCCGTCCATATCAACGTGACCAATCCCCGCGACTTCATCGCGTCCGTCCCGGGCGACAACGCCGTCACGATCATGCAGCAGACCGTCGACGCGGTCCTCGCGCAGCGCGAGCGGACGGGCCAGCCCATGTTCCCGCACATCAATCACCCGAATTTTGTCTGGGGCATCACGGCCGAGGAGTTGATGCAGGTGAAGGGCGAGCGTTTCTTCGAGGTCTACAACGGCCATCCCCGGGTGAACAACGAGGGCGATGCGACCCGCCTGAGCACGGACACGATGTGGGACGTGCTGCTCACGAAACGGCTCACCGAGCTGAATCTTGGCGTGATGTTCGGCATCGGCGTCGATGACTCGCACAACTATCACCAGCAGGGTCTCGGCCGTAGCAACACCGGCCGGGGCTGGGTCATGGTGCGCGCGCGGCACCTCACCGCGGAATCCCTCATTGCCGCGCTGGAGGCGGGCGACTTCTACGCGACCTCCGGCGTGACGCTGCGCGACGTGCAACGGGAACCGGGCCGGCTCGCCGTCGAGATCGAGGCTCAGCCCGGCGTGACCTACGTCACGCGTTTCATCGGCACGCGGCGCAACTATGATCCCCGCAGCGAACTGGTGCCGGCGCCGGCCGGTCAGCCGATCGCGACGCTGCCCCATCGGCGTTACAGCGATGACGTGGGCGTCGTGCTCGCCGAGGTGAAAGGGCCGCGGGCCGAGTATCGGTTGAAGGGCGACGAGATTTACGTGCGGGCAAAGATCGTCTCCTCGCAGGTGAAGGTGAACGGATCGATCGTCGAGGAGTTTGAGACCGCGTGGACGCAGCCGGTGGTGGCCGCGACGAAGTAGCCGCCATTAAGGTGGAGGGCCGAGCTTCGTCGAAGCCGCGCTTGAATCGTTCCATGATTCGGCCTCGACGGAGCTCGGCCCTCCCTGAAATTCCTCCGGGAAGTGAGCGATCTCCTTACCCAGCATTGCAACCCGTGTGGCTGCGAGCGTGAGCGAGTGGCAGATCGTCCGATTGGCAATTGAGTGGCACGGGTCTCCCGACCCGTGGAGAGCACTGACCTGCTCGTAACGTTTCGCACGGTTCGCGAGACCCGTGCCACGACGAAAGCACTTCGGGCTTCCTAAGCCGCCGACCGGACCCTACGAACTACGGCGCCATGGCACCCCCCGTCGCGCGACTCCCTGGCAGCGGATCTTGGTCCGGAACGATGGTCGGAGAATCCGCGCGCTGACCTGCGATGGAAGCGTCCCCGACTCCCCCCGCACCGGCCATTGCGCCCTCCGGCATCCGGCATCAGGTGCTGGCCTTTGCCGCCACGCTGGCCGTCATCACCTACGTCGATCGGGTCTGCATCGCGCAGGCGGCGCCGTACATCCAGCGCGATCTCGGACTGTCCTCGGCGCAGATGGGCCTCGCGTTCTCGGCCTTCGCCCTGGCCTACGCGATTTTTGAAATACCGGGCGGCTGGCTCGGCGACTGGATCGGTCCGCGGAAGGTCCTGCTGCGCGTCGTCCTGATGTGGTCGGCCTTCACCGCCGCGACAGGCTACGCCTGGAACGCGGCCTCGCTGATCACGGCGCGTTTCATCTTCGGGGCGGGGGAGGCGGGCTGTTTCCCGAACCTCACGAAGGCCTTCATGATCTGGCTGCCGGCCAACGAGCGCACGCGGGCCCAGGCCATCATGTGGTTGAGTGCGCGCTGGGCCGGCGCGTTTACGCCGCTGCTCGTCATCTGGGTCATGTCCTGGCTCTCGTGGCGCAATACCTTCGTGCTCTTCGGCGCCGCCGGCGTCGTCTGGGCCATTGTCTTCGCCCGCTCATTTCGCGATCGCCCGGAGGACCACCCCGGCGTCAACGCCGGCGAACTTGCCTTGCTGGCGGGCAACGCCAGTCACGGCGGCGGCCATCCGCGCGTCCCGTGGCGCCGGCTCCTCGCCTCCCGTTCCATCTGGCTGCTCTGGGCCCAGTATTTCTGTCTCAATTACGGCTGGTTCTTCTACGTCACCTGGCTCCCCACCTATCTGCGCGAAACCCGGGGACTCGAGCTCAGTCAGAATGCGATCATGTTCTGGTTGGAGGGCGTGCTTTCCGGCCAGTTCTCGGCTGAGACGACCCGCCGGGTCCTCGTGGCGGCACTGTCAGGAATCCCGCTCTTCGTTGGCGGGTTGGGTTGCGTCGCCGTCGGCTTCATCACGCCGCGATTGATTGCCCGGTTTCGTCGCGTCGCGCCGGCCCGCCGGCTGCTCGCGATCGTGGGGTTTACCGGTGCCTCGGTGCTGCTGGTCGGATCTTTCTACGTCCGCGATCCGCTGCTCGGGATGCTGGCGATGGGCCTCGCGAGCTTCTGCAACGACCTCACGATGCCCGGGAGCTGGAGCACCTGTATGGACATCGGCGCGCGCTATGCCGGTACGCTTTCGGGCGCGATGAACATGGTCGGTGCGCTCGGCGCCGCCGTCGCCCCGCTCGTGATTGGCATCATCCTCGACACCACGAACCGCGACTGGGCCGTGACATTCTGGATCTCGGGCGCGATCTACTTTCTCGGTGGCCTGTGCTGGCTGTGGATCGATCCGGTGACACCGATTACGGCGGAGGAACCGGAAAATGCTCGTAGCGCCGGTCTCTGACCGGCGGAGGTCGATTCGAAACGCCGAACGGATTTCGCCGGCCGGAGACCGGCGCTACCCCGCCGCGGTCACCGATTGGGCTGCTGGTTCCACGGCATCGGCATGGTCGGCTTCCGCCGGTGGAGATCGACCCGGCGATCCTTGGGCCGGTCCTTGAACCAGGTGACGAAGCGCGCGAGCTGGGTCACCGCCTCCTCGTAGGCGCGACGGCCCTTTTCGGCGGTCGCGAGCTCCGCCGCGCCGAGGACACCGGTGTCGCTGTAGCTGCTCGTCCACGAGACGATCGTCGCCGGACCCGCGCCGAAGAGGTCCACGTAGTTGAACGGGCTCTTCTCTTTGTTGAAGCTGATCTTCCCGCTCTTGATCTTGTCCTTCCGGACATTGTCACCGTCGAGATAGAGATAGAGCGAAGTCTCGAGTTCGCACGCATGCGCGCAGCCGCCGGGAAACTCGCTCTCGCGCCAGCTTGGCAGGAAGTCCTTGTCCACAGTGAGCAGGTTCCACCAGGCGCCGAGGATGCACTCGGCATCCGTCTCGAGGTTCGTCCGCCGGGCGACGAGATCGAGATTCGGCATGTTCGAGCCGTGCCCGTTCAGGAGCATGATCTTCTTGAAGCCGTGGTAGGCGAGCGAGCGGGTGATATCCAACACGTGCTCCATGAAGGTCGTGTAGTTGGTGTTAATCGTCCCCGGGAAATCCATCACGTGCCCCGTGTAGCCGTAGGAAACGGTGGGGAGGACGAGCATCTTGTCCGGCACGAGTTGGCCCGCGCCGCGCGCGATCCCCGTCGGGCAGACGAGATCCACGTCGAGCGGCAGGTGGGGTCCGTGCTGCTCGACCGCGCCGCACGGGATGATGCAGACCTTGCCGAGATCGATCGCGTCGTTGATTTCGGGCCAGGTCAGCTTCTCGTAGCGGTACTCGGTGGCGGCACGGGAGGGTCTGACGCGTCGCTTGGATTTCATCGCGCGGAGTGTGAGGGGGCCCGTCAAGGCGTGGCAACGCCGGGATCGCTTGGCGCCGGTCTCCGAGCGGCAGCCCGGAGAGGAAACTCCTGAGTCAGAGAGCCTGAAGCCAGGAAGCCATGAACCAGCGCGGCGACGGCGTGGTTCGAAGCCGTGGGTTCAGACCCGGCTCTGTTTCAGGGTTTCCTGGCTTCAGGCTCAAAACCGGCCTGCCTCCAGCTGCGATCTCAGTCCAAGAGTTTTGCTCCGCCGGTGTACTTCGCGACGGCGTCGGGATCGAGTTTCAGGCCCAGTCCGGGCGTCGTGGAAATCGCGAGCATGCCGTCCGCATCGAGCTTCCAGCCGCCGGCGGCGATCTCGTCGATGAAAGGCGAGCCGTCGAGGTACTCCACGAGATCGGTGGTGGGAAACACCGAGGCGAGCTGGAGGTCGGCCGCGAGCCCGACCGCCGTGTTCCAGCCGTGCGGGATGAAGCGCACGCCGTTCTCCTGCGCCATCCAGCCGATGCGGCGCTCCTCGCTGATTCCGCCGACCTTGGTCACATCGGGTTGGACGATGTCGAACGCTCCCGCCTGCAGCCAGGGTTGAAACGACTGCCGGCGCGTCAGGACTTCGCCGCCCGCGATCGGCAGCGGCGCGCGCCGCCGCAGCTCCACGAAGTCGGTCAGGGCATCCGGCAGCAGCGGCTCCTCGAACCAGGCCACATTGTAGTTGGCCAGCATCCCGGCGGTTCGCAGCGCCCACTTGTAGCCCTGTTTCCAATACGCGTCGCTCGCGCCCGCGTCGACCATCAGCTGCGCGTCGTCGCCGACCGCGGCCCGCGCCGCGCGGACGATCGCCTCGTCGGTCGCCGCGTCCACCCGGCCGAAGGGCCCCCAGCCAATCTTGAAGGCGCGGAAACCCTTGGCGCGGATCCCGCGCAGCCGCTCCGCCAGGCGATCCGGCTGATCCATGAGAATCGAGGCGTAGGGCCGGACGCGCTCGCGGCAACGGCCGCCGAGCAACCGGCCAACGGGCTGGCCGGTGACCTGGCCGAGCAGATCCCACAGCGCGATGTCGATCCCACCGATGGTGTGCGTGATGGAGCCGCCGCGGCCGAGCCAGAAGGTGTTTTGGTGGAGCTTCTCGCTCACGCGCTCCGGTTCGAGGGCGTTCTCGCCGCGATAGAGCGGCTCGAGGACGTTCAGCGCCGCGCGGACGAGTTGGTCGTTGCTGAACACGCTGCCGAGGCCGATGAGGCCCTCGTCCGTGTGGACGGCGATCAGCGTGTGCACGCAATCCTCGGGGCGCAGTTCATTGCTCCAGCCGCCCTCGGGGGTGGCGCCATAGAGTCCGGCGCAGCGGATTTCGCGGATTTTCATGTGGGGAAAGGAAAAGCGGCCGGGTCCGTGATTTCGAGACAAAGTCCGCTCGAGAGTGGCATGGGTCTCCCGACCCATGGAGGACGTTACATCATGAATTTCACGGGTCGGGAGACCCGTGCCACATCCTCACGCGTCAGCGCGGCGTCGTGTCCGGGGCGCCGCGGGACTGGAATGGGCCGTGTACCGAGAGCACCGCGCCGTCCTCCTTGCTGTCGTCGAGGACGAGGACGCGGTAACTGGCGCCGCCCGGTTCCACGCGAACCACCACATGACCCTGGTTCCCCGCGATGCGGTTGATCTGATCGACCAGCCACGCAGTGTCGGCCTCACCGTAAAGCTTGAGCATGTGCTCGCGCCGGCCCTCCCACAGCCAGTTGGTCATGAAAACTTCGCGCGGCCCCGGATAGACACGGGGCGACAACAGCCGGCGCAGCACCTCGGGTCCGGGCTGGCTCGATGCATAGATCGACATGATGTGAATCCGGGGACGGAGGACGCTGAGGAAAAACGCGTTCGCGGCGTCGGGCGTGCCGTGGTGATTGAGGGCGTGAACGTCGACCGGCCCGGTGACCCAGGCGACGGCGGATTCCATTTCGCTCCAGGCAGGAGCGGCGTCGTTCGAGACCCCGGCGACGGCGGCGTCGGGCACGCCGGCCATGTCGCCGCCGTTGAAATACGAGAACGGCCCGTAGGTGAGGCGGAAGGCGAGGCTGCAATTGTTCTCCACCGGGATGACGCCCTCGGGGAAGCGATTGCGCACCGCCGTGCCGCCGCCGGTCCACACGAATCCATTGCCGGCGATGTTGCGGATCTCGAACTGGGGGAACTCCTGCCGGGCGCGGGTGAGGACGATTTGATCCGCGCGACCGGGGACGAACCGTTCGACCTGCAGGCCGCGGTTTTCCATCTGCCATTTCAGGAACGCGCGATAGTTGATCATCATCTCGCCGCCGGACTCGCCGGGAAAATTGTAACCTGGCCAGCCGCGATCGAGCATCTTGCGGATCCGGAGCGCGTCGCCGACGTCGGTGATCCCGCTGAGGCGATAGGGTCCGGTCGGCGACTTGGGCGACGACGGCACGAGCGTGCCCATGTGATCGCCGTGGAAGTGGGTGAGCATGGCGTAGTCGATCGCGCCCTGCGCGCCGTCGGGATGCACCCGCTGGATGTAGCGCGCAACCCACTGGCCGGGACGGAGCGAGGCGTTGGGCCGCGGCGGGGCGTCGTAGCGCGTCTTCACCTGCTGCTCGCGATAGCCGGCGCCGGCATCGAGAATCATCGTCGTGCCGTCCGGCAGGATCAGGAAGGCGGCGTCGCCGGTGCCACTGTTGATTTGATGGATGTCGAGCATGCCCTTTTCCCACTTGGGCAGGGGCTGCCCGGCGACCGCAGGGGCGGCGGCGAGTGGGGAAGCGACGAGCGCCGCGCCAAGGAGCGCGGCGGGAAGACGACCGGAGAGGCGGAGAATGCGGGAGAGCAGCATGGGCGGGTGGGGTGGACGCGACACGTCGAGCGAGCACCCGATGTGGAGTCATGGCCAGAAGTTTTCGAGACTTCCGATGTTCCCGAACCAACACACCGCGGCGCTGCGCGCCACCCCTCTCCAAGAGGGGATCCTCGAGCTCGCTTTTCCGAAAAGTCCCCTCTGGGAGAGGGGTGCCCGCAGGGCGGGGTGTGTGGCTCGGCAGGCGACCGGGATATTGAGGACTCTGTCTCCGGATCAAATTTCAGTGTCTTCGGGTTAGGTCTTGGAAGAATTTCGCGTTGGATTTGAACGTGGGGAGCGTGAATGTGTCCTCGCGCCGCAGGAGTTCGGCGCGTGAACCCCACGGCCCCATGAATACCCTGCGTCTTCTCCTCGTCTTCGTGGCTGCCCGTTTGCTCGCACACGCAGCCGCGCCGGTCGTGGCCGCAGATCGATCCGCGACAATTTCACTGGCGGCTCCGCACGCGGCCAAGGTTCTCATTCTCGCCGATTTCGTGGCCGATCGTGCCGGCGTCCCGATGCAGCGAGGAGAAAATGGCACCTGGACCTTTCAAACCGGGCCGCTCGAGACGGGACTTTATTTCTATCGGTTCAATGTCGATGGCCTGATCGCGGCCGATCCGGCCAATCCCCTGCGCCGTCGCGGTACGGTATCCAGCATCCTCGAGATCCGGGGTGCGGCGCCCTTGCCCGAGGACGTCGACGAACGCGTCGCGCACGGCGTCGTACACGTCGAGACGATTCCCTCGTCCGCGCTGTGGCAGGGGGTGAAGTGTTACGTGTACACGCCGCCGGGTTATGCCGACTCGGATCGAAAATATCCCGTCTTGTACCTCCTGCATGGCGGGTCAGGCGATCCCTCGAACTGGACGATGTCGGGCGCGGTCGACGTGATGGCCGACAACTTCATCGGCCAGGGCCGGATGAAGGAGATGATCATCGTCATGCCGCATGCGGAGTTCCCGCGGGCCCAGCCCTATACGGAGGAGGCGCGGAAGCAGTGGCTCGATACCTTTGAGAGCCATCTGTTGCAGGAAGTCATGCCGCGGATGGAGCGGACGTATCGAATCAAGGGACGGCCGGAGGATCGGTGGCTGGCCGGCCTGTCCAACGGCGGGAGCCAGACCCTGCATGTCGGCTTTCGGCATCCGGAACTGTTCTCCGTGCTGGCCGCGTTCAGTACGCGGCTGCGCGACGGATTTGCCGCGGACTATCCGCTCCTGCGCGACGGGGCCAAATTCAATGCCGGAATGCGGCTCTTTTATTTCGCCTGCGGCGAACTCGATCACAATTGGGAGGGCTTCAAGTCGTCCCATGAAGGCCTGCAGCAACTCGGCATCCGGCACGAGTGGATCGCCAGCAAGGGCGCACACAACTGGCACAACTGGCGTCGCTATCTCGCCGATCTGCTGCCGCGGCTGTGAGCCTTGCGCTCACGCGCCGAGCTACGTTCCCTGCCGCATTGCCCGCACTCCCTGCCATGCCTGACGAACTTCCGTATTTTCGCGTCGCCTTGAATCTGCCCCAGGCCGGGCGCGTGGCCCGGCGGATCCTGCACTTGATGCCAGAGTCCGGGGCGCGGCCGGTGGGCGGCGTGGATTCCCTCTCGGACACCGCGTCGCGGCTCGAGGCCCTGCTCTCGCCGTATCTCGATTCCGATGACAACCCGCCGGCCCGGATCGCCGGGCGCGTCCAGACGGAGGCTGCCATCCTGGGCCGGAAGCTCGTCGACCAGATCGAGCGGGAGAAGGCCGGTCACGATCGCCTGGGCCAGTGCATCCGAAATCTCTTCGAGTGCCTCGAACTGGGACAGGAGGGGGCGGCGATTTCCCTGCGCGCCGGCGAGGATCCCAAGTCGTTTCAGCGGCCGTTCTGACCTTCCTTGGCTGCGAGCGTGAGCGAGTGGCCACGCGACCTTCCTTGAGTCGTTTCACTCTCCCACTCGCTCACGCTCGCGGCCACGTCGGCAGGTCCCAATTCGCGAGGTAAACGTTCTCGGCTCAGCTGGAGCAGTCGGGTTTGATCGCGGACGTCCACAGATCGCGGCCGACGCCACAGAGAATCACGACCAGCACTGCGAGGGTGAATATCGGGGCCAAAATGACGATTTTCAACAGACGCTTCATCAACGCGCCGGTGGCGCATTCAGGAAGACGGAGTGGTCCGCGACAAGGTTACGCCGGCGACCCCGAATCCGGATGAATCAACGGGATTCCAACGCGGGTAAAAATCGCTGGCGCGTTGGGCCCAACGGACCCGGGGCTCAAGGAGCCTTCAATCTCTCCAGCCGCCGGGTCAGCTCGTGGACCTTGGCGATGATTCGTTCCTCCAGCGTCGGCGCCCAGATGTTTGGATGCACCGCGCCCCGATAGAGGGAGGACGACGTGAACACGAGTGAACCCCCGCCTTCGTAGCCGCCCTCGAGCCACACGCGATGGCTCGGCATGTAGCCCATGAAATCATTGTTGTAGGCCGAAACCCACAGTGGGCCGGGCAACTCGCGTTTCAACCGGAGTGAATAATCGACCACGACTTCGCTCGCCAGGCCCACGAGCGTCAGCGCGCCGAGTCGCATCACCTGGATCGGATAGGCGTATTGCCTCGGCAGGCTGCCTTCGCGATCGAGCCGTTCGAGGATGACCTGGGCGTTCTCGCGCTCCGTCCGATCCGCCGACTTGAGCCGCGCCTGCAATTCCTCGCGGGTCGGCACGGGCAGGTAGTCGAGCGCCACGTCCTCGAGGACGGACTCGAGCCGCGACTCAAGCGGGCGGGGAAACGCCTGCAGCGCCGCCTCCACCGCCACGGCGAGGGCGCGCCCATGGTGGCTGGCGAGTTCGAGCGGCTTGAGGCCGGCGATCTGATCCCGCCGCGGATGGGGATTCTGATCGCCGCTGCAGCCCGACATGAACAGCGCCACTGCCCCGGGATGGCTGGCCTCGAGATGGGCCTGGGCGAAGCCCGCATAGTCGCCGGTGAACGCATAGCCATCGAGCGTCGTGTTGTGGCAGGCGTAACCGAAGAGGACCGCGGTAAGCTTGCCCGCGGCATCGGTGATCTCGAGGACCGGCACGTCGTGATCCACGGGGCCGTCCGGGTTCGGAACCTTGCCGCTTCGCACATCGCCCTTCGGCAGCGAATAATTCTCGCGGCGATTCATCGCGAACCCGGCGCGAGCCTGGCTGAACGCGACCCAGGCAGGTTGGCGGCGGGCGAGGGCCTCGCCCACGACGCGCACGATCTTGTCCTCAAGTTCCTGGCGATACTTGAGCACGCGCTCGAGTCGCGCGGGATCCTGGCGACCGAAGCTGGTATCGATGACGCGGATCTCCGGTCCCGTGTGGGTGTGCGACGCGTTAATCAGGAGATGTGAGCCCGGCAGACCGAACTCGGTTGTGATCCGTTTCTCGACGGCGGCGCGGACGATTTTCGGAATCCCGAGGACATCCGTCGTGACCAGCACCGCGACCTTGCCGCGCGTATCCTCGAGAGCCAGGGCCTTCGCGAACAGCCGCTGGGCGACCTGATCTCCCGGGCGCGTCCGGTTGCCATAGCCGGCCATCCACATCGGCATATCCGGGGTGATGTCGGCAACGGCCGTTCCCGCTTTCCAGTCCGGCATCGGCACAGCGGCGCGCAGCGAAGTCAGGCACGGCAGGAGCAGGAGGAGGAGCCAGAACCGGAAGGTGACAGGAGTCATGATGGGAAAGGACGGTGGGGCAGGAGTGGCCCCGCAGGAGTCGCAGCGGGCACGAGGAGCATTGTCCCCGGACCGGCGAGATCAACCGGGGACTTGGGCCTGCTTGGGTTCGTAGTCCCGCTCTCAGGCGGACCCGGCCTTGGTCTGATCTTGGCTCGGCTTCTGTAAACTGCCTGGAGGATTGAAACGAAAGCCGTGCCGACCAGCCCAGGCATTGCACAGAAGGACAAACCAAGACCCCTCCAAGGTGGCTGCGAGCGTAAGCGAGTGGAGCTAGAACCAAAGGGGATAGCCCAGACTCTTTGTTCACGCGAAGCCGCGAACGCGCGAAGGCGGCTGGCCCAGAATTTGCAGGCGACGCCCAGCTCACGCGGAGCCGCGGAGCTCGCGGAGGAGTTCTCCGTTCTTCGCGCTTCGCGTGAGCCCGGATTGCGGATTCAATGATCCGGCCTCGACGGAGCTCGGCTCTCCTTGGCGTCCTCGCGAGATCAGTGATTCGCCGACCCAGCAGCGCAGATGGCGTAAAAGCGGAGGCTGGGTTTTGCGCTTTTTTCGGCCATTGCCTCTGGCCGTTGAGCGGACGGGCTCGAACTTCAAGCCGTCGCGGGCCCCGTTTCCGGGTGTCCGACACCATTGCAAAGCCAGTTCGATCAGTTGTGGGATCGCAGGTGTATGTCAGCGACCGCGCCACTGGAGATCGTTCAGGAACGAATCATCGTCCTTCGTGGCCGGCGAGTGCTCATCGATCGCGACCTAGCGGCGCTGTATCGGGTTTCGACGAAGCAGCTGAATGAGCAGGTGCGGCGAAACCGCCGCCGATTTCCCGACGACTTCGTCTTCCAGCTCACTCGCGAGGAGGCGGGTGCCATGGCGGCTTCAAGGTCGCAAATTGCGACCTTGAAGCGCGGCGGAAACATCAAACATCTGCCATGGGCGTTTACGGAGCATGGGGCCATTCAGGCGGCGACGGTGCTCAGCAGCACGGCGGCGACCGAGATGAGCGTGACCATCGTCCGCGCGTTCGTCCGTCTGCGGCAATTCATGGTAAGGCATCGGGCGCTCGCGGCGAAGCTCGTCGAACTCGACGCGCGGGTGGGGGCGCACGATAAGCAACTGGCGCTGATCGTGGACGTGATTCGCCAGCTCGCGTTGCCAGCCAGCCCTGAAAGGGAACGGAAGATAGGTTTCCATCGCGGGAATCGCTAGTCTCCGGCCGGGACAGCGAGGTCTCCCGCCGTGATTTCACTTCGCGTCTTCGCGTGAGCAAAGATTGGTATGTCATGGCCAATTTTTCCCGCCATCTCCGCCTGAAGGCGGAACTACCAACCCGGAGGCGAACGATTGGCCCGGCGTGACCGGGGGAGTTGCATTGACCGCGTGCTCCGGGCGAATCTGCTTGGAGCCCAGCGTCGCCCCGGCCGGTTGCTTCCCCTCACCATGAAAACGCTCCTTCGTATCCTGTTTTTCCTGCTGCTGGGTTTCACGGCTCACGGCGGGGAGCCCGGCTCGCTGGTCACGACCGCCTTCGTCGATGTCACCGTGCTTCCGATGGACGCGGAGCGCACGCTTCCCCGGCAGACCGTGCTCGTGCGGGGCGATCGGGTGATCGCCATCGGGCCGGTCGGCGAGTTGACGGTGCCGGCGGACGCCCGGCGGATCGACGGCACCGGGCGTTTTCTGCTGCCGGGCCTCGGGGAGATGCATGGGCACAATCCGCCGCCCGGTTCCTCGCGGCGGGCGATCGAGGACAACTATTTTCTCTTTCTCGCCAACGGCGTCACGACGGTCCGCGGCATGTTGGGTTACCCGGGGCAGATTGAACTGCGCGAGCAGGTGACGCGCGGCGAGATTGCCGGCCCGACGCTGTATCTGGCGGGCCCCAGTTTCCGCGGACCGAGCGTCGGCTCGCCCCAACAGGCGGAGCGGATGGTGCGCGAACAAAAGGCGGAAGGCTGGGATTTGCTCAAGGTTCACCCCGGGCTGCGGCGCGACGTCTACGACGCGATGGCCCGGACGGCTGACGAAGTCGGGATCCGCTTTGCGGGGCACATTCCCGCCGACGTGGGGCTGGTCCATGCGATCGCCCGGCGCCAGGAAACCGTCGATCATCTCGATGGCTACATCGAGCACCTCGACGCCGGGACCCGGCCGCTCGATCCAGCGAAGCTCGCCGAGATTGTCCGGCTGACGCGGGAGGCCGGCGTCGCGGTGGTTCCCACGATGGTCCTGTGGGAGGCGATCATCGGGTCGGCGAACCTGGACGAGATGACCGCCTTCCCGGAGTTGAAGTACATGCCGCCCGCGACCGTCGCGGCCTGGACTCGGAACTATGCAGCGCAGACGCGGGCTCCCGGATTCGATCGTTCGCGCGCGGCGCAGATTGCCGCCAGCCGGCGGGTCGTGTTGAAGGCGCTGGCGGACGGCGGCGTGACGATCCTCTTCGGCACCGATGCGCCGCAGATTTTCAGCGTCCCCGGATTTTCCATTCACCGGGAAATACAGGCGATGGCGGCGGCCGGACTCTCGAATTACGCCATCCTGCGTTCGGCGACGGCGAATATCGGGGACTATTTCAAGGCCAAGGATCGCTTCGGCACGGTCGCGGTGGGTCAACGTGCCGACCTGATCCTGCTGGAGGCGAATCCCCTCGCTGACCTCCGTCATCTCACCCGACGCACGGGAGTCATGGTGCGGGGACGCTGGTGGTCCGAAGCGGAACTCCAAGCCCGGCTCGCGGCCTTTTCAGGAAACGCTCACTGAGCTATCAGCCCGATGACGACATCCCGGTTGATCCGTCGGTCGCATCTGTATGTGGCGCTGTTCCTGTCGCCCTGGCTGCTGATGTACGCCGTGAGCACGCTGGCGATGAATCACCGGCAGTACTTTGTGGCGAAGTACGGTCCTGGTCCTGGAACCTACGAGCCCGAGCGGGAACTCGCTTACGCCGGGAGCTTCAGTCCGGACGCGACACCGCGTGACATCGCGCGCCAGATTCTCGAGACGCTCGATCTCGCCGGCGCGCACAGCGTGAACCGCCGGCTGGATGGGACGATCGTGATCAACCGGAACGATCTCCTCGTGCCACGCCGGATCACCTACGTGCTGGCGGCCGGGACGCTGGCGATCGAGAAACTGGCGCCGCGGACGAACACGGTGCTCGAGCGCTTTCACCGGCGGCGTGGCTACGAAACCGGCTATGCCCTCGACACCGCCTGGGCGGTGACGGTCGACCTGGTGATCGCCGCGATGGTGATCTGGGCGCTCTCGGGGCTCTGGATGTGGTGGGAGATGAAGGCGACGCGCATGGCGGGCGCGGTGGCGGCTCTCGGCGGCGTGGTGTTGTTTGCGTTCTACGTGTTCGCGATCTGAGCCCATGAACACCTCGCATCTTCTACGTCGCCTGCACCTCTACCTCGGGCTCGCGCTGCTGCCGTGGTTCCTGATCTACGGGATTTCGTCCCTGCCGTTTGCACACAACCGCTACTTCGAAAACCGCGATGCAGCCAAGGAGCTCCCGTTGTGGACGATGCGGCTGGAGCGGTCGTATGAGGCGCCGGTGCCCGCCGGGCAGGAGGAGTTGAGAGAATTTGGCCGCGGAATCCTCCGCGAGGTCGGCCTCAAGCCGGTGAACTTCGGAGTGTATCGGCAGAGCCCGACGCGGTTGATCGTGAACACCTATTCCTTCCTCGAATCCACCCGGGTGATTTATGCGAGCGATCGGAAGTGGCTCACTGTCGAGGACCGGCGGTTTCGCTTCGATCAATTCCTGACCGGGATGCATGCCCGCGGCGGATTCGAACAGGACGGATTCCTGTCCGATTCGTGGGGCGTGATGGTGGACATCGTCTGCCTGGCGATGATCGGCTGGATCCTGACTGGTTACTATATGTGGTGGGGCATCCCCGGTCACCGCCGCTGGGGCACGGTCGCCATCATCGCCGGCGTGGGCGCGTTCGTGGTGTTTACGCTGCGATTGTGAGGGGAGTTGGGGTGCGGCATGGGTCTCCAGACCCATGTCAGCGAGAGGTGATGCGGGAGGATTTTCACGGACCAGAGACCCGTGCCATCCGGCAGAAGCCCTAATCCGCTCTTCGGGTTCACCGTCGTCGCCGAGGTGACTTCGAGCAGTCGACGACCTGCCGCGCTGGATCGGTCTAGATTAAACTGCGCCCCTACACCGGCTACCGCTCCAGCCAGACTAGAGGCTGTCCTGCACTTCCTGTCGGCTGGAGGGCCGAGCTCCGTCGAGGCCGGTGGCATGGCGTCACGGATTCGGACGCGGGGGATCTCGTCCCTTCCATTGCCCGCATCGATTTCACATCCGAAGAGGTGCCCGACACGTTCTAAGCTGGCGGAGGTGCGCCCAGCCAGGCGGCAAGCGCGAGGTCGTCGGCCACCTGAACGCCGCCCCGATATTCGGGAGCGAGCAGTTCCGCGTAGCTCGGCTCGAGGAAGCGGCGGCAGTGCAGCAGCACGCGGGCGCGCTGGCCCGGTGCGCGCACGAGCCGGCCCAGCGCCTGGTTCACCTTTGTCATGCCCGGAACCTGATAAACGCGCCGGAACGCGGCTTCACGGCCCGCGCCGTGAAGCGAGACTTCCGCCAGCCGCGCGCGCTGTACCGCATTCACTTCGGGCAGAGCTGGACCAATCACCATGGCGTGCGACACGCGTCCGCCAAGCAGATCAATGCTCTCCGCAAAACTGGAACCCAGCACGAGAAAGAGCGCGCTGCCTTGCGCGAGCGACGACTCCACCCAGGCCGCCTGCGCCGCGAGTTCTCGCAACTTCGGCTGGAGTGCCACCCGCAGGCCCGGCGCGATCGCCTCCAGTTCCCGGGCAATCGCGTCGGCGTAAGCGTAACTCGGAAAGAAGACGGCGATGGAGACGGGGTTCGGAGTTGAGAGCTGAGAGTTGAGGGTTGAGAGATCAGGAGGGAAACCTGAGGTCGGGGTGCTGAGCGTTGGGTGTTGAGAGTTGAGCGTTGAAAGTTGCTCGAGATTGGAGCGCGAGCTGGCGGCGTGCAGGGCGGCGATGGTGACCCCGGTGGTCGTGTAGTGGTGCGAGCGGTGCTGGAAGGTCGTGTCCACGCGGGTGTCGACGCCGATCGCATAGGCTCCCTCGCGCCAGGGAGTGTGAGCGCGGAGCACGGCGGGCTGCGCGGCCTCGCGCACTTCCTCGACGCGGAGCAATTCCGCGGCGCTGGTGAGCTGCCTGAGGAGCCTTTTCGTCTCGCGCTTGTTCAGCACGCCCAGCCGCGCGGTTTCGATTCCGGAGACCGGAGTCGGGAGGTTGCCCAGTGGGCGGGCTTCCTTTTCCCCATTCTCCGCGCGGCGATCTCCGAGGCCGCACGCGGCGGCAAATCCGTCCACCGGCGTCAGCGTGGCACTCGCCAGCACGACACCGCCGAAGTCGCGGAGCGCGGCGCCAATTGCGCTGGCCGCGTCGAGGCAGGTGAGCGCGAGCTCGCCATCGCGCGGACTCCACCAGAGCCGCGGCAGGGTGGTGCTTTCGAGTTCGTCGCAGAGCGACGGAATCTGCCAGAGGTTGTCGGCGGCGCGCGGCCCCAGCTCCGCCAGGTTAAGGGACAGGCTCGGAATAATCTTGGCGAGGTTGGCGAGCAGGTGACGAAGGTCATCCTCCTCGGCGGCGCCGAGCGCGTCGCATTTGCGCAGGTGCTGCAGGCCATGGCACCAGTGGTCCCACGCGGTGGTGAGCTGCGACGGCAGACGCACGCGGTGAAGCTCAGTGCGGGTGGCGAGCGCCTCGTCTGCCGTGAGCGAGTACGAATAGGCGTCGGCGACGCGGCCCGGCAGGTTGTGGGCCTCATCCACCAGCAGGAGCGTGCGCGCCGCGGCGAAGCCCGGCTGCTCGAAGAAGAGGCCGCGATTGCGCGGGGCAAAGACGTAGTTGTAGTCGCCGATCCAGACGTCGTTGAACGCGAGTGCAGTCCGCGTGATCTCGTACGGACAGATCTGCGCGTCGCGGCCGGCCTCGCGCAGCGTGGGAAGATCCCGGGCGTGCAGCTCGTCGAGATAGAACCGGGCCAGGCCGCTGCGGGGCCAGCGCTCGGCCGCGCCGGCGAGATAGGAGCAGGTGTCCCGGACGCAATGAAAGGTGGTGTTGACGCAGTGCTCGGCCTTGGCCCGCACCTGCCAGACGGCGAGCGCCTGCGTCGGCGCAGCGCGCGCGGCGCCCGTCTCGGCGGGTTCGCTCGTCATCGTACCCAGCGTGCGCACGACCTGAAGCTGGCCGGTGGATTTGCTGGTCAGGTAGAGCGCGCGATCGAAGTGGCCGGACCGTAATTGTCCGAGGGCAAACTCGAGCAGCACGCCGGTCTTGCCGAAGCCGGTCGGGGCCTCGAAGAGGACCAGCGGATGCCGGGCGAAGAGCGCCGTGAGTTCCGCCTGCGTCGTCTCCTGTCCGGGCCGCGGCCGGTCGAACGCAGGGCGATACCGGAGATGCTGCAACCGCGCCCGCGCTCGCTGCCGCAAGTCGAGGAACTCGGTGACCCGTTCCAGTTGGCCGCGGAAATAACTGTCGTCGGAGGCAGTGAGTGTGACCGTCTGCGCCAGCCCGGAATCCACCTCGACGAAAACGAGCTCCGCGAGCAGCGCGCCTTCGGGCTGGCTCGGGGAATCGGACTTGTCACGTATTACGTTACCAATCTCCGGGCGGAGTGTGAGGGCGCCGAGGCGGGCGAGTGCCAGGTAGGTGGCGAGCTGGATGAGATATTCGGGATAGTCCTGCCGGAGCTCGGCCTCGTCGGCGGGCAGTTCCCGGGTGACTGTCTTGATCTCCCGCAGCGTCAGCCCGTCGGGGCGGCGGACAATTTGATCGATTCGGCCGGTGAGAGCGAGCGTCCAGCCGCGATGGGCGACCTGCCCGGCAATCGGGAGCTCGAAACTCGCGGCGGCGGCGTGCTCGGCCGTGGCCTGAGCCCGCAATTCACCATGCCAGTAGGTGCCGAGTTGCGCGCGCCACAAGCCCTGCGGCCCGCCGACGGAGTCGTGCGGGCCGAGCGAAAAATCGGCGAACTCGCCGACGCTCAACGCCGCGGTGCGGCGATCGAGATCGAACATCATGGCACGCCCAGTGACGTTCGCCCGGGACCGGGAAACAAGCGCCGTGTTGCGGGTCGCTACACTTTTTCACCCGCAGGGGTCGGCCTTAGGGGGTCGGGCTGTTACATGTTACAACGCGTAACACGTAACGGCTCGACCCCTTGCCAGAGCACAAACACTCCAAATGACCTCAAACGCGCTGGAATCGGACCAGCCCTTTCGCCCGCCGTCTCAATCCAGCAGGATTTCCGTGTGGCCGCGGAGGTACGCTTCCAGCCGGTGCTGCAGCCGGGCGACGTCCGGCTCGGGGGCGGTCTGCTCGGCCAGCGGGCGGTTCAACACCGTGGCGACCTCGGCGCGATCAGTGGCGGGGAGCGTGGGGAACCATTGTTCCTTCAAGGGATAGCCTTCGTACCGGGCGAATCGATACAAGGACTTCAGATACACGATATCCGGCCGGACCCCGGAACCGAACGCCGCGAACGCCTCGCGCAGCAGCTGGGCGACCGCCTCGCGGCTGTCCTCGTGGACCGGGTTGCGGCCGATCAGGGCCGCCAGGGCGGAGGCGAACCGCAGCGCGTCATAGCTCCGGCCGATGTCCGTGGGCCGCGCGATCAGGCGCACTTCCCGCGTGAACCAGGTGCGGCCCTGGTTCGACGACTCCAACATCAGCCAGGCCTCGTCGAAAAGATCGAGGGCGACATGGGGTGTCGCGCCCGCCGGGCCGCGGGCCTTGGGCACCCGTTGCATCACCGGCAGGAGGCCGTGACTCGCCGAGAAGACGGTCAGCCCTTGAAACGCATCAGTGGGCAGCCGCTTCAGCAGGACGAAGGCGTCGGTCTCGAGGGATTGGGCGGGCACGGGAAGGGAAGCGGCGGACAGCGAAGCGAAACCAACCTTCCGCCTGAAGGCGGAACTACAAACCACCGGAGCGTCGGAAACTGTGGTGGCGAATCTTCACCGAGCGGCTAGGACGAAAGGGTCACGGGCCTGGCGCCGGTCCAGGGAGGGACGACCGCGCCACCCGAGACGATCATCTTCATGCCGTCGCCGACGCTCATGGTCAGCTCCACGACTTCGTGGCGCGGCAGCATCACCATGAATCCACTCGTTGGATTCGGTGCCGTCGGCACGAAAATGGTCCACACCTCGCCGCCGGCGACGGACTGCGGCTCGCCTTGGACAGTGTTGGTGAGAAAGCCCATGCTCCAGGTGCCGCGACGGGGAAACTCCACCACGACCACCTTGGTGAACATGTTGCGATTGCCGGTGCCGAAGGTGGCGACGACCTGCTTGACGGAGCTGTAAACCGCACCGATGCCCGGAATGCGCAGGATGGCGCGCTCACCGATGCTGAGAAAATATTTCCCGAGGAAATAATTCGACAGGAGGCCGAGCCCCGTGACGAGCAGGATGACCACGCCGGTGGCAATGACGTCCCAGAAGAAGGGTAACTGCTGGAGAGATTCCGGCAGGTAGTGCTCGTAGAGCGGGCGGAAGCGGCCGCCGACGACGTCGATAAAGGCGCGAAACGCCCAGACCGTCACAATCAACGGCGCCAGCAGCAGCACGCCCGAGAAGAAGGCGTTACGGAACGTGATCAGACGGGAACCGGGCAGTGGCGTGGTTTCGGGCATGAGTTGGCTTTGCCGGGCAAAACTGGTGTTAGATTCGCCAGCGGGTGAATCTCCGCAATCGCTTTCCGGCCGCGTCGGAAAATCAGGAGACTTCGTAAAGTGGCGTAGTCTAGGAAGTGCAGTCGGGGCGGTTTCAAACGGCGAGCACGTCGAAACCGATTGGTGTCGGGCTGCCGCCCTTCGACTGGCTCAGGGCCTGGGATTCCCTCCGTTTGGTCGTGAACGTGCCGAACCGGCTCGTCTGCAGGCCCCAGATTCACGAGCTAAAGCGGGCTCGTCGCAAGCGACGGCCCTACAGTCGAAACTGTGGCAGGGATCCGGCCTGCTGCAGCAGGCTCATGGCGCGCGCCTCGGCCCGCCGCATGGCCCGCTTCTTCGCCGGCACGAGGTCGTCGTAGCCGGCGAGGTGCAGCCAGCCGTGGACCAGATAGAGGGTGAGTTCTGCGCTGAAGGCGCGCGCCCGGCTGGCGCTGGCCGTGCCCGCCACCTGGCGGGCGGCCGCATCGGCGGAGACGCAGATTTCCCCGGCGGTGGCGAAGCTGGGATCGCCCTCGAAGGTGATGACGTCGGTGAGCGAGGGATCGGCGAGGAATTCACCATGCAGCCGGCCGAGCGCCGCATCGGTGAGGAAAACCAGCGACAGTTCGCCGGCGAGAAACGCGGTCCGCGACACTCGAATCGCCGCGGCATTTTCGTCCAGCGTGCGCATCGCGGCTGCCACGGAGCGGCGGTCCAGCCGAAGCCGCGGATGGCGGTTGGCGATAACGATGGAGCGCATGACGAAAACAGGAATCGGCCGGGTTCGTCGTCGCTCGTGGCTACGCGGCTCCGCCTTAGCCACCGGTGCCGGACGAAATCTGGTCGCCGGAAGGGCGCGACGCATCGCCGGTGCGCTTCTCCGGATAAGCCACCCGCCCGTGGAGCATGTTGAGGAGCGTGAACTGGAAGCTGTTCTTGATCTTCGTGAGCTCCTCGAGCGTCAGCGGCGCTTCGTCGAGCTGCCCCTCTTGAAGTCGCTCCCCGACGATCCGGTTGACGAGTTCGCTGAGCTTTCCGGCGTCGACCTGGCGCAGCGAACGCGTGGTGGCTTCGACGCCATCGGCCAGCGAGATGATCGCGCTTTCCTTGAACTGTGGGCGGGGTCCATCGTAACGGAAGGCGTCCATCGCGACGTCGGCGGGCAGGGCGTCGCGATGGACGCCCGCGCGGGTTCCCGCCACCGGAAAGGGGGCGCGCGACTGGGACAGTTCGACGGCGCGCTGATAAAAAAACCGAACTAGGGTCGTGCCGTGGTGCTGCTGAATTACGTCGACCACGGCCCGGGGGAGTTGGTGCTTGTGGGCCAGTTCGACGCCATCGGCGACGTGCTGCTTGATCAGCCGGGCGGATTCCGCCGGGTCGAGGCCCGCGTGGAGATCCACGCGATCGCGCTGGTTTTCGATAAAGATTCCGGCGTTCCCGGTCTTGCCCACGTCGTGGAAGAGCGCGCAAACTCTGGCGACGAGGGGATTGGCCCCGATGGCGTTCGCGGCATTTTCCGACAACTGGGCGACGACGAGCGAGTGGTGGTAGGTGCCGGGGGCGTCGAGCTGCATGCGGCGCAGCAGCGGATGATTGTAGTCGGTGAGCTCGAGTAGCGTGATGTCGGTCGTGCGCTTGAAGAGCGACTCGAGCACCGGCAGCAGACCGACGACCGCGATGCCGGTCAGGACACCCGTGGTGAGGCCGGCCACGATTTGCCGCAGCAAAGTGTCCGGCGGCGTCTGGTCGGCGATGCCGATCAGCGCGGCGAACACCGCCACGGTCAGGCCGCCGGCGCCGGCGGCCCGTACCACCAGTCCGCGGCGCCGGGCGTCGCGCCCAAAGTAGATCGCCACCAGCGACGCGAGGAAAGTGAGGACCAGCAGATCAAGCCGGTTGCCGTAAATGACTCCGGTGAAGATCGAGATCAGCAGGGCCATGAAGATGCCCGAACCGGCATCGATCAGGATTGCCACGATCAGCGGCGCGAAGGCCGTTGGCGCGACATAGGGCAAGGTCGAGGCCCACGAACTGTCGCGGAGGAAAAACTCGGCGCCACCGAGCGAGTAATTGGCGCGGACCAAGGCGAGGTTGACGATCACGACGAGGGCCAGCAGCCCGCAGCGCACATTGCTGCGCAGCGTCTCCGGATCCTCGATCCGGATGTAGATCAGCGAGGCCATCACCATCGCGAGCACGAGCAGCACCCGGCCGAACAGTGTCAGCCCCTCGTCGACGGCCGTGTCGCCATGGTCGCGGAGATACTGGCGGTGGGCCTGAAACATCTCGAACTGCTCCGGCGTCACGCGATCGCCGGCGGCAATGATGTTCTGGCCGCGGGCGACCGAGACGGTCACGGGCTTAATCGAGTTGCCGGCGGCGGCTTGGCGCGCCTCGGTGGCGGCCCGATCGAAGACGATGTCGGGAGTCAGGCCGAAGCGAAAGAACCGGAAGACTGCGAGCGTCGCGGCCCGGGGCAGGTTGTCGGTCGCGAGGTTGACGCGGAGCAACGTCAGGGCGTCCTCGATCGATTGCACGGGCCGCTGGGAGACTTTGCCATCGGGCCGCACGATTTGAAACACGACGGCGCTGCCGGGGATCCCGCTGCCGAGCGCGGAGTCGCTGATGCCCTCGGCGTAGAGATTGCGCAGGGTGACGAGTCCATTTTCGAACACGAGGGCCCGCATCTTCGCGTCGCTGCCGGCCAGGATGGCGGCGAGGTCCTCGGCGGTGGCGTGATACGATGGATCGCGCGCATTGAAGGCGTCCGTGAGAGCGGTCAACTCGGCGCGGCGATTGAGCAGCGATCCCGCCGCCGCGGACGGATGCGAGGCCTCATAGGCGGCGAGCTGGGCAAGCAGATCCTGGGCGGCGGCCTCGAAGCGGTGTAGCGGCGCGGTTTCGATCCGGTAGACCGGCGGCACGTGATCCAGGAACTGCTCCCGCACGGCCCGCGTTTTCTCGGCGCTTTCGTAGTTGAACGAGGCCAGCGCCGTGACCCGGGAGCTGGCGACCTGGTTGGTCTGCACCGGCACGTTGAGGGTGCTGATGCCGGCCGAGCTGATGAGCGCGATGGCCGTCACCGTCACGATAAAGATCAGGACGGCAATCAGCCGGCTGCGATCCAGGAACTCACCCATCCCGGACGGTGGAATGGCGGAGAGTCGTCCGGTCCGGCGGGCATTGAGGCCGCCGACGAGGAGCTTGAGTTGATTGCGAA
Organism: Opitutia bacterium; assembly: GCA_947442255.1. The sequence goes on from CANEVO010000009.1 coordinate 52,708, forward strand.
CAGACATTGCGGGCCGGGGCGTACTCAGGGTTTCTCCTCTGTGCCATGGCCGTCGTGATCCGGATGCCGATAGGCTTCGTAGGCGGCGATAATCTTCTGGACGAGGGGATGGCGGACCACGTCGGCGCCGCTGAAGGTGTGGAAGTCGATCCCGGGCACGTCCGCCAGAATGTGCCGGACCTCGAGCAACCCGCTCTGTTTCGAACGCGGCAGGTCGATTTGGGTGATGTCCCCCGTGATCACCATCCGCGAATCCTCCCCCAGCCGGGTGAGGAACATCATCATCTGTTCGGGCGTGGTGTTCTGTGCCTCGTCGAGCACGATGAAGGCCCGCGACAGCGTCCGACCGCGCATGTAGGCGAGCGGCGCAATCTCGATCACGCCCTTCGCCGAGAGCCGGGCGACATCCTCCGCGTCAAGCATGTCGTGCAGGGCGTCGTACAGCGGGCGCAGGTAAGGCAGGATCTTCTCGCGAAGGTCGCCCGGCAGAAAACCCAGCGCCTCTCCGGCCTCGACGGCGGGCCGGGTCAGGATCACGCGCTCGACCTCGTTCTTCAGGAGCGCGGACACCGCCGCCGCCATCGCCAGATAGGTCTTGCCGGTGCCGGCCGGCCCGATGCCGAACACCACCGGATGGGCCAGCATGGATTGCAGGTACAGTTTTTGACCGAGCGTTTTGGGAACGATGGTCTTGCGGTTGGTGGCAATCACCAGCGGCTGCTCCAGCAAAGCGTTCAAGGCGTCCCCTTCGCCCCGGGCAAACGTGTCCGCCAGCCGGTGGAAATCCGGCGTGCGAATCGTCATTCCCTGGGCCCGCGCCTGATCGAGAAAGCCAAAGAACGCCTCGGCATTGGCCAGAGGGGCGACCGGTGCGTCGATCTTCAGCCAATCGTCGCGGGTCACAAACTTCACCCCCAGAGCCCGCTCGGCGTGCACCAGGTTTTCCTCCCGGCCCGCATAAAGCGAACTGAGGTGACGGGGGCTCGAAAAATGGAGGGTCTTGAAAGGCACAGCGCGTCGAACGGGGAACCAAGGGCGAAGTCCCGGAGAGATAAATTAGGCGCGGCGGCGCGGTTTCGGACGCCGCGGGCCCGGCTTCCGATCCGCCGCCGGCATGTGGGGCAGGCCGGTCGGCTTCATCGCCGCCTGCAACTTGTCCCAGGTTGCCGTGAGCGACTGGGGCAGAATCCGGGTCTGGCCAAGCACCGGCATGAAGTTGTTGTCGCCGTTCCAGCGGGGAACGATGTGCCCGTGGAGATGCGAGATGCTGCCGCCGGCGACCGGACCGCCAAGATTGAAGCCAATGTTGAACCCGTCGGGCCGCATTGCCCGGGTCAGGAGTTGCTGGGCGAAGACGATCTCGTCGAACAGGTCCGCCCGTTCCTGGCTGGTCAGGTCCTCGAGGCGCGTGACATCCCGAAAGGGCACGGCCAGCAGGTGACCGGGATTATATGGAAACCGGTTTAGCAGGAGGTAGGAGAGGGGGGCCCGGTGGACGATCAACGCCGTCCGGTCATCACCCAAGGCCGGCAGCTCCGTGAACGGTTGCCTCATGTTCGCCGGATACCGAGGTGCCTCGATGTATTCCATGCGCCAGTGGGCGTGAAGCTGCTGCATGAGGACGGTGGACTGGGTGACTGGCGGAAAAAGAGGTGGGAGCAAAAAGAGACACCCCTGCAAAGTCAAAACCCGGTTGAGGCGGGGGCTTGAGCCCCGGATCGATCAATGCCGATTATGCGTTCTTGCATTATGGAATGACGATCGTCATTTAATTGGAGGTCGTTCACCGGTGGGAGCCTCAAAACCCTTAGGTGTAGGGCTGCCGCCCTTCGACTGGCTCAGGGCCTGGGATTCCCTCCGTTTGGCCGTGAGCTTGCCGAACGGGCTCATCGGAAGGCTCTAAATTATCGAGATAGATCGGCAAACGCAAACAACTGTCCTGAAGTCAACTACACATTTAATGCCCAATGCGCTACCCTCCCAGCCACAAACAGACCATCCGCCGTCGAATCCTCGGTGCGGCCGGCCGGGTTTTTCGGGAACGGGGGGTGGCGGAAGCTGGGGTGGACGATGTGATGCGGGCCGCCGGGATGACCCACGGCGGATTCTATGCCTACTTCGACGGCAAGGCTCAACTCGTGGCCGAGGCCAGCGCGGAGGCCTTTGCGGCGGCGATTCCCAATCTTGATCGCATCGCTCGGACCCCGACCGCCGCGGCCCGGACCCGGCTGATGATCGATAGTTATCTGGCGGCCCGACACCGGGACAACCGCGGCGCGGGCTGTTTTGTCGTCGCGGTCGGGGCGGACATGGCCCGGCTCAAGGGCGAGTTGCGCACGGCGTATGCCCGGGAGTTTTCCGCGCACTTGGATCGGCTCGCCGCGGCGCTGCGTTTGAGTCCGGACCCCGGCGAGAGTCGCGAGAAAGCCACGCAGTTGCTCAGTGCGCTGGTCGGCGGATTGCTGCTGGCCCGGGCAATCGAGGATCCGGTTCGGAGCGACGCGCTCCTGCAGGCGATGCGACGCCGGCTGCGCCGGGAGTTTGCCGGCGAAAACGAGCGTGCGCCGCAGCCGTCGGCGACCCACGATTTCATGCGCGCGTTTTAACCGCGCGCCTCTTTCGCTCAACTTTTCGACTTTTTCTGTTCCATGGCCCATCCCTCCCTTCCCTCCCGTCGCGTCGTCATCACCGGTGTCGGTGCCGTCACGCCCTGCGGCAACTCCGCTCCCGCCACCTGGTCTGCGCTCATCGCCGGTCGCAGTGGCATCGGTCGCATTACGCGTTTCGATGCGACCGGCTGCACCGCCCAGATTGCGGGCGAGGTGAGAGACTTCGATCCGGCCCGGCTGCTGCCGACGCCGCTGCATCCGCGTGGTCCGCAAGGCGAGGCTCTGACTCAGGCGATGACTTTGAAGGACGTGAAGAAGTTCGGTCGCTTCACGCACCTCGGCGCCGCCGCGGCGGTCGAGGCCTATGCGGACTCGGGACTTGATGCGCATCGCGCCACCCTGCCGGCGGAGCGGATGGGCGTGAACCTCGGGGTCGGCCTCGGCGGCCTGCCGGAGATGGAAGCGATGCACACGACCTGGCAGACGGGCGGGTTTCGCAAAATCTCGCCCTTCTTCATCATCCAGATCGCGCCCAATCTCCTCGCCGGCCAGGTGAGCCTGCTGCTCGACTTTCGCGGTTCCAACATGAGCGTGGCCTCGGCCTGTGCCACCAGCGGCCATGCCTTGGGCGAGGCGGCGGCGGCCATCATGCGCGACGATGCCGATGTCATGATCTCCGGCGGCGCCGAGTCGACGATCACCCCGCTCGCGGTCGGCGCCTTTGCCCAGATGCGCGCTCTGTCGACGCGCAACGATGCCCCGGAAAAGGCCTCGCGTCCGTACGACAAAGATCGCGACGGCTTTGTCCTCTCGGAGGGCTCAGTCGTCTTCGTGCTGGAGGAACTCGAGCACGCCCGTCGGCGCGGCGCGCGAATTTACGCCGAGTTGAAGGGCTACGGCGCCTCGGCCGATGCGTTTCATCTGTCGTCCCTCGCGCCCGGGGCCGAGGGCTCGGCGCGTTCGATGAAGCAGGCCCTCGCCCGCGCCGGGCTGACGCCGGGTGACATCGACTATGTTTCCGCGCACGCCACGTCCACCCCCGGGGGCGACGGCGAGGAGGCGACGGCGATCGCGACCGTCTTCGCGGAAAACAAGGCGCGGCTCCACGTCAGTGGTGTGAAGTCGATGACCGGTCATCTGCTCGGTGGAGCGGGCGCGATGGGGGCGTTTACCGCGGTGCTCGCGATCCGCGACGGCGTGATTCCGCCGACGATCAACTTGGAGAACATCGATCTGGTGTGCGCCAGTCTCGGACTGAATTTCACACCCAACGAGGCCGTGCGAAAACCGGTCCGGGCCGCGTTGGCGAACAGCTTCGGCTTCGGCGGCACGAACGCGTCGCTGGTCGTCGCGCAGATTTGAAGATGTTGGCATTCGAAGGTTCCTTAGTCGGAAGTGTGCCGCCGGTATCGGCGAAGAGGGGGCGCTCGCGATCCGATTCCCAATCTGGCTCGCGTTCCCAGCGGAGTCGCGCATCGGCTCTCCGCCATGCTGTCAGGTTGGAAGAATCTTCGCGCGGCCGTTCCGGCGCCATTTCTGGCGATGCTCGGTCTGGGGGCTGGCTTTCTCGCCTTCGTGGCGTGGGACCAGTCCCACTGGTGGCGTATCAAGGAGGATTACAGCTTCGGCTGGCTCGTGCCGTTTTTCGTCCTCTTCGTGGTGCATGATCGCTGGGCCCGGATCTCCGCCTCACTTGGGGCGTGCGCGGCACCCGGCAGTCCGCGGACGGGCGACTGGGAGAAGTGGCTGCTCCGCTTCGCCGTCTTCGGCACGCTCGCGGGCGGGGTCCTGATGTTTCTTCTCGGGGCGTTTTATCGCGCCGGCGCGGGTACCTCCCAGCCCGGGACGCTCGCGCTCACGCTGGGCATGGTGGGAATTCTCCTGCCGTTGCTGTTTCTAAACGCGCCGGAGCCGGAGCCTGGCACACCCGGGACTCTGCCCGCGTCCAGCTCACGGCCTGGTTCCTTTTCCCCGTGCTCATCTGGCTCGTCTCCGCCCCGATGGTCTCGGCGGTGGAAACGCAGCTCAACCTTGCGCTGCTCCGGCGCGTGGTGGTCGTGGTGGCCTTCGTGTTCGATCTGCTCGGCGTCGCGATCGAGCAGCAGGGCAACATCCTCGCGCTGCCGAACGGGAATGTGGGCGTGGAAGATGCCTGTTCCTGGATCCAGTCGCTGACGGGCTGCCTGTTCGCTGGCTCGTTCCTCGCGGCGGTCTTCCTCGACTCCTTCCCGCGCAAGGTCGCGCTGGTCGCGGCGGCCCTGTTCCTCGCCTTTCTGACCAACCTCGGCCGGAGCCTCTTCCTCACTGCCTGGGCCTACCAATATGGTCCGAATGCCATCGAGGGCACGGTGCACGATGTGGCCGGTTACGCCGTGCTCGGGCTCACGGCCGTGGGCCTTCTCTGCCTGCTGCCGATCTTCAATCTGAAGTTCGATCTGCGGTCCGCCGACGCCGAGGTCGCTTCCTGTTCAGCCTCGATTCGCCCTGGTCCGGGTGGCACCAGCGAAAGAATACAGGTGCCATGCGGTTCGGGTCAACCGCGGCTTCCGCTTTCGCGTGGCCGCGAGCGTGAGCGAGTGGAAAGCGGAGTGTCCTGAAACCCGTGTCCCACACCGCAGGCCACAAAACACCCCGTGTAACGTAATACTTGGATTTCGAAGTTAATCGGTTCGACGTAGCCCTGTCCGTGAGGGCAGGGACTTGCTCATTGCTACGCCTAAAATCGTCCCGCTGCTCACGCAGCGGGCTACCGTCAAAGCTCACGTGTAACGCATTACGTTACGTGTCCCGCCGATGTTCGAGGTCGCGTGCCACTCGCTCACGCTCGCAGCCACCAAGCCCTGCATCCTCAAAAGCTGCGATAGCAACTGCGGCCCAGTCTCGATCGTTCGGAAGGTCCTTGCCCTCACGGGCAGGGCTACGCCGGGCGGCGAAAGCCCACGTGTAACGTATTACGTTACACGTCCCGCCGGGAAGTTTGCCGACGGGTGCCACTCGCTCACGCTCGCAGCCACCAGCCTGGAAGGCGGGGGCGTTACTTTGCCGTCGCGGCGTCGGCTGGAGCTGCCGGGCCTGACGCCTGTGGTATGATGACCACTCGGCTGGCGCGCGCCGCAATCAGGTAGGCCTTCGCCAGCGCGTTGAGATCGGCCTTGGTGATTGACTCCATGTCCGTGTAGCGGGAGCGCGACCAGTCGAGCATCTCCGGTCGCTCCTGCGCGCGCGCAAGCACGTTGCCGAGCCAGTACCCGTTGGTCCGCGCACTCTCGCGCAGGCTCGTGAGCACCGGCTTCTTGGCCCGCTCGAGTTCGTCCTCGGTGACGCCCTTGGTGGCGAGGTCGTCGGCGATCTGCACAATGATGTCCGCCACCTGCTGCGCGCGGGGGGGATCCACCGTCACGCTGGCGTTCATGTAGCCATAGCCTGGGTAGAGGTCGCTCGCGGCGCTGCCGGCGCCGGGGCTGTAGGCGTCGCCGAGTTCCTCGCGGACCTTGATCCGGAGGCGATCCGTGAAGACTTCGCCGAGCATCGACAGCCGGCGGGTGCGGCGCACTTCGCGGCCGTCGGTCGTCGGCCAGTAGATGGCGACGGTGCCCTTCGGAATGTCGGTCGCGATGGTGAAGGATCGTGCGAACGGCTCCGCGGGGAATTTGACCTGGCGCAAGTCGTCGAGCGCCGGCCGGGGCGACCGGGCGGGCAGGGCGCCGAACGTCCGACCGACCGCGTCGATGGTGGCGTCGATGTCGAGATCACCGACCATGGCGATTTCGATCGCACCGCGGGCCAGCTCGGGCGCGACCCAGGCCTTCACTTCATCGAGATTTCGGCGGTCCATCTCGGTCTGCGGGGGCAGGCCGAACCGCGAATCGCCGCTGGCGAGCAGCCGCTGAACCTCGAGCGAGAACGGACCGCCGGCGGTGTGCTCGAAGCTCCGATACATCTGCTCGATGCCCTTGGCGGCCTGCCGGCCGGCCTCGGGACGGAAACCGGGATCGGTCACCCGCGCGGTCATGAGCTGCAGTTGGAGCAACAGATCGGTGCGGTTGGTCGTGCCGCCCGTGGTGAACGCGTCGCCACCCACGCTGAAGCCCGCGCCGACCGTCTTGCCGGCGAGGATGCGTCGCAGGTCATCGGCGCTGTGCCGGCCGAGTCCGCCCTCGGTGTAGGTCTGGCCGGTGTAGAAGGTGAGGCCCGGCTTGTCGCGCGGCTCGACCAACTGGCCATTGCCCACGCGGACATTGATCCGGATGCGGTTCGCCTCGAAATCCGTCCGCTTGAGATTCAGGCGGACGCCGTTGGCGAAGGTGATGAGGTGCACATCGAGATCCGCGACGTGCTCCTTTTTCTCCACCCGGCCCGGGGCGCCGAAATCCGTGTAGGCCCACTTCAAGTCCTCGATCGCGGCGGGGGCAGTCACGGCCACGGCGCGGGACTTTTCGTAGGCCGAGGCAATGGTCGCTTCTGGCGTACCGGCGCGCGCGGCAGCGGCCACGGCGGCGGCTCCGGCCTCGATCTTCGCATTCCCGCTCACCATCACGAGCCGATGGCGTGGACTCCAGGTTTCCCGCAGGGCGGCGAGACAGTCCTGCATCGTCACCTTTGCCAGGGACGGTGCCAGGAGGGCGAGATCGTCCTCCGCGGTGGTGAAGACTTCGCGTTGCAGCAGCGAATCGGCGAGTTCGTAGGCGATGGAATCGGACCGGCGCGTTGCCGCGGTCTTCACCGCCTGCTCGAGGCTGTTGCGGAAATTCGCGACGACTTCCTGCAGCTCCGCGGGCTGAAACCCATGTTCGAGTCCGCGACGCAATTCCTGATCCGCCACCGCGAGCGCGGCGGCCCATTGGTCGGCCCGGCACTCGAGGGAGATGGAACTCTGGCGGTAGAAATGGAATGACTCGCCCACTTCGGCGCTGCCCGAGTTGAACGGCGCGTTCTCCTGCTTGGCGAGGACCGCGAGCCGCCGGTTGATGATGCTGTGGGCGAGGCTGCGCGGCAGATCCTTCAGCCGGTTCGCCGCGGTGTCGGGCTCCGGGCGATGCGGGACGAGCGTGTCGATCGACACCGAGGTCGACGGCGCCTCGGCCTCGTAGTGATAGAACACCTTCACGCCCTCGAAAGTCGGCACCTTGCCGAGGTCGAGGGGGGCGGGACCGGGGGCGCGGGCCTTCAAGGGCGAGAAGGCCGCGATGATCTTCTGCTCGGTCTTTTCCGGATCGATGTCGCCGACGATCACGACGGACATCAACTCGGGCCGGTACCAGGTGTCGTAGAACTCGACGAACCGTTCACGCGGGGCGTTCTGGATCACGTCAGCGGTGCCGATGGGCAGGCGCTGGGGAAATTTCGTGCCGTTGAGCATGAACTCGAAACTCGCGACAAAAGTGCGGTAACCGACCGAGTCGCGGGTGCGCTTTTCGCTCAGGATAATCCCCCGTTCGCGATCGATCTCCTCCTTGCCGAGCGACAGGCCGCCCGCGTAGTCGGCAAAGACCTTCAGGCCATCGACGAGCGTCGACTCCCGGGTGTCCGGGAGATCGAGCAGGTACAGCGTGCGATCGAAGCCCGTGCTGGCATTGGTGTCGCCGCCGAAGTTCATGCCGAGACGCTGGAAGAACTCGATCAGGCTGCCCGGCGGAAAATTCACGCTGCCGTTGAACGCCATGTGCTCGA
>CANEVO010000010.1 GCA_947442255.1 Opitutia bacterium
CGCGCGGTGCCGGTGGTGGTGCGCGCGACGAGATCCGGTTGAATGCGCAGTTCGTAGTGGCGGGGCACCGCCGTCTTCGGCAACTGGCCGGGCGTCTCGGCAAACGTGAACGGTTTCTCGGCGAAGAGCGCGGCGGGCAGGAGCAGGGCAAGGAGCGACGCGACGGGGAGGGGAAGGCGCATGGGGAAAGGGATCTCGGGAAAGATTCAGGATGAAGCGAAAACGTCAGGCTGAAAACGGGGAGGCCCGGCGCCGGGCGGGCCCAAACGTGGCGGGGCACCGCATCTCCATGAGGATGCTCCAACCAACAATGAGCGGGGCAGCGTCTATGGGACGATTTTCAGGATCCGGTTGTTGTAGCTGTCGGTGATGTAGAGCGTGCCATCGCGGTGGACGGTCACGCCGTGGGGCCGGTTGAGTTCGCACTGGTCCGTTGGGCCGCCGAGGCCGGCGGTGCCCTTCCTGCCGGTGCCGGCCACGCGTAGGATTTTTCCCGTGGCGGGCACGTATTTGCGGATCAGGTGATTTTCCGCGTCGGCGATGATCACGTTGTCGTCGCGGTCGATGCAGAGGTGCTTCGGGCCGTTCAAGGCGGCCGCCCGCGCGTCGCCACCATCGCCGGAGTTTCCTTTTCGGCCGGTGGCGTTCACGACCGTGCGGATTTTGCCGTCGTGGCCGACGACGCGCAGCGCATGGCCCGTGCGTTCGAGGATGTAGACATTGCCGTGGCGATCGACGGCGACGGCGCGGGGATCGACCAGCGGGGCCTCGGTGGCAATGGCACCGTCGGTGGGAACCCCTTTCGCACCATTGCCGGCCACCACGCGGGCCGCGCCGGTTTTCACGTCGATGGCGTGGACGCGTTGCAGGTCGGCGACGTAGAGGGTCGTGCCGCTCGCATCGAGCGCGATGCAATACGGGCCGGCGGCGCGGGCGCGGTCGGGCGCGACGCTGAATCCGGGCACGCCGGTCACGGTGCCGGTGGCCGCGTTGACGCGGCGCACGCGGCCGTTCCACGTATCGGCGATCAAGATGTCGCCGCCTGGCAGCACGGCGAGCGCATGCGGGCCGTTGAACCGGGCGGCGAGGGCGAGGCCGCCGTCGCCGGCATCGCCCGGCGCCAACTGGCCGGCGAGGTGCGTCAGCGTGCCACGTGCATCCAGCTTGAAGAGCCGGTTGCCCGACACCATCTCGAGAATGAACAGGTTGCCGGCCCGGTCGAAATCCACGCCGAACGGTTCGAGGAGCCGGGCCTCGGTAGCCGGGATGCCCGTGCGGTCGGCGGTGCCGCCGGCCACGAGCACGATCCGGTCGGCCCGGGCGAATCCGGGGAGGAGGGCGAGGAGCAGGAGGGCAAATGGCAACCGGCGGTGGAGCTTCATGGCGGGGAGGGGGAGGTCAACGTGTTCGCAGAAAACCCGGAGCCCGACAAGGGGTTCGATGCGGGGGCAAGAGGGTGGAGAGGGCGAGAGAGGTTTCAGAGCATTTGGCGGTGATTTCCGGTAACCTGATTCAGCTTTCGCTTTCCTAGCATCAATTCATGTTCCACCTCCTGAAAAGTACGGTCGCGGCTGTTTTCTTCCCCCTGTTGCTGGGCGGCTGCGCGGCGCTGCCCGACACGGAGTTTCTCACGCGTCGCTACACCAAGCAGGCGGCACGATTCGAGAGTGCCCGGGGGCCCCTGTCGGCGCGACGCAGCGCCGCAATCGTGGCCGAGCTCAAGCGCAAGGCCGGCGACCTCGATATCCTCGACCGGCAGATCACCCTCGAACAGGAGATCGTCGCCAGTCCCCTCGTGGTGGGTAACAAGGTGGTGCTGTTGCAGGACGGTCCGGCCACGTATCAGGCCATGTTCGAGGCCATCGGCCGGGCGAAGGACCACATCAACGTCGAATCCTACATCATCGATGACGGCGAAGTCGGACAACGGTTCGCGGACTTGCTGATCGAGCGGCGGGCCCATGGCGTCCAGGTGAACCTGATCTACGACAGCGTTGGCGCGTTTGGTACGGCCGCCGGCTACTTCGAGCGCCTGAAGCAGGCCGGCGTGCAGGTGCTCGAATTCAACCCCGCCAATCCGCTGACGGCGCGGCGGCCCTGGCGACTGACCCATCGCGATCATCGCAAGCTGCTCCTGGTGGATGGGCGGATCGCGTTCCTCGGGGGCATCAACATCGCGAGCGTCTATTCGAGTGGATCGTCCTTCGGAAGCAACGCGGGTTCGGCGCACGGGGCCACGGGCTGGCGCGATACCGACATTCAAATCGAGGGCCCAGTCGTCGCCGAATTTCAGAAACTCTTCATTAAAACCTGGACCAACCAGCAGGGCGGTCCGCCGGCGCCGCGCGACTACTTCCCTGCGGTGCCGCCCCAGGGGCGGGAAATTGTCCGCGCGATTGGCAGTTCGCCCGACGATCCGTTCAGCCTGATTTATCTGACCCTCATCTCGGCGATCACTAACGCGGAAAAGCAGGTGTATCTCGCCAACGCGTATTTTGTCCCCGATCCGCAGTTGCGGCAGGCCCTGCTCGACGCCGCGGCGCGAGGCGTGGATGTCCGGCTGATGCTTCCCGGTCGCTCCGATTCGGCGACGGCCTACCACGCGGGGCGCTCGTATTATGCGGAGTTGCTGCAGGGCCGGGTGAAGATCTACGAACGGCGGGGCACCCCGTTGCATGTGAAGACCGCGGTGATCGACGGGGTCTGGTCGTGCGTGGGCTCCAGCAATCTCGATTGGCGCAGCGCGATTGATAACGACGAGATCAACGCGATCATGCTCGGGCAGGAATTCGCGGGCCAGATGCTGGCGGCCTACGCACAGGACATGATCGGGTCGGACGAAATCAAACTTGAGGGCTGGCGGCGGCGCTCGCCGCTGCTGCGCCTGAAGGAGACGGCCGCGCGTCTTTTTGGCCGGCTGCTGTAGGGGCTATCCGCAGAGAGCCGCCCGAGTTCGGGCAACAGCGCGAGGACGGGGTGGGCACTCACGCCACTGCCGCCGCGCACCTGCTGCAGGCAAGTGCGCCCCTGCAGCCAGGGCCGCGCGAGCCGCGATACCGTCAACGCCAGCCGCACTACGGCCCGGCGGGGGCTTTGCAGGCGATATAGACCGTGCTCGCGGAATCGCGGTCCAGCAGGGGATTTGGAAAGGTGACGACCTCCGAACGGGCCGTGGCGAATACGCTGGCGAGCAGGTTTTGGAATTCGGCCTCGGGTGGTTCGTCCGACCACATTGCGAAAACGCCGCCGGGGTGTAGCTGCGCGGCGAGAGTGTGCAGGCCAGCCGGCGAATAAAACGCCGCGTGACGCGGATGCAGCAGGTTGCGCGGTGAATGGTCGATATCGAGCAGCACCGCGTGAAACTTTCGTCCGGCCTCGAAGCCCGCCGGATCGCCCGCCAGCGCGAAAAAGTCGCCATGCACCAGACGGCACCGCGGATCGCCCGTGAGCTTGGCGCCGAGCGGGACCAACCCGCGCTGGTGCCAGCCGATCACCGCTTCGAGCGCATCGATGACCCGCAACGAGCGCACGGTCGGGTGCGCGAGCGCCGCGACCGCGGTGTAGCCGAGTCCGAGGCCGCCGACCACGACGTCCCACTCACCGGGTTCAAGCGCGCCGAGCCCGAGGTCGCTCAGCGCGACTTCCACGACGTGAAACAGGCTCGACATGAGAAACGAGTTGCCGAGGTGTACCTCGTAGACGTCGAGGTCGCCGAGCATGGCGATCCGTTTCCGCCGCAAGGTGAGTTCGCCGAGCGGCGTCTTTTGGAAATCCAGCTCTTCGAACATTCGGCTCATCGGGCTGACACTGGGCGGTGGTCCGCGAAGCGCACGCTTTGAATCCGCGCGTTCCGATGGTCACCGTGGCGGGATCTTTCGCGCCGCCGTAAATCAGGCGTGACAGTGGGCGGGGAAAGTCGCTTCAACTCAGGCGCCCGATCTCCCCTTTGCCCCCATGTCGTTCACCCCGTACACCCGCCGCCGCTTTCTCCAAAACTCCGCGTTGCTCGTCGCCGCGCCGCTGATCCTGCCCCGCCGGGTCTGGTCGGCGGAGGCCGCGCCCGGCAAGCGGCTCACTGTCGGTTGCATCGGCATGGGCAAGCAGATGAAGGGCCACCTCGGCAATTTCATCAACCGCGACGACGTCGAGGTGCTCGCGGTGTGCGATGTCGACACCACCCGCCGGGAAGCCGCCAAGCGGCGCGTCGACGAGGCCTACACCGCGAAGGCCGGCACGACCTACAGGGGCTGCGCCGCCTACAACGATTTTCGCGAGGTGCTTGCCCGCAAGGACATTGATTTTGTCGCCATCGCCACGCCGGATCACTGGCACGCGTTCATCGCGATCGCGGCGGTCAACGCCGGCAAGGACGTCTACTGCGAAAAGCCGCTCACCTACAATGTGCACGAGGCCGTCGAACTCGTGAAGGCCGTGCGCAAGAACAAGCGGATTTTCCAAACCGGTTCGCAGCAACGTTCGTCGATGGAGTTCCGCACGGCGGCCGAGCTGGTGCGCAACCGCGTCATCGGCAAGGTGGCCGCGATCAACGTCTCGTTCGGCGATCCGGCCCGGCCCTACAGCCAGCCGGTCGAGCCGGTCGAGCCCGGCCTCGACTGGGATTTCTGGTGCGGCCCGGGCCCGCTAGTCGGTTACAGTCCCTTCCTCAGTCCGCGCGGCGTGCATGACAACTTTCCCGACTGGCGCCAGACGTGGGAGTTCGGCGGCGGCATGATCACCGACTGGGGTGCGCACCACATCGACATCGCGCAGTGGGCCCTCGGCATGGATGGCAGCGGGCCGGTGGAGGTGCGCGCGCCGCAGGACTGGCAGACGGCGAAGCGCGGGGCGCAGCTCGTTTACGCCGACGGGACGTTGCTCACCCACGTCAGCGGCAAGGGCGTCTCGTTCTACGGCACGGAGGGGGAGGTGCACGTCAACCGCGGCAAGTTCGAGCTGATGATGGCCGGCAAGACCGTCCACAAGTTCTGGGACAAGGAGGTTGACAAGGCGACGTCGCTCGAACGCGAGGTGACGCTGACCCAGCGCGAGTACCTGGCCGACGCCAAGGTGAAGCTCTACGCGAGCAAGAATCACATGCAGGATTTCCTCGACTGCGTGCGTTCGCGCCAGCTGCCGATCTGCGATGTGGCGATCGGGGCGAGTTCGGCGATCGCGTGCCACGTGATGAATTTCGCGTATCACTACGGGGCGAACGCGCGGTGGAATCCGGTGCGGAACCGGTTCGCCGACGGCGGCAGCTCGAAGTGGCTGACGCGCGACCGCTACCGCGCGGGCTGGCGGGTGTGAGGCTCCGCGCCGGCGCCTGGCGGTAATTGCCGGAGGGCGGGCGGAATAGATTCGAACGGCGGCCCGGGCCGATCATCATCGCGGCATGTCCATCCCCGACCAACCGGCGGACCCGGCCGATGCGGCGCGGCGGATCGTGCGGTTCGAACTCGCGCCGCGGACGATCTTCGCGATCGCGGGGAAAGAAATAGGCCCGTCCCCGGCGGGGTGAAAAGCCCCGGCACTGCCTACCGCGAATAGACGACGAACCACTTGTCGTCGTAGAGGCGATGCTCGGCGACCGGTTTGAAGCCGGCTGCCGCCAGCCATGCCTTGGTTTCGTCCCTGGTGATCTGCAGCGCCTTGTCGTTCTTGTGCGGCCCGAGCTCCGGATAGAAATCGATCACGGCAATGCGCCCGGTGGCCTTTAGATAGGGGGCGAGGTTCTTCAGGTATTCCGCGCGGTTCTCGATGTGGTGCAGTACGTCGTAGATGAAGGCCAGGTCCACGTCGCGCGCGGGCAGATTCGGGTCGGTGAACTTGCCGAGCACGGCGCGGACATTCGTCACCTTCTGCTCCTTCGCCTTGGTGGCGATGTGGTCGACGAGCCCCTGGTCGATGTCCACGGCGTAGACCTTGCCCGACGGCGAGACGGCGGCGGCGAGCGGCAGCGTGAACACGCCCGATCCGGCACCGATGTCGGCCACCACGCTCCCCGGCTTGACCTGCAACGCGGCGACGGCCGCATCGACTTTCAACTTCGAGACGCGGCCGGCCGACTCGAGGGTCTTCAGCCATTGGTCGGTGGGACGGGAGCCGAGCTGCGCCGCAGCCGGCTGGCAGAGGGCACTGGTCGCGAGAGCGAGCAGGCCAGCCACGACCGGCGGGCGGCTCCCCGGGAACGCAAATGACAACGCACGAAACACGGTGGAGGACGAAGCGGTTTTCATGAGTGGAGGAGAGGTTGGCCGGCGGTGCGCTCAGGATGACGCCGGCGGGCTGGTTTCGGATCCTAGTCCGCGCCGGCCGAATAACAAGAAAACCACCAGACCGGCTGCCGGCGGAGCGAGGCCGATCGCGGCCAGCCAGCCGGCATAGCTCGTCGCGGAATACAACATGCCGGCACAGGTGGCGCAGAAGATCGCGGGCAGGATGGGAAAGAACGGCACCGAAAACGGCCGTTCCACCGCGCGGTCCTTCGCTCGCAGCACGAACAGCGAAAGCCCCGTCAGCAGAAAGAAAAACCAGAAGACGGGCGCCGTACATTTCAACAGGGTGTCGAATCCGCCGTGGCCCTCCCACGCGATTCGGCCGAAGCCCGCGCCGGCGAGGGCGGCGTCGATGAGGCGTCGTCCGGTGTCGTGACCGACGAGCATCACCAGCGCCAGTGTGATCACCATCTGAGTGAGAATCGCCCGCCCGGGTGTGCGGCGGCGCGCGTGCCACCGGGCCAGCGGGGCAAACACCGCGAAATCGGCTCCGGCCGCCGCGGAGATGCGCGCGCCGGTGAGGATCAGGCCGTTCAGCGCCCCGAGGGCCGAGATCATCACGAGGATCGTCATCGCCTGCGCGCCCTTCGGTCCGAGGGCGCCGTGCAGGACATCCGCGGCGATCGCGCTGGAGCCGCGCGCCGCCGCGAAGCCGAGTCCGTTGAGATAGGCGGCGTTCACCAGCAGATAGATCACGGCGACTCCGGCGGTGCCCAAGAGCAGCGCGCGGGGAATGTTGCGCCGCTTGTTCTTCATCTCGGCGACGATGAAGGCCGCGTCGTTCCAACCACCGTAGGTGTAGAGGACAAGGATCAACGCGAGACCGAAGCCGGCCCCGCCGGCGGGGTTGGTTGCCGCCGCCAGTGCCGCCGCGGCGGGAGCCGGGTGCAGAAATCCGGCTGCGACGATGGCAGTGAGGCCGAGGGCCTTCAGGGCTGTGAGCACATTCTGCGTGTGGCGGCCCGACTCGAGTCCGGCGAGGTTGGCTAGCGAAAGCACCACGACGGCGGCCGCCGCGAATCCGGGCGCCGTTTTCGCGTCCGCCCCCACCAGGCGCACCGCGTAGTCGGCAAAGACAAACGCCATCAGGCCGATGCTCCCGCTCATGATCACGGTGAGTTGCGACCAGCTGAAGAGAAAACCCGCCCACGGTCCAAACGCGCGCCGTAGGAAATAATAGTCGCCGCCCTGCCGCGGATAGGTCGTGGCCAGCTCCGCGTAACAGAGCGCGCCGATGACCGAAAGCAGCCCGCCCAGCGCCCAGACCGCCATCGCCTCGGCGGGCGTGGCGACGCAGCTCAGGATGAATGGCGCCGTCTCGTAGATCCCCGCGCCAATCACGATCCCGACGATGATCGACACCGCATCGGCGAGACCGAGGGAGCCGTTGCCGGGGGAGTTCGGTTTGGCAGGGAGCGGCATGGGCCGGAAGTGAATCGGGCGCGAGGGGCGAAGGGCCGTCCCGCCGCGACGTTCAACGTGTCCGTCGGACTCGCCCCCCGAAGAGACGAGCGAAGCGGCTATGGCTTCTCGTGGTTCAGCACCTTCGCCGCGGTGCCGCGATAGAGGCTTTCCAGCACGGGTGCGGGAAGTTCGAGGCCGTAGTAACGCCAGCCGACGCGGCCGGGCATGTACTCATCCGCGGATTCCAGCAGCCGCCACCAGGCGCGGAACATTCGTTTTTCCCGGCCCATGTCCGACCCGAACATCACGCGATCCTGATACTTCGTGAGGAAACGCACGGCCGCCCGTGGCGTCCGTCCGACCTCGTAGTCGCGCGCTGAGATGTCGAGGTAGAGATTCGGATGGGTGTCCAGCACGCGGCTGAGCGTGGCGAGGTCGTTGCCCTGGTTGCCGAGATGGCACGCGATGAACGTGGTGCGGGGATTGCGGGCCACCGCGCGGTCGCGCTTCACCAGCAGTTCCGCATAGGAGGGCACGTCCTTCCCGTATTGGCTGAAGTGTTGGTAGTCTGGGGAGCGTTCCTGGTAGACGTCGAGCGGCTGCCAGGCCGACGGATGATCGCTCACGTGAATGGTGACCGGGATTTTCAGCTCGGCGCAGGTGCGCCAGAACGGGTCGAGCCGCGGATCGTCGACGTACAATCGCTTCGGCCGCGGCATGCCGGCGGGGCCGTAGCCCCAGCCCTTGTCGGAGAGTTCGCCAACCCCGCGGGCGCCTTTCTTGAAACAACGCACCAGTTCGGCGGCGGCGCGTTCCGGATAATCCGGTTGGTCGAGATCGGTCAGGAGCACGCCGCAGAAGAGCTGGAAGCGCGTCGGATGATTTTTGAGGTAGAGATCCGCCAGTCGGTCGAAGGCGGCGCCCGTGGCCCCGGTGAGCACGACGGATTTTTCGATGCCGACCTCATCCATCGTGCGAACCCATTCCGCCACGTCCTGCGGCGTGCGTGCGAGCACGTGGGTGTGGACGTCGATCGCGGGAAAGCGGGCCTTGTCGACGACGGTCTCCGGCGCCACGACCGAGGACTTGGGCGCGTGATCCTTCAGCGCGATGGTGTCCATCGGGCCCGGCCGGGGATTCACGCCGGGACCGCCCCACGCGCCGTAGCGCGTTTCCAGCCATTCGGGATCCAATTGCCATGACTTGGTCGGAGCGGCCGGTGCCGGGGCGGACTGGGCCCGGACCAGCGGCAGCGCCGGGCCGAAGCCGGGCGTCGCAAGAAGAATGAAGGCGAACCACGAAAACTTCGACGATGGGGTAGTCATGCTAAGGCGGGGGAGGGGTGGAAGGGCGGATTTGAAGCTGCTGGCCCCGGCCGGAGCGGCAAGCATTCTCGAAGGGGGCGGGTGGCGGAAAAGACGCGGGCGCGAAGAAAGAGGTCGCTAGCCAAGTGAAATGCCGAGGCCTACTTCGACTCTATGCCGACAGCCAAAGCGAAACGTCGCAATGTTAAGGCCGACGCGATCAGGCTCGTACGGGGCTCCCGGCAACGTTGTCTTGGGACGACCTCATGTATCGGATCTACGTTCGCCAAAAAATCGAGGTGGGCCTGGCGGATATCAAAATCGGTTGCGTGTGCACACATTCGTCCATTCGGAAAGAGCTTGGGATGTCGTGAACATCGTCTGGTCTTCGGAGGCCCGAAAAGCGCTTCGAGCGATTCAGAAGTTCACGAGTCGCCTTACCGGATCATCTACGATTTCACGGAAGAAGAGTTTCGCGTGGTGACGATGGTTCACTTCAAGCAGCAACTTCCGCAGGAACGGTTGAGCAGACGCTAGTCCGTCGAACGTCCGTCTTGCCGACGTGGCTGGAGGTTGTCTTCGTGGCGCACCCGACTTGGCCCCTTTGCTTTTGTAATCCCCGACTCCTTCATGCCTGCGCACCCTTCCGCCCGACCCGAACTCCGCGGCGTCCTGCCCGTTTTCCAAACGCCGTGGCTCTCCGACGAAACGCTCGATCGCGATACGCTCGAACGCGAGATCGCCTGGCTCTACGACTGCGGGGCGCACGGCATTGTGATGGCGATGGTTTCCGAGACGCTCCGGCTTTCCAGCGAGGAGCGGGATGAACTGGCCGCGGCCGCCTGCCGCTTCGGCCGGACGCGCGGCGTGGTGGTGATCAGTGTCGGCGCCGAGTCCTCGAAGGTCGCGGAACGCTACGCGCGGCACGCCGAGGCGGTCGGCGCCGATGCGGTGATGGCGATCCCGCCCGTCTCGGGCGGCATCGGTGAGGGCGAACTGCTCGCCTACTACACGCGCATCATCGAGGCGATCCGCCTGCCGGTCATCGTGCAGGACGCGAGCGGCTACGTCGGCAAGCCGATGCCCATCGCGATGCAGGCGCGGCTGCTCGACACGTTTGGCCCCGACCGGGTGCTCTACAAGCCCGAGGCCTCGCCCATCGGCCCGAAGCTCTCGGAACTGCGCGACGCCACCGGCGGCCGGGCGCGAGTCTTCGAGGGCACGGGCGGCCTCGCGCTCGTCGATTCCTTTCGCCGCGGCATCGTCGGCACGATGCCCGGGGCGGATCTGATCCGTGGCCTGGTCGCGCTCTGGAATGCGCTGGAGGCCGGCGACACGGAACGGGCCGATCGCATCCACGGCCCGCTCGCCGCGCTCGTCTCGATGCAGACCAGTCTCGATGCGTTCCTCGCCGTCGAAAAGCACCTGCTGGTGCGCCAGGGCATTTTCAAAAACACGCTCGTGCGCGGGCCGGTGGGTTTCCGGCTCGATGCCGAATCGAAGCGCGAGGTGGACCGGCTGTTCGACCGGCTGATCGCCGAAGCCGGGCCGGCGCACGCGTGAGGCGAAAATTTCTTGTCGGATCTTTCCCAATGTTCGGGTCTTGATGCTCCCACCCCTGCCGCCGCCCCATGATCATCGACGTTCATTCCCACGCCTGGAATTTTCCCGCCGACTTTTCGGCCGATTTCATCCGCCAGGCGGGCCGGGCGCGGCCGGGCCATGCCGTGGATTTCACGGCGCGTTACGAGGCCTATCGCGCGACGGCGCCGGCCGACACCTACACGGTCGTATTCGGCGGAAAGGCCCGGCTCAGCGGACTGTGGATCGATGACCGCACGGTGGCGGAGTTTGTCGCGCAGGATCCGGCGCGGCTGATCGGGTTTCTCTCGATCGACCCGACGCAGCCGGAGTGGGAGCGCGAGCTGGCGGTGGGCCACGAGGAGCTCGGTCTGCGCGGCATCAAGCTGCTGCCGATGTACGCGGGTTTCAGCCCCGACGACGAAAGGCTGGAGCCGTTGTGGCGGTACGCGGAGCGCCACGGGCTGCCGGTGCTGTTGCACATGGGCACGACGTTCATCACGCAGGCGCCGCTGAAATACACGCTGCCGCATTTGATCGAGCCGGTGGCGGTGAAGCATCCGGGCGTGAAGATCGTCCTCGCGCACCTCGGGCATCCGTATGAAGGCGACTGCATCGTGACGATCCGCAAGCACGAGAATGTTTTCGCCGATGTCAGCGCGCTGCACTACCGCCCGTGGCAGCTCTACAACAGCCTGATGCTCGCGCAGGAGTATGGCGTGTGGTCGAAGCTGCTTTTTGGCACGGATTTTCCCTTCACGACGGTCAATGCCTCGATCGCCGGAATTCGCGCGCTCAACGATATGCTGGAAGGCACCAAGCTGCCGCGGCTCGATCCGGCCCAGATCGAGGCGATGATTCACCGCGACAGTTTGAACCTGCTCGGGTTGAAGGCGGGCGCGTGAAGTCGCTTCCGATTTCATTGGCGGCTCCGCCCTGGCGTCGATCCACACCGAAACGAACCTGAACTATCCATGCAGAAGATTTCACGCGAATATCGCGGATTCACGCGGATCCCAGGGGCGAAGCAGGAAATATCCGGGTTGCAGGGTGAGTCACGCGGTCCGCGGCTTGGGGATTTCCAAGGTAATTTATTCGCGTTTCTTCGCATTATTCGCGGCGAACTGAAATGTTCCGGCTGAGCCCTTTTGCTTTCCCCCTCCCCAAAAATGCCCCCCACCCGTACCCGTTTCCTTGCCCTCGCCGGCCTCTGCATGGCGGCGGTGCTGGCCTACATCACGCGCAATGCCCTCGGGGTGGCGGAGAGCACGGTGCGGGCCGACCTCGCGCTGACGAAGGAGCAGACGGGCTGGCTGATGAGCATGTTTTTCTGGCCCTACGCGCTGTTTCAAATTCCCGGGGCCTGGGTGGGCCAGCGCCTCGGTGAGCGGCGGGCGCTGCCGTTGTTCGGCGTCCTGTGGTCGATCGCGTCGGCTGGGCTAGCGGCGGGCACCTATGGGATCATGGTGATCATGCGCATGGCGATGGGCGTGGCCCAGGCCGGTTTGGTTCCCGGATGCATGGGTGTGATCTCGCGCTGGATTCCGCGCACGGGGCAGGGCTTTGCCGCGGGTTCGCTCGGGGGCTTCATGTCGGTGGGCGGGGTGATCGCGGCGCCGCTCACGGCGTGGCTGATCGTGGCCTGCGGCTGGCGGTGGGCGTTCGCGTTGTATGCCATTCCGGGAATCCTCTGGGCGGCGTGGTTTCGCGGGTGGTTTCGCAACCAGCCCGCGGAGCATCCGCGCGTCAACGCGGCGGAGTTGGAACTGATTCAGGCCGGCTCTCCGGTGCCGGTGGCCGGATCGGCCTCGGGTGAAAAAACCGTGCCGTGGGCGCAAATCCTGACGAGTCCCGCGATGGGCTGGATCTGCGCTCAGCAGTTTTTCCGCGCGGCGGGCTACATCTTTTTCAGCACTTGGTTCGCGACGTATCTCCAGGAGGCCCGCGGGGTGAAGCTCATCAGTTCCGCCCTGTTGACCATGCTGCCGCTGCTCGCCGACGTCGGGGGCAGCCTCCTCGGCGGAGCGCTGTCGGATGCGGTGCTGCGGCGCACGGGCAGCGTGAAACTGGCGCGCCGGGGCCTGTCCATCGCCGCGATGCTGGTGTGCGCGCTGCTGACGTTCTCGGCCTACTTTTTCACCGATGTGTATGTCATCGTGCTGATCATCAGTGCGGGGACCTTTGTGGCCGCGATCGGCAATCCCTGTTCCTGCGCAATGACGATGACTATGGGCGGGAGCCACGTCGCCACCGTCATGAGCATGATGAACATGAGCGGGAATCTGGGCGCGGCGCTGTTTCCGCTCGCGGTGCCGGCGCTGCTGGCGGCCACGGGCAGCTGGAACGCGGTGTTGCTCGGTTTCGGCGGACTCTATGTCGCGGCCGCAGTGTGCTGGTGCTTCCTGAAGGTCGAGGGCACCGTCATGGACCAGGCGCTTGTCAAACGCTGAAGGAATGGGAAGTCGGGCGCGACCGGACCGCGGCCGCAAGTTCCAGTTGCGGGCGGCGCAGAAACCGATTGATTCCCGCCTCGAGTCCCAACCCCACCCACATTCCGCTCAGCTCCGATCCGGGCACATTTCCATGCGGTTTCCCTTTTCCTGCCTCTTCGTCGTGTCCGCGGCACTCCTGCCGCTGGGGGCGCGGGGGGCGGCAGCGTCCGACCTCCCCGATTTCACGCGGCAGATCCGGCCCATCCTCTCGGACAAGTGTTTCCGCTGCCACGGTCCGGACGAGGATGAGCGCAAGGGGGGCGACGACGGGCTGCGGCTCGACACCCCGGACGGTGCGCAGGTGGATCTCGGCGGTTACAAAGCCATCGTGCCGGGTAATCCGGCGAAGAGCGAAATCCTCAGCCGTATGCTGTCGGAGGATCCCGAGGAACGCATGCCGCCGCGCAAGACAGGCAAGGCGGTCACGCCGCAGGAAGTCGATCTGATCAAGCGCTGGATCGCGGGCGGCGCCAAATACTCGCGGCACTGGAGCTACGAGAAACCGGTGCGCGCCCCGTTGCCCAAAGTGAAGGCCAAGGGTTGGACCAAGGGAACGGTGGACCAATTCATTCTGGCAAAATTAGAGAAAGAAGGCCTGCGCCCGCAGCCCGAGGCCGACCGGCCGGCTTTGGCGCGCCGCGTGGCGCTGGATCTCACCGGCCTGACGCCCACGATCGAGGAAGTCGACGCCTTCGTCGTGGACCGCAGCCCGGCCGCCTACGAGCGTTTCGTCGACCGGCAGCTGGCCAAGCCGGCTTATGGCGAGCATTGGGCGCTGGCGTGGCTGGATCTCGCGCGTTACGCCGACTCCAAGGGTTACGCCGACGACCAGCCGCGCAGCATCTGGAAATATCGCGACTACGTGATCGACGCGTTCAACCGCAACCTGCCGTTCGACCGGTTCACGATCGAGCAGCTCGCCGGCGACCTCCTGCCGAATCCGACCGAAGCGCAGCTTTTTGCCACGGGCTTTCATCGCAACACGATGAACAACACCGAGGGCGGCACCGACGATGAGGAGTTTCGCAATGCGGCGGTGGTCGACCGGGTCAATACCTCCATGGGGGTCTGGATGGGGACTTCGATCGCGTGCGCGCAATGTCACACCCACAAATACGATCCGCTCACCAACAAGGAATATTTCCAGCTCTTCGCGATCTTCAACCAGAGCGAGGACGCCGACCGGAGCGACGAAACGCCGATCCTCGAATTCTATACCGACGCGCAGAAGGCGCAGCGGGCCGATTGGGAAAACGAGATCGCGGCCCTCGACCGGACGCTGGTGGCGGCCCGCTCCACCCATGGCGCCGCGGCGGAAAAATGGGCGGCGGAGTTTCCCGCCCGGCTCGACTGGCAGTATCTTAAACCCGCCGCGGTGAAATCCGCGGGCAAGGCGGAAGTCACGGTGCAGGATGACGGCACCGTGGTCGTGGCGCCGGGGCAGAAGAAGGACACTTATACGCTCGAAGTCCCCGTGGCCGAGGGCACCACCGTCGCGGCGCTGCGCTTGGCGGCGCTGCCGGACGAGGCGTTGCCGGGCAAGGGCGCGGGTGGGGCGGAGGGCAACTTTGTCGTCACGCGCGTGCGCGCCGGCATCAAACCCGCGGAACCGATCCGCCGCGCTCGTTACGTTCGGGTCGAACTGCCGGGCAAGGACCGGACGCTGCAACTCGCCGAGGTGGAGGTTTTCAGCAACGGACAAAATGTGGCGGCGAGTGGCGTGGCTTCGCAGAGCTCGACGGCCGAGGGCGCCGAAGCGGGCCGGGCGATCGATGGCCGGACCGACGGGGATTTCGCGAAAACTTCCGTGACGCAGACAGCGAGCAGCGAGAATCCCTGGTGGGAGCTCGATCTCAATTCCGTTCAGGCGTTGGAGCGAATTGTGGTCTGGGGCCGGACCGGGGCGGAAGCGACGCCCGCGGGCCTGCGGGTGAGCCTGCTCGATGAGCAGAAAAAGCCGGTTTGGGAACTGGCCGCCCGGGACGCGCCCCGGCCCAGCCGGGTGTTCGATCTCGGCGATCCAGTGGAGCTCAAACTGAGCCGCGTGGTCGTCGATTTTGCTCAAGCGGAATTCGACGAGTCGTTCATCATAACGGATCAGGAACCGAAGACACCCAATCCGCGAAAGAAGACGGCGCTCAAGCGGGGGTGGGGCGTCGAGGGATCCGTGGGCAAAACGCACACGCTTTCGGTCCAGCCGGCGAAGCCGTTCACGCTGCAGCCCGGCGAGAAACTGGTGGTCACCCTTGAGCAGCAGTCGGCGGTCGAAAACGCCACGCTCAACCGTTTCCGGATCGGGACCACCTCCGACCCGCGCAGCAGTGAACATTTGCGTTTGCCGGCGGCGGAGCTCGCCGCGCTGCAGCTTTCCGCGGCGGAGCGCGACGTGGCGCAGACCGCGTTGTTGCTCGATTATTATGTCCGCCAGGTCGCGCCCGAGCTCAAGGAGCCGCGCGATCGCCTGGCGACGCTGCACCGTTCCATCGAGGAGATGCCGGTCAACTCATCCCCGATCATGCGCGAACTCGCGGCGGACCAGCAGCGCAAGACGCACATCCAGCTTCGCGGCAATTTCCGCGCGCTGGACGAGGAAGTGTCCCCGGGCGTGCCAGCGGCCTTTCCGCCCCTGCCGGCGGGCGCCCCGGTTAACCGCCTGACCTTTGCCCGGTGGCTGGTCGACGAAAACAATCCGCTCACGGCGCGCGTGCAGGCGAACCGGCTGTGGGAGGCGATTTTTGGAATCGGCCTCGTGCGGACATCGGAAGAATTTGGCTCGCAGGGCGAACTGCCCACGCACCCCGAGCTCCTCGACTGGCTCGCGTGCGAGCTCGTCGACGGCAAGTGGGACATGAAGCGTCTTCTCAAGACACTGGTGATGTCGGCGGCCTACCGGCAGAGTTCGAAGGTCACACCCGAGGCGCTGGCGGCGGATCCGGAAAACCGGCTGGTCTCACGCGGTCCCCGCTTCCGGCTTGGAGCTGAAGTGGTGCGTGATCAGGCGCTGGCGGTGAGCGGTTTGTTGAGCGCAAAGATGCACGGCCCCTCGGGCCGGCCCTACCAGCCGGCCTTCGACCTGCGAGCGGCGTTCGGGTCCGCCCTCGATTGGAAGACCAGCGCGGGCGAGGATCGCTACCGGCGCGGGCTCTACACCGAGTGGCGCCGCAGCAGCCCCTATCCCTCGATGGTCACGTTCGACGCGCCTAACCGCGAAATCTGCACGTTGCGCCGCAACCGCAGCAACACGCCGCTCCAGGCGCTGGTGACCTTGAACGACCCCGTTTACGTCGAGGCGGCCCAGGCGCTCGCGCGGCTCATCGCCGTCGGCGATCATTCCGTGGCGGCCAGGATCCACGATGGGTTTCGCCGCGTGCTGGCGCGTCCGCCGACCGACGCCGAGGTGCAGGAAGTAGCGGCGCTGTACAAGAATGCCGCCGCGACCTATGCCGCCGCGCCCGACCAGGCCGCGGCCCTGATCGCCAACCCGGACAATCCCCCGCCCGCCGGAATTCCACCGGCGGAGCTGGCCGCCTGGACGGCCGTGGCTAATGTCTTGCTCAATCTCGACGAGACGCTGATGAAGCGCTGAGCGCCGCCCCATGAATCTCCCGCTGCAACAGCTCCAGCACCAGACTCGGCGCCAGTTCCTGCGCAACGTCGGCCAGTTCAGCCTCGGGGCGATCGCGATGGAAGCGCTGCTCTCCCGCCCGGCGTCGGCCGGCCCCGCCGCCGCGCGCAACCCCCTGGCTCCGCATGCGCCGCATTTTGCGCCGAAGGTCAAACGCGTCATCTACCTGCACATGTCCGGCGGGCCGCCGCACCTCGACCTCTTCGACTACAAGCCGGAACTGGTGAAGTTCGACGGCCAGCTGGCGCCCGATGCGTTTATCAAGGGCAAAAAATTCGCCTTCACCACGGGCACCCCGAAGCTCATGGGCACGCCGCGGACGTTTGCCCAGTACGGCAAGGGTGGCATCTGGATGTCGGACGCGATCCCAAATTTTCAGACGATCGCCGACGAGCTGTGCGTCATCAAGTCGATGAACAGCGACCAGTTCAACCACACGCCGGCCGAGCTGTTGCTGTTTACTGGGTCGCCGCGATCGGGCCGGCCCTCGATGGGTTCGTGGGTCACCTACGGGCTTGGTTCCGAAAACGAAAACCTGCCCGGGTTTGTGGTGCTGATCAGCAGTGGCGTGCAACCCAGCGCGGGGCAGGCCGCGTGGGGCACGGGTTTCCTGCCGTCGGTTTTTCAAGGCGTGCAATGTCGCTCGAAGGGCGACCCGGTCCTCTACGTTGGCGATCCTCCCGGCATGGACCGGGCGATGCGGCGGCAGACGCTCGATGCGTTGCGCGCGCTCAACGAGCTGCAGGCGAAGGAACTCGGCCACCCGGAGACCGCCACGCGCATCGCGCAGTACGAACTCGCGTTTCGCATGCAGGCCAGCGTGCCGGAAGTGATGGATATTTCGCGCGAATCGCCGGCCACGCTGGAGGCGTACGGCGCGAAGCCGGGCGAGGCGAGCTTTGCCAACAACTGCCTCCTCGGGCGGCGGCTGCTCGAGCAGGGCGTGCGCTTTGTGCAGCTCTTCGACTGGGGCTGGGATTTTCACGGGACCACCCCGCGGGAGGATATCCGCCATGGCCTGACCGAGAAGATGGCGCGGACGGACAAGCCGGTGACGGCGCTCATCCGCGATCTCAAGGAGCGCGGGCTGCTCGAGGACACGCTGGTCATCTGGGGCGGCGAATTTGGGCGCACGCCTTTCCGGGAAGGCCGGACATCGACCGGCGACATCATGGGGCGGGATCACTTTCCGGACGCATATTCGCTTTTCCTTGCGGGTGGTGGCGTCAAACGCGGCCTGAGCTACGGCCAGACCGACGAACTCGGCTTCGGCATCGTCGAGAACAAGGTGCACGTGCACGACCTGCAGGCGACGATCCTGCACCTGCTGGGCTTCGATCACACCGCGCTGACGTTCCGCTTCCAGGGTCGCGACTACCGCCTCACCGATGTGCATGGCCAAGTGGTCAAAGACATCCTGGTGTGAGGCCGGATCGTTGCCCCGCGGGATCCGGGCGCGACTCCAAGCGCGCCGTTGCACTTGAAAATAAAATGGGTTTTGTGAAGGGGCCTTCGACGGTTGTGACTGCCTTTCGACTTACCCCACCTTCATGCGGACTACCTGCCCCTTCACGCCCATCTCGTGAGAATGCCGGCTAAAGTTTTCCTTTGCCGCCGTTTCAGGGCAGCCCTCGGAGTTGCCGGTGGGTTCGTCGCTTTCCTGCTGCTGGCGTTGCTCACAGGGAGTTCGATTCGGGCGGCCGCGGCCGCCAAGGCTCCAGTCAATCTCGCGCAACTGCCGGCGCCGGTCCGGGGGCCGGTCGACTACGCGAAGGACATCCAGCCGATCCTCGCGAAGAACTGCTATGCGTGTCACGGGGCGGAGAAGCAGAAGAGCGGGTTGCGGCTCGATCGCAAAGCTGACGCGCTGCTCGGCGGCGATTCCGGGAAGATCATTCTGCCGGGCAAAAGCGCCGAGAGCATTTTGATTCACAACGTGGCGGGCCTCGATCCCGACACGATCATGCCTCCGGAGGACGAGCGGTTGACCGCGGCGGAAATCGGCAAGTTGCGCGCGTGGATCGACGCGGGGGCGGTCTGGCCGGACGACGCACCCGCGTCCGCGGGCAAGGACGCGCGCCATTGGGCCTTCAAGCCAGCGGAGCGTGCGTCGGTGCCGCGGGTGAAAGACAAGACGTGGATTCGCAACCCGATCGACGCGTTCGTGCTGGCGCGGCTGGAGAAGGAGAAAATCGCGCCGTCGCCGGAGGCCGACCGGCCGGCGCTGTTGCGGCGGCTTAGCCTGGATTTGCTCGGCCTGCTGCCCACCCCGGAGGAGGCGGTCGCGTTTGCGAACGACACGCGCCCCGATACCTACGAGCGCGTGGTCGACCGCCTGCTGGCGTCGCCGCATTTCGGCGAACGCTGGGGCCGGCACTGGCTCGACCTCGCCCGCTACGCCGACAGCGACGGCTACGAGGCCGACCGGCCGCGACCCTACGCTTATCTTTTCCGTGATTGGGTGATCGATGCGATCAACCGTGACCTGCCGTTCGACCAGTTTACGATCGAACAACTCGCGGGGGACTTGCTGCCCAACGCCTCCGACCAGCAAAAGCGCGCCACCGGGTTTCACCGGCAGACGCTGACGAATCGCGAGGGGGGCGTGGACAAGGAGGAGTTCCGCACCAAGGCCACGGTCGACCGCGTCAGCACGACGGGCGCCGCCTGGCTCGGCCTCACGGTCGGCTGCGCCGAATGCCACACCCACAAATTCGACCCGATCACGCAGCGGGAATTCTACCAGCTCTACGCCTTCTTCAACAACGCCTCGGAAAAGGACATCCCGGCGCCGCGGCCGGAGGAACTTGCCGCCTACGAGCGGCAGATGAAAACGTGGGAAGCGAAAGAAACCGAATTGGAACCGGCCTTGCAGGCCTACCTCCAGGGCATCGTGGAGACGAAACTGCCGGAGTGGGAGCGCACCCTCAAGCGGCCGTCGGCCCGATGGTCGGTGCTGACGCCGCAGAAAGTCCTCCACTCGATCGAGGACGTCGACACGCCGCTCAAGGCCGGCAAGGACCACACCATTTCGTCGCGGCCGAGGGATCCGCTGCACTCGCGCTTCACGATCGAAACCAAGGCGAGCCTGCAGGGCGTCACGGGATTCCGGGTCGAAGTGCTGGACGAACCGGGCAAGACGGTGGGCTTGGGGGCGAAGGGCGATTTCGCGCTCTCGGAATTCACGGTGGCGGTGCGGACCGGCGACGGCGAACCGCGCAAGGTCGAGCTGGCCTCGGCCGAGGCGGACTTCGCGGTCGCGGGCGGCGAGGCCGCGAAGGCGATCGATGGCGAGAACGAAACCGGCTGGAGCATCGGGCCCCAGACCCATCGCGATCACGTCATCGTTTTTGCGACGAAGACGCCGCTGGATTTGCCCGCCGGCGCGACGCTGATCTTCCAGTTCGAGCACCACACCGTTGGCCTGATCAACCGGTTCCGCCTGGCGGCGACCACGTCTGCCGGCCCGCTGGAGCCCAGCACGCTGCCCGATGCGATCGGGGCGATTCTCGACACGCCGCGGGAGCAGCGAAGCGAAAGTCAGCACGCGGCCCTGCGCCGGTATTTTGGCGAACGCGTGGACGAGAAGGGCCGGGTACTGCGCGAGGGGATCACGGCGCACACGGCGAAGAAACCCAAGTTTCCGGAAACCACGGCGGCGATTCTCGAGGCGGAGGAGCGCAAGACCCACGTGCATACCCGGGGCGATTTTCTGCGCCCGGGCGACGAAGTGGAGCCGGCCACGCTCCGGGTGCTGCATCCGTTTCATCCGCGGGGCGACAAACCCGACCGGCTGGACCTGGCGCGCTGGCTGGTCGACCCGGCCAATCCGCTGACGCCGCGCGTGACGGTGAATCACGTTTGGAAAAACCTCTTTGGCCGCGCGCTGGTCTCGTCGGTGAACGATTTCGGCACGCGCGGGGAAAAGCCGTCGCACCCCGAATTGCTCGACTGGCTGGCGGTCACGTTCGCGTCCACGCCCAACGCGCAACTCGGCCTCGGCTGGAGCCGCAAGGCGCTGATCAGGCTGATCGTGACGTCGGCCGCCTACCGGCAGTCGTCGGCGACCCGGCCCGAGCTGGTCGCCCACGATCCCAACAACGTACTACTCGCGCGGCAGAACCGCTTCCGCCTCGACGCGGAGAACGTCCGCGACATCTACCTCGCGGCCTCCGGCCTGCTGAATCCGGCCATCGGTGGGCCGAGCATGCGCCCGCAACTGCCGGCGGACATCGCGGCGCTCGGTTACGCCAACTCGGTGAAATGGGAAGAGAGCAAGGGCGCGGAACGCTACCGGCGCGGGCTTTATATTTTTTTCCAGCGGACCGTGCCTTATCCGATGCTGATGACGTTCGACGCGCCGGACTCGAACACGACGTGCACGGCCCGCGAGCGTTCCAACACGCCGTTGCAGGCGCTGGCGCTGCTCAACGACCCGGTGTTTTTCGAATGCGCGCAGGCGCTCGGGTCCCGCGTGGCCGGCGAGCCGGTGCCCCCGGAGGAAAAGATGCGCCGCGCGTTCCGGCTATGCCTCACGCGGGAGCCCAGCCCGGCCGAGTTGGAGCGGTTGCAGCGGCTTTATTTCGGGCAGAAGCAGATGATGAAGAACCAGCCGGAGAATGCCGCGCTGATCGCCGGCGAAGCCACGCCCGAGGCCGCCGACCGGGAGGAAAAGGCGACGTTGATCGCCGTGAGCCGGGTCATCATGAATCTCGATGAGTTTGTCACCCGCGACTGAACCATGAAGCCCGACTTTGATCCCGCGGAACTCATCCGCACGACCCGGCGGAGCTTCCTGTCCACGAGCGCGAGTGGCATCGGCACGCTCGCCCTCGCGTCGCTCTTGAAGGAAAACGGCCTGCTGGCGGCGGAAGGCAAACCCGGTGCCGCGGTGGTGAATCCACTGATGCCCAAGGCGCCCCACTTTGCGCCGAAGGCGAAAAATTGCATCTGCATCTTCATGGAGGGAGCGCCGAGCCAGATGGATCTGTTCGATCCGAAGCCGAAGCTCAACGAGATGAACGGCCAGAAGCTGCCCGACTCGATGCTAGAGAAAGTGCGCTTCGCTTTCATCCAGAAGGAAGGCGCGCGACTCCTTGGCAGTCCGCGAACCTTCACCCGTTACGGCCAGTGCGGGATGGAATTGTCCGATCTGCTGCCGCACATCGGTTCGTGCGCGGACGACATTGCGCTGATCCGCTCGATGCACACGGACCAGTTCAACCACCATCCGGGTCAGTTGCTGATGAACTGCGGCTCGGCGATGTTTGGCCGGCCGAGCGTGGGTTCATGGCTCAACTACGGGCTGGGCAGCGAAGCGAAGGACCTGCCGGGCTACGTGGTGCTGACGGCGGGCCGCGGCACCAGCGGCGGCGCGTCGAACTGGACGAGCGGCTTCCTGCCCTCGACGTATGCCGGGGTGCTTTTCCGCAATCAGGGCGATCCGGTCCTGAACCTGAGCAACCCACCGGGCATCACGCCGGAAATGCAGCACTACGGGCTGACGGCGCTGAGCGATTTGAACGACCTGCGCTTCCAGCAGGTCGGCGACCCGGAAATCGCGAGCCGCATCAGCCAGTATGAACTCGCGTTCCGCATGCAGAGCGCCGCACCCGAGCTGATGGATTTGTCGCAGGAGCCGAAGTCCATGCTCGACGCGTACGGGATCGACCGTTTCGAACCGGACATCAAGGCGAGCCGCGGCGGCGGCAAAGGGCAGTTCAAGGCCTTCTCGACGAATTGCCTGCTGGCACGACGGCTCGTGGAGCGCGGCGTCCGCTTTGTGAATGTTTTCCACGCCTCGTGGGATCACCACAGCAACCTCGATGCGGAGCTGAAGCACAACTGCCTCATGGCCGACCAGCCGATCGCCACGCTGGTGAAGGATCTCAAGGCGCGGGGCCTGCTCGACACGACCCTGGTCATCTGGGCCTCCGAGTTCGGGCGCACGCCCCTCGGGGAGAATCGTGTCGGCCGGCCCGGGGTGACCGGGCGCGATCATCATCCGTTTGCGTTCAGCCTCTGGATGGCGGGCGGCGGCATCAAGGGTGGTCAGGTCATCGGCGAAACCGACGACATCGGCTGGAACATCGTGCGGGATCCGATCCACGTAAACGATCTGCACGCCACGATTCTCCGGCTCTTCGGCCTCGACCACACGAAGCTGACCTATCGCTTTCAAGGCCGCGACTTCCGGCTTACCGACGTCGCCGGCAAAGTGGTGGACAAGCTGATGACGTGACGGCCGGCGCGGGGTGAACCGCGCTGCATCCGCCGATCGTCAGGTTACCGGCAGCCCGCTCGCGAGCAGGACGGTTTCCTGCACGGCGAGGTCATGCGCGGGAGTCCAGGCGGGCTTTTTCTCGCCGCGAACGCACTGCGCGAAATCGGCGAGTTGGGCTTGGTAACGGGGAGGGTCCGGAAAGGTCACGTTTTGATAACCCGTCTTGAAGCCGCCGCGGGGCTGCGCCAGCGCGAGGCGCAGGGCGCTGGGTTCCAGCGGCTGGATGTCCGCCGTGCCGCCGTCGCCGCAGACCACGAACTGCCGCCGCACCTTGCCTTCCACTTCCAGCAACGTGCTGCGGAGGTTCACGATGACGCCCGGGTATTCGAGCACGGCGAGCTGGTTGTCGAGAAAGTCGTCCTGGTATTGCCCCGAATGACGTCCATGGGTCGTCACCTTGTCCGGCTTGCCGAGCATCGTGAGGGTCGCATCGATCAGGTGGCAGCCCAGCTCGAACATCATCCCGCCGCGATACGGCAGCAGCTTGTTTCGTTCCGCGACAGGGACCGCCTTGCTCATGACCGACTCGATGGAAAAGAGCTTTCCCAGCCAGCCTTCGCGCACGGCGCGGAAACAAAGCTCAAAGGCCGGGTTGTAGCGGAACATGTAGCCCATCTGCACGGTGAGCCCCTGCCGCGTGGCGTCGTCGAGCAGTCGGCGAAACTGCGGGAGCGATTCGCCGGCCGGCTTGTCGAGGTGAAGGTGCGCGCCGGCGGCCACGCAGTGAGCGCCGACGGAGAGCAGATCCTTGACCTCGGTTTCGACCACCACGGCCTGCAGCCCCTTCGTGTTCAGCAGCTGCTCCTCGGTGAGCCACGGTAGGCCCTGGTAGTCTTTGCGTTGGGCGGCGGTCCGGCGGAGGCGTTCGTCGGACTCGACCACGCCAACGACCTCGTAATCCGGCGACCGGCGGAGCGTGGCGAGCTTGCCGTCGGCGTGGGCGTGACCGGTGCCGATCTGGCCAACCCGGATTCGCGGTTTGCTCCCGGCGGCGCGGACGGAGTGCGTGGCGGCGATCGCACCGGTCGCAAGCAAACCGGCCTGACCGAGGGTGGAGATAAATTCCCGGCGGTGCATGCACTACCTTCCGCTTCTTTGGGGCCGCAAAGCAATCCCTTGCTCGGTTGCGGTCGGCGACCTAGCGGGGAGTGGTTGCGATTGCCGCGGCGGGGGCGCCGCGGCTCCAGCCGACAGGTGCTACCGCCAGAGCGCGACGACTTCGTCTTTCCGCACCCAGCCGGTCTGGCCGTTTTCGAAGGAGAGTCGCAGCCAGCCGAGAAAAGTCTGGTCGGCGATCGCGAGCGAACCGGCGGGGAGTGCCGTCGTCTTTTGCGCTGTGTCGGCTTCGGTCGGGATCGACCGCAGGGTGCCGGCGCGGGCGACGAGCACGGCCTGATCGTTGGCCGTGATCCCGTAGGCGAGGAGCCCGGTCGTTGCGATCGTGCCGAAGCCGAGGCCGGCGATGAGCAGAACGGTGGCCCAGCCGTAGACGGCGCGTGATTTGCGGCCGTAGGCGTTGAACAACATCCCGCTGAAGGCGGCGGCGATGCCGAAGGCGGCGGCGATGATCACGAATTGCCAGCTGGCGGGCGAGGCGGCGCGGGCGAGCGATTGAACGGGGCCCGGGGCAAGGAAAGTGGCCAGGGCGGCGGGCGTGAACCCGGCCTTTTCGCACGCCAGCGCGAGGTGCCAGCGCACCGACGGGTGGGCGGGATTCTGCACGAAGGCGGCCGTCGCGTGGCCGGCGGCGTCACCGGCTTTCTCCTGCTGCGAAAGGGCGAGGGCGAGATTGTGGCGCGCGATCCAGTCGGTCGGCCGGGTCGCCAGCGTGCCGCGCCAGGATTTTTCCGCAGCGGCAAAATCGCCGCGGCGATACGTGGCCGTTCCGTCCTCGGCCGCGCGGAGCACGGGGAGCGAGGCGGCCGCCAGCACCGCGACCAGCGCGGCGAACGGCATCAAGTTGCGGCGGAGGAAGAGCCGGAGCGGATTGAATCCCCGCACGGGTTTGGCGGCGAGGGCGGTCTCGGCCCGGGACACCCAGTCGACGGGCAGCGTGGCGTCGGCGCCGTAGAGGGCGCGGTCCGCTTCCGTCCAGAGCGCGGACCAGGCGGCGTCCGGCAGGGCGGTGGGAGGTGGCGCGGCGTGGGCGATTTGCCAGAGTACGGTGGCGTCGTGCTGCCAGGCGAGAAGCAGCGCCGGTCGTTCCGCCTGGGGCGCGGGTTGCAACCGGGCCAGGGTCGCGGCCAGCCGCGCGCGGGCTTCACGCCGCGGCCGCAGGGGGTCGGTTTGTTTCGCCTGTCGCAGGGCCAGCCAGATCCAGCAGGCGAACAACCCCACGGCGGGTGTCACCAGCCAGGCGACAAACGTGATCGCGGTCATCGGTCGCATCGCTTCCGCCGTGCCGGCCAGCGGATCGCGCGGGATGCCGGCCGGCGGTGGCGGTGCGGCGGGCGGCGGAGGACGGTTCGCCCGGGTTTCGGGGGCGACCGCGGGCGTGGCCGCCGGTGCGCTCAGGTTGAATTGCGGCCCGGCCGCCGCGCCGATGACGACGGTGGTGCGCGGAGTCCGGGCGGTTTTATAGTCGCCGGACTTCGGATCGAAATAAACGAACTCGACCGGCCCGAGTACGTAATTGCCGGCCTTGCCGGGCACCAGCACGACGTCCTCGGTGAGGGTGGCGTCGAAGATTTTTCCCTCGGCGGCGGTGCGCTTGGCCTTCGGTTGCACGACTTGGAAATCGTTCGACACGATGCGGGACGGCAGCCCGGCGATGTCCGGCCAGTTGGCTGCGCCGCTGAGTTCGAGGGTCCAGGTGATGGGCTCGCCGACCGTGGCTTTTTCGGGGACGACTTTCGAAACGAGTTTGAACTGGCCGACGGCGCCGCCAAAGCCCGCGGGCGCCTTGGGTAGGGCCTTGACCTCGAGGGTCGGGGTGTTGCTGGTGATGGAATACTGGTCGTATTGCCGCTGCTGGAAAAATCCGAAGCCACTCACGCCGACGCTCAGGTTCACGATGTGCGTGGCGGCGTTGATATTGAAGCGACCCGGCGAGCGGGCGAGGGCGCGGGAACGATAGGTGAAGCCCGTATGCTGATCGCCGCCGCTGGTGTACTCGACCTGTTGCGGATCGGACCACGATTCCGCAATCAACGGATCGGGCGTCCAGTCGAACCCGCGGGTGAATTGCGGATAGTAACTGCGGGCGGCCCCGACGCTGGCAGTGAGTTCGAAGACCTCGCCCGCCCAGACCGAGGCGGGCGCGACGGTGATCCGGGCGGCGGCGGCGTCGCTCAAGGACGTGCCGGAACGGCCGACGGTGGCGGTGCCGGGGTCGAAGCGGGCGGCGGGCACGCGGAGGTTGCCCTTGTTGGTCTCGACGGTGAAGGCGGGGATCTCGACCCGCTGGTTTTTCGTCAGGGCCGCGGCGAACGTGAAGGTTTCCGAAACCGTCATGGAGCCGTTGACGATCGAGGTGTTCGAGCCCTTGCCGTAAAGCTGCAGCGTCAGGCCGTCGACTTTCGGCGGAACGGGTTCGTCCTTCGGTGCGCAGTTCTCGAAGACGAGGCGCAGCGCCGTGCTCTGCCCCACGGGGAGCGAGCCGCCGGGCGGATCCCAATGCACCGATTGGGCGCGCAGCGCGGTGACGCCCGGCAGGGCGAAGAACGACAGGAATGCGAGACAGACGAGACGCATGGGTGTTACCAATTTTTGCCGGGTTTTTTCTGGCCGGGTTTTTTCTCGCCCTCCATCAGCTCGAAAAGCCGGGCGGGAGAGTCCTGGTTGCGGAGCTGGTCGAGTTTTTGCATCGGCAGCGCGAGCGATGGGTCGGCGGCCTCGGGCGGCGGCTCTTTATTTTCGGGCGCGCCCCCGACTTTTTGCATCTCACCGGGCGGCGGGGGTGGCGGCTCGTCCTTCTTCTTCATGTCGCCGAAGGCCGACTCGTCCGGTTTCGGTTGTTCGTCCGGGGGTTTGTCGTTCTGTTCCGGCGGCTGTTTCTGCGGGTCGGAATCCTTTTTGTCCTGAGGCGATTGGTCCTGCTTGGACTGCTGCTGGTCCTTCGACGGCTTCTGATCCTGTTTCTGGTTTTTTTGATTCTGCTGGTCCTGGTTTTTCTGGTCGTTTTGGTCCTGCTGGTCTTTGTTCTCGTCCTTCTTTTCGTCGGGCTTCTTCAACAGCTCTTCCAGCTCTCCCCGCAACTTCGGCCAATCCGTGGTGGTGGCGTCTAGTTTTGTCCCGAGATCGACCGCTTCCAACGCATCCCGCACCGGGCCTTCCGGCACCGGTTGTTCCCCCGATTTGAGGTGCGATCCCCACGTGACCGTCTCGCGGCCAAGCTCAGCCCAATCGCGGGCGGTGGGAGTTTGAGCGGCGGAGAGCCGTCCGACGATCCGGGGCAGGGCCGAGGCGGGCACGGCCGCCGCCGCCGCTGAGGCGGTGGGCACGGTGAGCTTGGCGGCAGCGCGGGCGGGGGTCGGCAGCCAAAGCGGAGAGGTCAGCAACACCAGCAGACTGGCGACGACGGCCAGGTTGACGGTGGGCTTCGCGCCGGCGCCGGCCGGCCGCGTGAGCTTCAATTCCCGGGGTCGCGGTCGCACGGGGAATTCGTAGCAGAGGCTCACGACGAGGCACCACAACCCGAGCGCGAGCGGCCATTGGTAGCGCTCGACGAGGCGCACGGTGTTTTTTTCCATGAACTGGCCCTTCTGGCCGGCCTCGATGGTCTCCTTGAGCAGGCCGGCGAGATCGACCCACGTACTCGCATCGCGGTAGACGCCGCTCGTGATGCGCGCGAGTTCCTGCAAGGTGCTGTTCTCGAGTTTGGAGAGAACGACCGCACCGCGTTCGTCCTTCACGTAGCCGCCGGCGCCGTCGGGAATCATTGCGCCCGCGGCGGTGCCGACGCCGAGGCCGATGACACGAATGCCCTTGGTCTTGAGGCGGTCGACGTGCGACTTCCAGTCCTCATCCGTGGCCTCGCCGTCGCTCAGTACGATGAGGAACCGGTCGGCGCCGCCGCTGGTGCCGAATGCATCCGCCGAGGCGTCCAGCAGCGCTCGATAGTTCGTGCCGCCCTCGGGCAGAAAGTCCGGCCCGAGCGCCGGCAGAAATTCGCGCAGGATTTCGTAGTCGGCGCTGAGCGGGCTCTGCAAAAACGCCGTGCCGGAAAACACCACCAGGCCGACCCGTTCGCCCGCGAGTTTTTCGAGGAGCGACATGATCAGGAGCTTGGCCCGGTCGAGGCGCGACGGCTTCACGTCCGGGGTGAGCATCGAACGCGAGAGATCGATCGCGAGGAGGATCTCACGGGACTGGTCGAAGACGGGTTCCTCGATGCGGCCCCACTGCGGGCGGGCGAGGGCGAGGATGGAAAGGGCGAGGCCGGCGCAGAGCCACGGGCGGGCGCCGCGGGTCGGGGCAGGGCCGGTATCCGCCATGAGTGCCAGCTGGTGGGTGCCCGCCTCGGCGCGAAGAATCTTCGGATGGGCCGGCGTCGCGGCGGAACGGCGGCGATGCCGGCTCTCCCAGCCGAGCAGGCCGGCCGGCAGAAGCAGGAGCCAGAGCAGATGTGGCCAGGCGAAGCTCATGCGAATGCCTCCGTGCGGACGAGCGGGCGGGCCAGCGTGGCGGCCGTTATCAGCGTCAGCAGGCCGGGCACCGCCAGCCACCAGAACAACTCCGTCGCGATCAGGTAACTCTTGGCCTGAAATTCGATTTTTTGCGTGCGGTCGATCAAGCGGAACGCGCCTTCGATCGTGTCGTTGTCCACGGCGCGGAAGAATTTTCCGCCGGTGGCGTCGGCGATCTGGCGCAGCTGGCCCTCGTCGAGATCGGAAAAAACCTGCCGCTGCCCGACGCGCCGGCCGCCGTTGTCGAAGACGGGCACGGGTACGTAGCCCTCCTTGCCCGCTCCGATGGTGTAGACCGGTACCTTGCGGGCTTTCGCGAGTTCGGCGGCCTGCGGGGGCTGCAGCGCGCCGCGGTTGTTGGCGCCGTCGGTGAGGAGCACGACGAAGGCCCCCAGCCGCCGTCCGTCCGGGCTGCGTTTCGCCTGTTCGAGCCGCGTGAGTGCCACGCCGAGGCCATCGCCGATGGCGGTGCCGTCCTCGATCATGCCGATCTTCACGCGTTCGAGCTGCCGGGCCAGCCAGTCGTGGTCGAAGGTGAGCGGTGCCATCGTGTAGGCGCGCCCGGCGAACAGCACGATTCCGATGCGA
The DNA here is from genome assembly GCA_947442255.1 of Opitutia bacterium. Next base: position 29,180 of record CANEVO010000010.1, read on the forward strand.
TCGGTCGGCCGTCGTTCGATGAAGGCCTGGATGACGGGCTTGATCGCCTGGAGGCGGTTGATCCGCACGCCGCCCTTTTCGTAGTCCTCCGCGCGCATCGAGGTGGAAAGGTCGATCGCGAGCATGATGTCGTAACCTTCCGTGCGGATTTCACGTTTGTCTTCGACCCTTTGGGGCCGGGCCAGCGCGATGATGAGCAGGGCGAGGCCGGTGAAGGCGAGCGTCACGGGCCACCGCGAGGGCGCGGCCAGCGACGGCCGGTGCCACGCCGCGGCGAACGGCACCAGCAGCACGGGCACCCGCCGGCGTCCCCGCAGCCACGCCACGAGCGGCAGCGCGGCGAGGGCGAGCAGCCAGAGCGGATCTTTGAAAACGAGATGGCCCATCGGCAAGGATCAGCGGCGGGCGCCCGAGCGCATCCGGGCATGGAAAAACCGCACGAGCGCGTCGAGGCGGTTTTGGTTCGTGGCCACGGCGAGCCGCGCCAGCGGATCGGGGAAAAGTGCGAGCCACGCTTCCTCGCGAGCCTGGCGCCAAACCGCGTGGGCCGCGCGTTCGGCCGCACTGCCGTCGAGGGTGACGAGGCGGCCGGCGCGCGGGTCGTAGGCCGCGAAGGTTTCGCCGCGCGGCAGGGCGAGATCCCACGGATCGTCGACGCGAAAACCCATCGTCTGATAGCGGCGCTGGAGGACAGCCCAGCCCTCGGGCTGGGCGCCGCGGGTTCCGCGCGCGACTGGCGGAAAATCGCCGAGCCAGATCATGACGCTGTGTTTCGGCGCCGCGCGGGAAAGGAAGCGCCACGGAATCTCCGGCGCGTCATCGGTTGGCTGCGGGGCCGGCTGCGCGAGGAGTGTGGCCGCGGAATGCATGATCCGGCCGCGACCGCGGACGGGTTCGCGAAAGAGGTTTCCCGCCGGGGCGATGTGGGCGAAGCCGACGCGGTCGCGGTTGACCGCACCCAGCAACATGACGAGACCGGCGAGCTCCAGCAGCGCCTCGCGCTTGGATTGCGCGCCCGAGCCGAAGTGCAGCGAGGGGGAATCCTCGAACACGATCAGCACCGTGACCTCGCGCTCCTCGACGAATTTCTTGCGATAGGGTTCGCCGAGGCGCGCGGTGACATTCCAGTCGATGTCGCGCACGTCGTCGCCGAACTCGTATTTCACGACCTGGTCGAATTCCATGCCGCGGCCGCGGAAGGCGGAGCGGTATTCGCCGCTGAGCACGTTCTCCACCGCATGGCGCACGCGCCATTCGAGCTGGCGCAGGAGCGCCAGGGGCGAGGCGGCGGGAGCGGGGGCTTCGGCGGGCATGGAGGGGATTGTCGTGCTCGTGATCTTAATCGTGCTCGTGATCGCGCGGCGCGTTTAGCTCCGAGAATCGATCAAGATTACGATCACGAGCATGAGTACGAGAAGCGGGGCTCAGGCGGCGGGCACTGAGGTGCGTTCGACCACCTGGCTTACGATCTTGTCGGCGGTGATTTCCTCCGCCTCGGCCTCGTAGGTGAGGCCGAGGCGGTGGCGCAGGACGTCCGGGGCCAGTTCCTGCACGAGTGACGGCGAAAGGTAGTCGAGCCCGCGCAGCCACGCGATCGCGCGGCCGGCCTGATAAAGCGCGAGGGAGGCGCGCGGCGAGGCGCCGAAGTTCAGGTAGCGCTTGGCGCCGCCGTTGCGCTCGGCTAGCGCCCGGGTGCCGCGGACCAAGGCAAGAATGTAACCCTGCACGGCCGGCGAGAGATGGATGCGGTCAACCTCGGCGCGGAGTTGGAGCAGTTCCTCGCCGCTGGACACCGGGCTGAGCGACGGCTGCTTGGTCATCTGGCCCCAGCGCTGCATCATCGAAGATTCCTCCTCGGCGCTCGGGTAGTCGACCAGCAGCTTGAAAAGAAACCGGTCGGTCTGCGCCTCGGGCAGCGGATAGGTGCCCTCCTGCTCGACGGGATTCTGCGTGGCCATGACGAAAAACGGCTTAGGCAACAGGTGCGTTTGCCCGCCGATCGTGACCTGCCGCTCCTGCATACCCTCGAGCAGGGCACTCTGGACCTTGGCGGGGGCGCGGTTGATTTCGTCCGCCAGGACGAGGTTCGCGAAGATCGGACCGCGATGCGCCGTGAACTCGCCGTTCTTCGGCTGGAAAATCATGGTGCCGACGACGTCGCTCGGGAGCAGGTCGGGCGTGAACTGGATGCGCTCGAACTGGACGCCGAGGGCGGTGCCCAGCGACTTGACCAGCAGCGTCTTGGCGAGGCCGGGCATACCCTCAAGGAGCACGTGGCCGTTGGCGAGCAGCGCCACGAGCAGACGCTCGATGACGGTGTCCTGGCCGATGACGGCCTTGCCGATTTCGTCGCGCAATTTCTGGGACCAGGCGGGACCGTTGATCATGGATAAAAAGGGGGTGGGTGAACCGGGAGGTGGTTTGACTCGGCCGTGGCGGATAGGTTTCCGTTTCAACAAAAGCGGCGCGCATGGCTTTACCAATCCAAATCGACGCAAGACTGGCGGCGGCGGGGGGGTGCACCCGGTCGACGAGGAGGAGCGGTTTGTGCGGGGGACGGGCCCGGGCGGGCAGAAAATCAAGATATTCAAGTCGATTTCCACTGTTTCTTTTCCGACACCAGTAATCCACCGATGAACAAGTCCATTGAAGCCAGATTTGCGGCGCTCGGGGTGCGGACTTCGGATGTGGATGAACGATTCATCCTCGGCTCGGGTCATGGAGGGCAGAAGCTGCAAAAAACCAGTTCCTGTGTGTGGCTGCGTCATCGTCCCACCGGCGTCGAGACCAGATGCCAGCGGGAGCGCTCGCAGTCGGTCAACCGGGAGCTGGCCTGGACGGAGCTTTGCGCGAAGTTGGAGGAGCGGAAGCGCGCGGAACTGGCGAAGCACCAGGATGAGCGGGAGCAAAATCGGCGTCGGAACCGACAAAAACCCCGGGGCCAGAAGATCCGGATGATTCAATCCAAGAAGCATCGTGCAGGCATCAAGGCGCGACGAGGGCGACCAGAAACCGACTGATGGGTTTCTGAGGAATCACATTTGGGCCAGATTTGAACCGCCGCCCTTTAGGTTATGTTCGATTGATGCAGCTTCAATTCCGCTTGCCGGCGATCCTCTTGGGCTTGCGCCGCGGACAATGTCTCGCGTTCGGCGTAGATCGTGCCGGCGGTCACGCTTCGAACGCTGCGCTGTAGGCGACGGCGTTCCGGCCGGAGATCTTGAGGCGGATATTTTTTCCCTTCAACGCGTCGAGCTTGGCTCCCGACTTCCACCCGATCTCATGGCGCAGGCTGTCGCCGGTGATGGGGCACGCAGTCCGCCGCGGTGAAGCCCTCATACTCGCCGCCGTAGCCGGGGCGCTTGATCGCCACGGTAACCTCGCCGGTGCAGACGAAGTTGAGAAAAAGCCGGCCGCCGGGACAGACGAAGGGCAGGGTGGCAAACGCGCCGTCGCACTCCGTCTGCTGGCCGACGAGGCAATTTTTCCGAAACGTGGCGAACGCCAGCGCGGGGCGCTGCGCGGGATTGCCGCCGGTGTCCGCCGCGTCGTGCCGGTTGGCGGAGACGTAGTAGTAATAACGGTAGTCGTCGCCGACGAGAATCGGCTCGGCCAGCCCGACGTAGGCGCCGCCGCTGTCGCAGGTTCCCGGTGCGCCGGCGGCCAAGCAGGTGCGGACGGGACGGCATGCGTCTCCAGTTGAGGTTGTCGCCGCTCTCGATCAGTTCGACCCACGTCGTCTGCGTGGTGAGGTCGTAGAGATTGAGAAAACCCAGCGTGCGCCCGCCGAGCATGAAGGCGGATTGGTTGTAGAAATTCGTGCCTGCGTGGTCGCCATGGTCGGGCGTGAAAATCCACTGCGGTTCGCTCCACGTCTTGAAGTCGTCGCTGGGGACTACCAGGCGGCTGCGATTTTCGCCCTGCCGGTCCTTCAGAAACGCGTGGTAACGGCCCGTGTGCCGGTCCTGCCAGAGCGCCGAGGCATCCTGCGAAGGGAGCACCGTGCCCGTGAACGTCCACTGCCGCCCGTCGGGTGAAACGAAAAGACAACCGCTGCTGAGGTCGCGATTCCGGGTGTCGAGGGGAAATAGCATCAGCTTGTAGCGGCGCCGGGGATCGCGCTCGTGCAGGTCCTCGATCACCGACGGCGAGTCGTTGTAGTAGGATGCCCAGGTGAGCATGATATTGTTGCCGGGAAACTGCTCTTTGAAATACCGGTTGAGCGCGGGCCGCCGCCAGACGAGGCCGTCGTCGGACTCCCCGTAGCAGACCACGTAGTGATTTCTTCCCTGCTGCGAATTGGGGCTCAGCACTGCGCTCTCCTGGATTCCGGGAAAGTCGGTGCTGTAGAAAAATTTGAATTTTCCGTCCAACTGCAAACGGATGACGCTGCCCCAGCAGACCCCGCCTTTCTGCCAGGGCATTTTGGGCGGTCATGACGGGATTCTGCGCCGGCTTTTTCAGCGGTTCATAGCGGTCGTAGCAGTTCCTTCGCTCGGTGATATTGCCCGGACTGAACAGGACTTCGCGCAGCATCCCGGGGCCGCGGGCTTGATGCCCGGGGCCGGGAGGTGTCTTCCGACGCGGTCAGCGCGCGGGTTGCCAGCGGCGAGGCGACCGGCGCGCAGGGAGGCGTGATGAAGAAACGCGCGGCGGGTGGGCTTCATGGTCGGGGAATAATTCCGGCGGCTCAATTCCCCGGGTGATAGGTCCGGGCGGCGTGGCGCTCGATGTCCTCGCGGTAGTAGAGCACGTCCTTGAACTGCACTTTCGCATATCGCTCCGCCTGGTCGTTGAAGTGCGGCGAGGCGGGATCGCCGCTTTCGCCGCCGGCGAGAATGCTCTTCGCCTTCACGCGCGGGCCGAATTCCACCACGGCCACGAAGCTGTTGCCCGAGGCGCCGTAGATTTTCTTCGTCTGGGCGGCGCCGGCGGCCGGGCCGAACGACGCGAGCGATCCCCACGTGCCCGACGCAAACGCAATGGGCAGGCTTGGCCGGTCGTCGTCGAACACGCCCTCGACTTCGCCCGTGAGCCGTTGAAAGCGGTTGATTTCGCCCCAAGGGGTTTTCCACGTGCCGAAGTCGTGTTGCAGTCTGTCCGAGGCCCGGGCGAGCGCGGCGAGGCTTTCCGCCGCCGTGGTGCCGCTGGCCATGTAGTCGAGCACCTGCACGCCCTTGAGCCGCGCCGGTTCGTTCGACTGCGACATCAACGCCTGAGCCCAGTAAATTGCGAGCGCGGTCGGCACGGAGCCGACCGAAGTGCGCAGATCCCAGCCGCGCAGCACGCCGATCTGCTCCGCCAGCCGCATTTTCAGGGGATCGCCCGTCGGCGTTTCTTCGCAGGCTTTCAGCAGCGCGGGGATGAGGGATTCGAAGGCGATGAGGTAGGAATCGTAGGCGAGGGAGATCAGCCCATCGAGGGTGAGCGACTGGCTGGCGGAGAGGACGCGCACGGCGTTGAGGCCGCGGGGGTTTTCGGGCCGGCTCCACATGTAGGCGGGATAGTCCTGCCGGCGCGGGCTGTCGGGCCCGGCGGCGGCAAACGGCCAGTTGTTGGTGTTCTGGATCCAGCCGCTCTTCGGATTGAACAGCGTGATCGTCTCCTCCACCGCGTGCAGGCCCTTCCATTCCGTCGCCGGGTTGCTGCCGTCCACCGGATTGGTCCAGTCGAAACGCGGATCGCGGATGGGGATGAAATTGCCGTGGAAGTAGGCGATGTTGCCGTCGGCGTCGGCATAGATGGTGTTGTTGGAGGAATTGGCCCGCAGCTCCATGGCGCGGAAATACTCCGCGTAGTTTTTCGCCTTGGTGCGCTGAAACGACTGGGAGAGCGCGCGTTCCGGCTCCTGCATCAGGCGCACGGCGATCCACTTTCCTCCGGCGGCGCGCACGATGGGGCCGTGATGGCTGGCGTAGACGGTGAAGGTTTTCTCCACCAGCGTGTCGCCGCGCTTGTACGGCACGACGATCGTGCGCGCGGTGAGCGGGCGCTCGCCGCCACCATATTTATAGACATAGGCGCCGGGTCGGCCCGTCACGGTTTCCAAGTATTCGTCGACCGCGTCGCCGCCGAAAGAGGTGTGCATCCAGCCGGCCCGGTCGCTGAATCCCTGGTAGACGAAGAACTGTCCCCACGTGACGGCGCCGTAGGCATTGAGGCCGGCCTCGCTGACGACGTGCACCTCCGGGCGGAAATAAAACGACGTGTGCGGGTTGATCAGCAGCATCGCGTGGCCGGCGGCGTTGCGTGCCGGGGCGATGGCGAAACCGTTCGAGCCGCCGGGCTCGGGTGGCAGGGCGGGGCGGTCGGTACGGGCGAGTGAAGGCGTGGTCTTGCCGTAGAATTTCTCCAATTCGGGCAGCGAGATCGACTCGATGTCGCCGCCGATGCTGCCCTCGCTGAAGGTGAGGGCCATCCACGGTTCGAAGCGGGCGATGAGCTTCGGCTTCACGGCGGGATGCGTGTGCAGATAAAAATTCAAGCCGTCGGCAAACGCGTCCATCAGCGCGCGTAGCCACGCAGGGCAGGCGGCGTATTTCGCCTGGATCGCCGCCGGGTCGATGAAGAGCTTCATGCGCAGATCGCGGTAGATTTCCGCCTCGCCCTTGATTTCGGCCAGCCGGCCCATGGCGTTGATGTAGTTGAGCTCGATCCGGTTGAAATCGTCCTCGGCCTGCGCGTAGAGCAGGCCGAAGACCGCGTCGGCGTCGGTCTGGCCGAAGACGTGGGGAATGCCCCACGAGTCCCGGATGATCGTGACGTGGCGGGCGTGTTCCTGCCAGCGGTCGAGGTCGGCGGCCGGGGCGGGACGGGGGAAAACAAGCGCGCACAGCAGGGCCAGGATGAGCGGGGTGGGTTTCATCGGAGTGGGGACCACGACGGTTCGAAAACGGCGCCGAGGCAATCGGGATTCGGTCGGGTGGGGGTGGGTTGGCTGGATGTGGGATGCGTGAGACGCCATGTGGTCAGACGAATCGGACGCGCCGCCCCCGCGCGGAGAACCGGCTCAGATCATCGCCACTTTGTCGCCGACGCGGAGCACGCCCGTTTTCGTCTCGTGGATGAGATTCTGGCCGAAGTTGACGTCGGTGGGATCCGCGGCGTCGCGGCGGAAGGAGGCAAGCGTGCGGAGCGGTTCGCGGTCGCGGAGGGCCGTGAGTTGGTCGGTGGTCGTGACGACACAGCGTGCGCATGGGCCGCCGGCGCGAAACGTGATTTCGCCAATGCGGAAACTCGGCCACTTGTCCTCGGCAAAAGCCGGGCAGCCGGCGACCACGAGGTTGGGCCGGAAGCGATCCATCGGCAGAGCGTCCCCGCCCTGCGCGATCAGGCGATCGTTGAGGTCGGCGAGGGAGGCTTCGCACACGACAAGAAACGGGTAGGCGTCGGCGAAACTCACCCGGTCGCCCGGGCGGGCCTTGCCGGGTTTGGGGACTGGGCGGGAAAATTTCCCGCCGATGCGCACGAGCCGGCATCTTAAGGCGAGGAAATCGCCGAGCCACGCGGCCACGCCGTCGCCGCAATCCTCGGCCGTGAGGTCCGCGCTCTTCCACACGGAGACCTGGCGCAGCGGTGCACCGGGATCGGCCGCACGGGGCACGCGGATGGCGCCGGCCCCCTGCGCGTTTAGCGTGAGCAGGGTGGCGTCGAGCGACGTCTCGACCAGAGCCATGCGCGGCAGGGTGCGCTGCGTGAGAAAACGGCCATTTTCGTCCACCACCATGAAGCGCCGGTCGCCGACCAAGCCGAGCACATCGACGTCGGCGGTCGTAACGGCGCAGCCGCGGAGCGATTTCACGGGATGGATGAACAGGCCTGAGAGATGCATCGCGAACGGGGGTGAAGGAGGCGGGCGAATTGTCCGATGCCCGCTCGTCCGGTGCGACATCGCGTTCTTGGTGGCGACTGCCCTCGCGGTGCGGGTCGTCCGGATCTCTGGCAATTTTCGCCACGGGGCGAAAATTGGAACAGGCCTGCCCCCGCCAAGTCTGCCCGCGAGCGCTAGCCCGGCGGGACAGGTGGTGGGACGGATCGGGCGTTTCAGGTCTTGGCGAGCAGCCGGCGGGCGTTGCCGGAGGCGACGGCCTGGAGTTGCGCGGGGGTCAGGGCCGATTCCTTGAGCTTCATCACCGGCGACTCGACCGAGAACAACGGCGCGTGCGAACCGAAGAGCAATTGGTTCACGGCGGCTGGCGTGTCGTGGAAGAGGTCGCCGATGGCCTCGGATCCCTCCAGCCACGAGATGTCGAAATAAACGCGGCCGGTCTCGGCCAGGCGCTTCATCAAGTCGCCGCGCATGCCGCGTCCCGAGTTTAGCACGACGAGCTTCAACGCGGGGATCGCGCGAACCAGCTCGAGGAGATGAGTCGTGTTGACGGGCGGCGCCGCCACCAACGGGTGCTGCGTGCGCTCGTCTTCCATGATCACCGCGAGCTGAACTACGAGACCCCGCTCGGCGGCCAGTTCGAGCAGGCGTTTGCAGCGCGGGTCGGTCAGTTGGTAGCCATGGAAACCGGGGTGCAGGCGGATGCCCGGCATCTTGTGCTCCTCGTGGCAGCGCCGGATGTCTTCCTCCCAGACCGTCCAGGTGGGATTGATGGAGCCAAAGGGAACGAGGAGGCCGGCGCCGTTGTTCCGGCAGCTTTCGGCGAGCCGGGCGTTGACGGAGGCGAGGTCCTTGTGGAGCAGGCCATCGAAGCTGCCGGCCCAGGCCTGGACGACGCCCTGACTCCGGAGTTTATCCAGGAGATGGGAGGTCTTGTCGCGGAGGAGGCTGCGGAAGGGCCAGCGCTCGAGATTGACGTTCACGTCGACCATGCCGCCGGGAACGGTGAGCGCCGGTTGGGCCCCGCGCGCGGGCTGCGTGGCAAGCGGGGCGGCAAGTCCCAGGGCCGCGGCCGCGCCGAGCGAGCTCTTGAGGAAATCCCGCCGGTCGAGGGCGGTGGGGGAAGTTTCGTTTTTCATAGCGTCAGGCCCTTCTTCTTGAAGATCGGTGCAACGAGGCGGCGGAGGTTGCCGCCGAGGATCAATTCCTTGTCGGCATCGCTGATGTCCGCGCCCATGACCTTGGCGAGCTGCGAAGCGAGGCTGCGGCCTGGCAAGTCACTGCCGAAGATCACGCGGTTGGCGCCGCCTTCGCGCACGGCCATTTCCACGAATCCGTCGGTGGGGAAACTCCCCGAAACCTCGATCATCACATTGGGGATGGCACTGACGCTGCGGATGCCCAGCTCCCAATCGCCACCCACGTGGATACAAACGAGAGGAACGTTGGGATGCCGGCGGGCCATGATGGCGAAATCGTCCGGGTGCGATTCACCGGGGGAATTCGCACCACCGGCCACCCGCGGGGTGCCGCCCACTTTGATCCAGGTGTGCTGGACGATCAGGGCCTGGTAGGCGGCGGCGCGCGTGATGATCGGATCGAGCCGCGGGTCGCTGCACCGCACGGCGGTCCAGATCTTCACGCCGACCATCGGGCCGTTGACGACGCAGCGCTCGAACTCCGCGAGGCTCTCGGCGGTGTGCTTGGGGTTGACGTAAACAAGGCCGAAGATGCGGCTGGGATCGACCTTCAAGGCCTCGAGCACTTCGTCGTTCTGCTGGCGCAGCACCTCGGGCGAGGGATCGCTGTTAAACGTCTGCCCCATGTGGAGGAAGAGCCGCTCGACGCCGAGGCGATCGGCGGACCGCAATAATTTTTCCGCCCGTTGGCGCGGGGGGCCGGAAGCTCCGGCCAGATGCGTGTGCATGTCCCAGATTCTCATGTGATTTTGCGTTCGTCTTTTTCCGGAGGGGTCGATCCGCAAGGGGCGCGGTCAGGCGGCCGGAATAGCGACGGAGAAAAAATCCCGAAATTTTTGCCCGCTGTCCACTGGGATTTGACGCCCCCATCGACACTTTCGTGCGGACTGGGGCGCCGGGGAGCGGCGGCAATTCAGGGCCGGGCCCGCCGGTAGGTCGCGAGGTAGCGCCGGTTGCCCGGGGCAGTTGCGTAGGCCGTGGGGGAGGTGCCGTCGAGACCGTAGCAGACGCGCAACCGGTCGCCCACGAGCTGGTAGATGCCGGGAATCAAGCGCGCGGCATTGGGGCCGGAGTCACCCTTGAGCGTGATCGTTCGCGCGTCGGTCGGGCCAGCGAGTTCGTAGGTGCCGCGATCCATCGCCTCACCGTCGAAAATCACCGCATAGCTGGTGGCGTCGAACAGGAGCACGGTTTTTTGTGCGACCAGTTCGGGCGCCGCTTCGCCTTCGAGTTCCGCCCGGATCATCGTCCACGAGCCGGCGAGGGCGGTTGGATCGGGGAAAGCTTCGTTCCGGGTCATGGTTTCAGTTCGGGAGCGGTGAGAGACCTGGGGGTTTCGTCCACGAGCCGGGGTTCGACGATCTTCTTTTCGCTGCCGGCGCCGAGTTTCTCGAGCTTACGGCCGGTGACGAGCAACTGGCTTTCGGTCTGGTAGACCGTGCTGTTGTAGGCGTCAACCGACTGGCGGAGGCGCTGGCCGAGGTCGTCCATATTTTTCGCGACCGCGGCGACGCGTTCGTGGAGCTCAAGGCCGAGCTTGCGAATCTCGTCGGCGTTTTTGGACAACGCCTCCTGTTTCCAGCCGTAGGCGGCGGCCTTGAGGAGCGCGATGAGGGTGGCGGGCGAGGCGAGGATGACGCCGACGCTGGTGCCGCGTTCGAACAGATCGGGTTCGTAGCGCAGTGCGGCGCTGTAGAACGCCTCGCCGGGGATGAAGAGCACGACGAACTCCGGCGAAGGCTGGATGTTTTTCCAATAGGACTTGGCGCCGAGGGCGTCGATGTGGCCGCGGACGACGCGGGCGTGCTCTATGAATTTTGCTTTGCGGATGTTTTCGTCGCTGGCCTCGAGCGCTTCGAGGAAGGCCTGCATGGGGGCCTTGGCGTCGACGGCGATGCTCTTGCCCCCGGGGAGACGGATGATCATGTCGGGGCGGACGTCACCGGCGGCCTCCTGCTGGATGAAGTCGACGTTTTCGACCATGCCGGCGAGTTCGACAACGCGCTGGAGCTGCAGTTCACCCCAGCGGCCAGCGGTGCTGGTGCTGCGGAGCGAACGCGAGAGCTTCGTGGTCTCGGCTTGGAGGGTCGCGCTCGTGGTGGCGAGACCCTTGAGTTGTTCGGAGAGCGAGCCGTAGGCCTCTTTGCGGGCGTTTTCGAGGGCGATGATTTTCGTGTCCACTTTGTCGAGCGACTCGCGGATGGGTTTCACGAGCGAGTCGCCGGCGCGCTTGAGAAATTCGTCGCTGTTACGCGTGAGGGCGTCGGAAGCGAGGGCCTTGAACTCCACGGTAAGGCGCTCGCGGGCCTCGTTAAAGGCGGAGATTTTCTCGGCGGCGGCGGCGGACTGCTTTTCGAGTTCGGTGGCCCGGCTACGCAGAGAGGCGAGTTCACCTTCCGCCTTGGTGAGGGACTGGGCGGCGAGGCGGGCGCGCTCGGCGAGCGCGGCAGAGCGGGCTTGGAATACGAGCCACACGATCAGCGCGGCGAGTGCGGCGGAGCCAAGGCCGACAATGATAAAAAGCATGTAAAGAACGTCGGGATTCGATTCCGGCAGATCAATCCTTGATGCGTGCTTGGACAGGCGAATTTACGAACTGCAAGCAGCGGGGTGCGGCCCCCGCATCCCCGCCGGGTCCGTCATTTTCGCATGTTGCCGAGAAAATCTCCGCCGCCGTCCCCTCGGCCAAACCTCCCGTGCGGGTGATTGCCCCCCGTGGAAAAGACCTCCGTGCTCGTGGTGGATGACGAGTACGGTTCGCGTGAATCCATTGCATTTAGTTTGGCCGCGGAATTTGCGATCGATACGGCGGAGCGCGCCAAGTAGGCGCTGGCGAAAAGCGGTGCCCGGCCCTACAGCGCCGTGGTGCTCGACATTCGCATGCCGGAGATGGACGGGATCCGGGCGTTGGAGGAGTTGCGCAAGGTGGATCCCAATGTGTCGGTGATCATGCTGACGGGCTACGAGGCTTTGCTCACGGCGCAACAGGCGATGGTGGCGGGAGCCAACCAGTATTTGCGGAAGCCGCCGGATATCCTCGAACTCATCGAGGCGGTCCGCAAGCAAACGCAGGCGACGCGGCTGCGCCGGGCGCAGGCGGACGCTTGCGGCGGACGGACGATATTTCGAGCTGCGCTACGAGCGGCTGTGCCAGGATCCGGTGAAGGAACTGTCGGCGTTGCTGCCGGTGCTCGGGCTGCCTGTTTCCGACGAAGTTTTGAAGCCGCTCGCGGTGGCGCATGCCGGACCCTCCCGGCCGAACGCCGTGATCGCGAAATTCAAAAAAGACCGGCTGGTGGTGCGGAGCTTCGAGGAGCGGGGCTGGCCCGCCGGCTGGGGCCGCCAAGTGCGCGCCCGCTTTCTGACGGTCGCAGGCAAGCCCATGCGCGAGCTGGGCTATCTCGTCTAGCGGTTGGTGAAGAGTTCCGCGATGACGTCCTCCAGAGGGACGTCTTCGATCGTGATGTCGGCGACCGGGCCGGCGCTCAGGATCTCCTGCGAGACGGCCACGATGTTTTCGGCCGGAACGCGGAGCGTGAATTTGCCGTCTTCGGCCCGCTTCGTCTCGCCATGGCGCGACTGCCACGTGTCGGGAAAAGCGCCCACCTGCGGGAGAAAGGTCACGATCTTCTGTTTGGCCCCACCGGCATTTTCGAGCCCGGCCAGCGCGCCGTCGTAGATTTTCGATCCCTTGTGGATCACGATGACGCGTTCGCAGAGTTCCTTGATGTCCGCCATGTAGTGGCTGGTGAGGAGAATCGTCACGCGATACCGGCGGTTGTAGTCGCGGAGAAACTGGCGAACGGCTTTCTGGGAAACGACGTCGAGTCCGATCGTTGGTTCGTCGAGGAAGAGTACACGGGGGCGGTGGAGCAGCGCGGCAATCAGTTCCATCTTCATCCGCTCGCCGAGGGACAGCTCACGGACCATCACGTTGAGCTTCTTGCCGACGTCCAGCAGGATGACGAGTTCGTCGAGGGTCGTTTTGAAGGCCTCGTGCGGAATGGCGTAGATCGCGCGCAACAAATGGAAGGATTCGATGGCCGGGAGATCCCACCAGAGCTGGTTTTTCTGGCCGAGGACGAGGGCGAAAAGGCGCCGGTAGGCGTTTTCGCGCCGGGTGGGGTCGAAGCCCGCGACCCGGGCGGTGCCGCTCGTGGGGTAGATCAGGCCCGAAAGCATTTTCAGGGTGGTCGTTTTGCCGGCGCCGTTGGGGCCGAGGAAGCCGACGAACTCGCCTTCTGCGATCGAGAACGAGACATCCTTGGCCGCCGCGGTTTCCTCGAAGTCGCGTTTGAACAACCCGGTCACGCCGCCCCAGAAACCCGGGCGCTTCTTGTAGGTACGGAAGACTCGCGTCAGGTTCTGAACTTCGATCATGAGGCAGAAGATTCAGCGGAAGGAATCGATTATCGAGCAGATTACGGCGCCGGGGGCGACGGAAGGTGGCCGCGCCCGGCCGCTTCGCCGGTGGCCGAGGCGTTCAGCGGAGAACGTCGCTGCCGCAGCAGACAAAGCAGGCTGCCCGCATACGCGGCGATCACGAGGCCGCCGAGGGCCTGACTGCCGACCCACATGCCCAGATATTCGCAAAAACCGCCGAGCGTGGCGCCGATGAGATTGGCGCCCAGCGCGAGGGCTGGCACCCGGTCCTCGCGAAACGTGGTCGAAAAAATCAGCCCGGCGAAAAAGATCGGGAGCGGCACGACGAAAACTGTCCACGCCACGCGCCAGCCGAGTTCCCGGGCCAGGATGAATTCGCGGGGCAGCGCTAGCACGACGACCAGCTCTACGAAGAGCGGGGCGTAGAGCCAGAGGTTGAACTGGCGGATGAAGCGCAGCGCGACCCAGTTGGCGAGGAGCACCATCAGCAACACGCCGGCGATGACCAGCGTCGTGACCAACCAGGTGGTGCCGAAGTAGAGTGAGCAATCGCCGATGCTTTTAGTCTGCAGGAGGAGAAAGCCCCAGCCGAGAAGTAGGAAATGCCCGTCGCCGGGCCCGAAGCCCGCGCCGCGAAACCCGAGCATTGCACCGAGGGAGATGGTCAGCAGCGCCCCGATGACGACAGCGTAGTCGGTGGGGATACCGCGCTTTTCGAGATAAACAAAGGGCCAGTCGTCGGTGGCGAGGTCGACGGGGCGTTTGGTTGCGCGCCTTAGTTTCCACTCTCCGATTTCCGCCGGGGGATTGGGCGTGGCCTGCTTGGACGCGATGAACGTGAGAGTGCCCTTGCCCACGTAGACCCACGGCGGAGTCCCGGTCGCCTCCTCGATCATTTGGGAAAATTTTTGCGCCAGCCATTCCCACGACACCGAGAAAGAAACCGACATGATGCCTTCCGGAGCGACCCGGGCAAAAGCCTGCCGAAACCCCTCGACGGTGTAGGTGTAGCCGTCGAGCCGGAGACTGGCGCCGTAACTAAACAGGGCCTGGCTGTCGAGGTGACCGAAGACCACCAGGTCGAAGAGCCCGCTGCCCTGCTGCAAGAAGGAGCGGGCGTCGTCGATGTGCAGGAAGACCCTGGGATCCGCGTAGGGTGCGGCGGCGCTGTAGCGCGCACTGATTTTCGGAATGACGGGATCGATTTCGACGGCGTCGACGCGCTGGGCGCCCCGCAGCAACGCGGCCTCGACATCCATGCCGCCGCCCGCGCCCAGGACCAGCACTCGCGCCGGATTTTTCATCACGTGGTAGGGCAGGTCGTACTGGTTGAAGTGAGCGGCGACCAGTTGCTGCAACGCACTGCCGGGGATGTAGCGGGCCACATTGATCGAGCCGTGCCGTTGATAAAAATCCTGGTTCACCCGCACGTTGTAGAGTGGCGGGTCGAGCACGGTGCGGAGGTTTGCGGGCGGCAGGCCGGCCGTTTCCTCCGTAAACCATCCTGTGGTCGGCCGGTTATCCGGCTGGCTTTCGAGATGCACGCGATTTTCGCGGATGGTGATAAAATATTAGGGCGACCACCACGTCTGATCGCGCTGGCTCGACCACGCCACGGCGCCCAGGCCCACGGCGTAGAGCGGCAGCATCCAGCGGCGGTGCGCGCCTCCCGCGGCAAGAAAAACGAGCGCGACGACGAGGGGGATGCCGATGACCGGGGAAATATAGAGAAAGGAAAAAAGCCCGAAGGTCAGTGTGCCCCCAAGGCTGCCCGCCAGATCCCACACGTAGGCGCGAAGCGCGGGTAGTCGCTGGAATTACGCGCCGATTTGCTCGCCGAGCGGTACGAAAACGAGGCTGTTGAGCAGGAAAATCAGGATCAGGGCGGCGTAGGAAAAGGTCTTGGTTTCGGGGAGGCCGAATCGCAGTTCACCACTGCCGCCAGGCAGCGCGACAGCGCGCAGGCCCACGAGAAGCACGATGTTCACGGCCAGAAACAGCGGGAAGAAGCGGAAGAGGTTTCAATGGCGCGCGCAGAGAAGCGCCCCAATCCCGAGTCCCAGAAACGAGCTGACGAGCATCAGGTTCGCATAGTAGGCCACGAGCCGGATCTCGGACGGCACCCATCGGATCACCATGAGTTCCAAAAACAGCGCAGCGAACGACAGCACGAACAACCCGACGGCCGGTGTCCCGGTGGTCAGCGGGGGGCGTTACGTCGTCCGGGGATGAAATCATACGACGGTAAATACCCGGGCCATGGGTCGGCGAGTGAACGGCAAACGAAGGACGATGCAACGGAAGTTTTTCCGACCGGAGTCACCGGTGATCGGACCGACCCTTGGCGCGGGCTGGGGCGGGGGAAATTTGGTTCGTGACTGCCCTGGTCTTGGCCGGGGCCGAACGGTGACCGACAGGCGAAATCGCTCACTTTACGTGGCGGCACTTCCATGTATGGTGAGCGGAGGCAATGAATCGCAAACGTCAACTTTTTATCGGATTGTTGATGATGGTGGTCTGGCTCGCGGGATGCGGTACGCCGCAGATCAATCGCATCGACCAGAATCGGGAAGTCTACGAGACGTGGCCGATTGAGACGAAGCAGGCGGTGCTGGACGGAAAGATCGAAGTGGGGATGACGCTCGAGATGGTGCGCGTGGCTTGGGGGCAGCCGACCGAGGTGATTTCGCGGTCCACGGGTCCGGGCGATGAGGAAATCTGGATTTATCGCAAAGGCGGAAATGAGGACTACTCGATGGGCGGCCCGGGTGGAGTCTACGGTGGCGGTTATCCGGGCACTATGGGTGGAGGAAACACGGTCGGTATCGGCGTCGCCACCGGCCGTGGAATGGGAACCGTTGTTGGGCCCGTCGTCGGGGGCGGGATGGGCGGCATGGGCGGCGGCCTCGGCGGGATGGGTGGAATTGGCGGCATGGGCGGCGTCGGTGGCATGGGCGGCGTCGGTGGCATGGGAACGCCCGTCATGACGACACCAAGCCGCGTCGAGGAGAAGGAGGTCGTATTTCGCAGCGGAGTTGTCTACCGCGCCGACAGTCCTTGAGGGGTGCAGCGCCTCGCGGCGCTCAGCTCACCGGCCGAGCTTTTTATAATCGAGCACGGTGTGGCTGATACAGCCGGCCGCGAGCGCGGCACGATCGGTGAGGGGGGCGGTGGGCGAGAGGTCGTCGCCTAGGCGAAAGATCAGCCGATGCGTTCCGTCGTCGCCAGCGGGACTGAAAAGACCAGGCACAACGACCTGCGCGGGCACGGTCCGGCGCACGGGCGAGTCCGGGTGGCAGGGCAGGGGGAAATTCACATTGTGAACAATGAAGCTCCGGGTCGGAGTTGCCGCCGCCAGTTCGGGGGCGAGGCGCGCGGCATGCTGTGCGGACGTTTTCAAAATCGCATGAAGCTCGGGATGAGGCACGTTCCCCGCCGCCTTGAGCCGATCGTAGATTTCGACCGTGAGATCCTGGGAAAAGGCGATGGCCGGGAGGCCGTGCAACGCTCCCTCCCACGCGCCGGCGACGGTGCCGCTGGCGATGATGAAGCCCAACGAGACGTTGAGCCCGACGTTGATACCGCTGAGGACGGCGTCGATCTCCAGCGCGCGGGGCAGCAAATGGCCGATCGCGATATTGACGCCATCGCTGGGCGTACCATCGACGATCCACGTGGGGCAGCCCAATCCCCGGTCGGCGGCGGCGGCGTGCACAGGGCGGTGGCGGGACTTGGCCGCGCCGATCCAGCTTTGTTCGCGCTTCGGGGCAACGACGTAGATTTGGTGACCGGTGGCCTGCAAGGCCCGCACGAGTTCATGCAGGAACACGCTGTCGATGCCGTCGTCGTTCGTGACCAGAAAGCGCATCCCAACAGGCGCGCAGGAAGAGCGCGGTAGGGCAAAGAAAAATTGTCGATGAACTTTGGCGCGCAAGTGTTTCGCGCCGACACCGACCAAACAGGCGCCGCCAATCGCTACCTCGCTTTATCCGAGTGGCAGGCCACGCGGGTGGCGGGTGGAAAAAGAAAAAGCCGCGACTTGGGTCGCGGCTTTGACATTGAGCGTGGCTCGGGGCCACGGCCAAAACAAGCGGGTTACGGCGTGGCCGTGGGCGCGGCGGCTTGCCCCTGGGCTTCCATTTCCTTCATCGCGGCTTTGCGCGAAAGGCGGACCTTGCCGCTGCGCTCGTCGATGCCGATGCATTTCACCCAGATCATCTCGCCCATCTTGACGACGTCCTCGGTGCGGCGCACGCGGAAGTCGGCGAGTTCGCTGATGTGGCAGAGCCCCTCCTTGCCGGGGGTGCATTCGACGAAGGCGCCGAAGTCTTTGATGCCGGTGATGCGACCGTTGTAGAGCTTGCCGACTTCGATCGGGGTGCCACCACCGCCGCCGCCGCCGCCGCACAGACCGTCGATTTCCGCGATGGCACGGGCCATGGCGTCACCGTTGTTGGAATAGATGAACACCTTGCCGGAATCGTCCTCGGCGATGTCGATCTGCGCACCGGTCGTCTCGGTGATGCGGCGGATCGTCTTGCCGCCGGGCCCGATGAGGAGACCGATCTTTTCCGGATCGATCTGGATCGTCTGGATGCGCGGGGCGAACTTGCTGAGGTCGGCACGGGGAGCCGGCAGCGAGGCGAGCATGGACTTGAGGATTTCGATCCGCGCGTCGCGGGCCTGGAAGACGGCGGTCTTCGCGATCTCGAACGGCAGACCGTGGATCTTCAAATCGAGCTGGAAGCCCGTGATGCCCTTGGTGGTGCCCGCGAGCTTGAAGTCCATGTCACCGAAGTGGTCCTCTTCGCCGAGAATGTCGGTGATGGTGGTCCACTTCGTGATCGAACCGTCGGGACCATTCTCGGTCATGAGTCCGCACGAAATGCCGGCGACCGGCGCGATGATCGGCACGCCGGCGTCCATGAGGGCGAGACAGCCACCGCAGACCGACGCCATCGAAGTCGAGCCGTTGGAGGCCATGATTTCGGAGACGACGCGGATGGAGTAGGGGAAGGCGTCCTCCGGGGGGAGGACGGGCACCAGCGACCGCTCGGCGAGCGCGCCGTGGCCGATTTCGCGGCGGCCCGGGCCGGTGAAGCGGCCCGTTTCACCAACTGAGAATGGCGGGAAATTATAGTGGAGAATGAAGCTCTTGGAGGTCGCGCCACCCGTGAGGCCGTCCATGTCCTGGGCTTCCTTCGTAGGCCCGAGGGTGACGATGGCGATGTTTTGGGTGTCGCCCCGTTGGAACGTGGCGGAACCGTGCACACGCGGAAGGACCCCGACTTCGGAGTGAAGCGGGCGCACCGTCTTCGCATCGCGGCCATCGGCGCGGACCCCGCGCTCGAGGACCGTCCGGCGGTAGGCCTTATATTGGAGATCCTCGAACACGACGTTCAGGTCGACGTCGCTAAAACGCCCTTCGCCGAGCTCGGCGACGAGGGCGACTTTCGCCTCCTCCTTGAGCATCTTGACGGCGACGCTGCGGATGGCCTTTTCCTTGCCGAAAATGGCCTGGGCCAGACGGGTGTCGGGCACGACGCGCTCGATGATCGCCCGGGCTTCGGGTGTGGCACCGACCAAGGGGAAGGTGGATTTGGTTTTACCGGTGAGGGTAACCAGTTCCTTGATGGCAGTGATGATCGGCTGAATGGCCTGGTGTCCGAATTCGAGCGCCTTAATGAACTCTTCCTCGGGCAGCTGGTCGGCCGAACCTTCGATCATCAGCATGTGCTTGTCGTTACCGACGTAAATCATGTCGAGCGCCGAGGAGTACATCTGCTCGATGGTCGGATTGGCGACGAACTGGCCGTCGATCAGGGCGACGCGGACGCAGCCGATCGGACCGTTCCACGGGATATCCGAAATCGCGAGCGCGGCGCTGGCGCCGTTAACCATCGGAATGTCGGAGTCGTTGACCTGGTCGGCCGACATCAGCTGGCCGATGATCTGGACTTCGTTCAGGAAGCCCTCCGGGAAGAGAGGCCGGCAAGGACGATCGCAGAGGCGGGAAGTGAGGATTTCCTTTTCGGACGGACGACCCTCGCGCTTGAAGTAACCGCCGGGGAAGCGGCCAGCCGCGGCGTATTTGTCGCGGTAGTCGACGGTGAGCGGGAAGAAATCCTGACCGGGGCGCATGTTCTGCGCGACGCAGGCGGTGACGAAGACGTTGGTCTCGCCGACGCAAACGTTGACGGCGCCATTGGCGAGTTGGGCGTAGGTGCCGGTGGAGAACGTGATCCCGAGGCCGGGCACGGTGACGGAGTGTTTCTGATTCATTTCGGACGGATGTTTTCGGATGCGGACAGTGTCGGCGGATGGGACGGGCGCGGCCAGCGACACACGACTGGTACGGCCCGGTGGCTTCCGCGGAGCGGAAGCGGCGGCGGCAGAAGTGCCGCTGCGGGTAGTTGACTGTTTAGGAACCCGCTTCGGTCAGCTCGCTCAGACGCGAGAGATTTCCGTTTGGCGTCTGCAGCGTCCCGGAGTGGCGAGGCGGCAAACGGAAATGTCCCGGTCTGGATTCGAGTGTCAGTAACGACAACGGGCGACCCGCGGATCGGGTCGCCCGTTAGACGAAAGCGTTATCTGCGAAGGTTTAGTTTCTGCAGCAACTCGTTATATTTCGGCAGATTATGCCGCTTGAGATAATCGAGGAGCTTGCGACGGCGGGAAGCCATCTGCAGAAGCCCGCGGCGCGAGTGGAAGTCTTTGCGGTGCGTGCGCAGATGCTCGGTCAAGTGATTGATGCGAGCGGTCAGCAGCGCCACCTGGACTTCGGACGAACCGGTATCCTTCTCGTGGGTTTTGTATTCGGCTATGATTTCGGGTTTAACGACTGTGGTGGACATGGTTTAGTGGTTTGATTCACGACTGTAGGGTGCCTTTGTGGGCACCGTGCCGCCCGCTCCTCCCGACTGGAAATCGGGTCAAGCCGGCGTCACCGTTCCAATCCAGCGGGATGCCGGACCAGCCATGGTGGTCACCCGCAACCGGCGGATATCCACTGACGCAAGGTGGCAGATTCCTGAAAGGCACAGGGCCGCGCAAGCGAAAATTTGGGTCTTCCGACTAAGTCGGCAGGGGTTGAGAGATTGTGGTGGATTCTGCCAATATCTCCCAATTTGATCGTACTCCATGTCTGCAATCCCGGCTTCTCCGGACCTCATCGGCAGTTTGTTGAATCTATCCCACCAACTCGGTCGCGAGGAACGGAAACTGGCGATTTTGGGGGAAGGCAACACGTCCGCGCGTCTGGCGCCCAAAACCTTTGCCGTGAAGGCGAGCGGGGCGAATCTGGCGACCCTGTCGCCGCTGGGAGTAACCGAATGCCGCTTCGCCGATCTCCTGCCGCTGCTCGATGTGAAGCGAATCACCGATGCGGCAATCGACGAGGCACTTTTTGCCGCCCGGGTAGATCCGAAGGCCCGAAAGCCTTCGGTCGAGGCCATCTTCCACGCCTACCTGTTGACGCTGCCGGATGTGAATTTTGTCGGCCACACGCATCCGACCGCGGTGAACCAGCTGCTTTGTTCAAAGCACGCGCGGACCTTCGCGAAGAGGCGGATTTGCCCTGATGAGGTCGTCTGCTGCGGAGTCGAGAGCGTTTTTGTCCCCTATGCCGACCCCGGATTGAAGCTTGCTCAAGCGATCCGGGTCGCGGTCGTGGCGCATGTGAGGCGGCTGGCGCGGGCGCCTCGCGTGATCCTGTTGGAAAATCATGGATTGATCGCCCTCGGCGCGACTCCCGAGTCCGTGCTCGCCGCGACGCAGATGGGAGTCAAAGCCGCCGAAATCTTCGCCGGAGCCGCGGCGCTGGGTGGCCCTCGATTTCTTACCGCGGCCCAAGTCGCTCGGATCGCCGGGCGGCCGGACGAACACTATCGCCAAAAAATACTTGGGCTCTGAGTGAGCCCGATCGATCCATCTCTCCCTAACCCGACCTTCCCGTTCGCATCCATGCCCACCTACAAGCACGTCAATTATCTCTGGGACGACGCCAAGGCCACCGCGCTCGATCCCGTCGGCTGCCTTGTCTACCGCTCGAACCTGCTCGGCGGCGACCAGCGTGTTACCAACACCGGTGGCGGCAACACGTCGTCGAAAATTGCAGAGCAGGATCCACTCAATGGCCAGCCGATCGAGGTGCTCTGGGTAAAGGGTTCCGGCGGCGACCTCCGCACGAGCACGCGCGAGAACTTCTCGTCACTTTATCAGCAGAAGCTGCTCGATCTCCAGAAGCCCTACGCCGCCCGCCCCGACAAGGGCCTCAAGGCTCCGGCTGAGGATGACATGGTGGGCATGTATGCGCACGCCACGTTTAACCTGAATCCACGGGCACCATCGATCGACACGCCGCTGCATTCGTTCCTTCCCGGCAAGCATGTCGACCACATGCACCCGAACGCGATCATAGCGATCGCAGCCTCACAGAACTGCGAGAAGCTCACGAAAGAAATTTTCGGCGGCGAGATGGCCTATGTCCCGTGGATGCGCCCGGGCTTCGAACTCGGCCTCGCCATGCAAGAGATTTCCAAAAACAACCCAAAGATGAAGGCCATCATGATGGGCCAGCACGGCTTCATCTCTTGGGACGACAACGAGAAGGCCTGTTACACGCTCACGTTGGACTTGATCGAGAAGGCTGCGGCCTACATCGAGGCGAAGTACCAAGCCAAGGGCGGCGACGCCACGGCCTTCGGCGGCGCCAAATACTTGACGCTCGACGCCACCAAGCGCAATGGGGTCTTTGCCGCCATTCTTCCGTGGCTCCGGGGCCAGGTGTCCCAACGGAAGCGTTTCATCGGCACCGTGCAGGACGACGAGAAGATCCTGCGCTTCGTCAACTCGAAGGACGCCGCCCGTCTCGCCGAGCTCGGCACGAGCTGCCCCGACCACTTCCTCCGCACCAAGATCAAGCCGCTCTACGTGGACTGGAACCCGCATTCTGAAGACACAGCCACGCTCAAGAAGAAGCTCGCCGCTGGCCTCGAGGCATACCGCAAGGACTACGCGGCTTATTACAACAAGTGCAAATACGCCAACTCGCCGGCCATGCGCGACCCGAACCCGACCGTCGTCCTCATCCCGGGCGTCGGCATGGTGGCCTGGGGCAAGGACAAGTCGGAAAGCCGCGTCACCGCCGAGTTCTACAACTGCGCCGTCGAGGTCATGCGCGGCGCCGAGGCGATCGACAGCTACATCGCCCTGCCGCAGCAGGAGGCCTTTGACATCGAGTATTGGCTTCTTGAGGAAGCGAAGTTCAAGCGCATGCCCGCCGAGAAGGAACTCGCCCGCCAGGTCATCATTGTGGTCGGCGCCGGCTCCGGCATCGGCAAGGAGACCGCCCACCGCCTCGTCAAGGACGGCGCGCACATCGTCAGCGTCGACATAAAGCTTGAGACCGCCACCACCACCGCCAAGGAGATCACCGACAAGCTCGGCCTCGGCATCGGCGTCGCTGGCACGGGTATCTCCAACTGCGGCCCGGCCGTCGGCCTCGCTTGCAACATCACCGACCGCGCCAGCGTCCGCGCCATGCTCGATCAGGTCGCGCTGGCCTACGGCGGCTTCGACTCGATCTGCTTAACCGCCGGTGTCTTCTGGCCGAGCGACACCACCGGCCACATCCCCGACGACAAGTGGGCCTTCACCTTCGGCGTCAACGTCACCGGCAGCTACATCGTCGGCGACGAGGCGTTTAAGACCTGGAAGGAACAGGGCTTGCGCGGCAGCCTTGTGCTCACGACCTCGGCCAACGCTACCGTCGCAAAGAAGGGCTCCTTGGCCTACGACACCTCCAAGGCCGCCGCCAACCACCTCGTCCGCGAGCTGGCCATCGAGCTCGCCCCGCTTGTCCGCGTCAACGGCGTGGCTCCGGCCACGGTGGTGCAGGGGAGCGCGATGTTTCCCCGCGACCGCGTCATCGGTTCGCTGGCCAAGTACGAGATTCCGTATACCGCGGACGAAGCGACCGAGTTGCTCGTGGAAAAACTCGCCGCTTTTTACGCGGACCGGACACTGACCAAGGCGCCCATCACGCCGGCGGACCAGGCAGAGGCCTATTTTCTGCTGGTTTCTCAGCGGCTTTCGAAGACGACCGGCCAGATAATTGCGGTCGACGGCGGGTTGCACGAGGCGTTCTTGCGCTGACGGCGGATTTTTCCGGTGCCACGTGCCTTACAAAGAATAGCCATCGTGGGAGCCGGGGCGATTGGGAGCTACTATGGTGCCCGGCTCGCTCTGGCCGGGGTCGAAGTTCGGTTTTTGGTCCGCCGCGATCTCGTGCATGTTCAGGACCACGGCCTGATTCTGCGGGAGCGAGATGCCACCCGCCGACTCGAGCACGTGGACGCTTTCGCTACGACGGCGGAAATCGGGCCAGTCGATCTCGTGTTCGTCACCCTTAAGACCACGAGCAACTCGGCCCTCGCTACGCTCCTGCCGCCCCTGATTAGGCCGGAGACGGCGGTGGTTACACTGCAAAACGGCTTGGGTAACGAGGAAACCATCGCGGCCCTCGTCGGGGCCGGGCGCGTCCTCGGGGGCTTGTGCTTTATTGCCGTGACGCGGGAAGCACCGGGCGAACTTTCCGGTTACCATACGCCGGGTGCGATTACGCTTGGGGAGTTTGGCCGGCCTGCCAGTGAGCGCACGCAGGCGATCGCCGGCTTGTTGCAACGAGCCGGCGTGAACTGCCGGACGGTCGACAGCCTCGCGGCGGCACGCTGGCAAAAGCTGATTTGGAATGTTCCCTTCAACGGTTTGGCGATCGCCGCCGGCGGGATCACTACCGACAGGATTCTCGACGATCCGGTGCTGGCCCGTGAAGTTCGGGCGCTTATGAATGAGGTGGCGGCGGCAGCGCGGCACTTTGGCCACGAAGTGACGGAGGCGTTTATCCAAAGCCAGATCGATGTCACCCCGCCCATGGGGGCCTACCAACCGTCGAGTCTGGTTGATTATCGCGCTGGTCGGCCGGTTGAAGTCGAAGCGATTTGGGGTGAACCTCTGCGGCGTGCGCAAGCTGCGGGCCTCGCGGTGCCGAGGCTCCAAGAGCTTCATGCGCGTCTCGTTGGCCTGACCAAAGTGGGCGATGCCCGTGACCGCACGGGTTGAAGAAGATAGTTTATCTGAAACGAAACCGTGAATTTTGTCGATCAGTGCGCGAAGCGCTCACCAGTTCCAGCAGCGGGGTGTTGAGGTGAATGGCCGGCCCGAACTCACCTCCGGTTAACGGCGACGCGCTGCTGAGGCCCTTCGGCGATCCGCGTGAGCTCACGGCCTTGAGGGCCGCTTGTCAGTAAGACGATAGCGATTTGTCCGGCTTGGTGATTACGAAAACAGATCGCTCGCGGTCCGACTGAGGAAATCCTCCATGTAACCGGTGGTCGCCTTGCCTTCGATGAAAACAGGATCGGCCATGATGGCGCGGTGCAGTGGAATGGTCGTCTTGATTCCTCGGATGAGATATTCGCTTAGCGCGCGATACATGCGCTCCAGTGCGCCTTTGCGAGTCGTGCCGCAGGTGATCAATTTGCCGATCATGGAGTCATAATACGGCGGAATCGTATAACCTGAATAAGCGTGTGAATCAACGCGAACGCCGGGGCCGCCGGGCGCGTAGTAGAGTCCGATCGTGCCAGGCGAGGGACTAAAATTGCGCGCAGGGTCTTCCGCGTTGATGCGGCATTCGATGGCGTGCTTTTCGAATTTGATGTCGCCTTGGTCGAAATCGAGTTTTTCACCATTGGCCACGCGGATTTGCTGCTTGATCAGGTCGATCCCTGTAACCTCTTCGGTTACAGGATGTTCAACTTGTATCCGGGTGTTCATTTCGATAAAATAATAGTTCCCCTTCGCATCCACGAGAAACTCGATTGTGCCGGCGTTTTCGTACTCTGCGGCCTCCGCCGCCTTGATGGCGGCCTTCCCCATTTTCTTTCGGAGGTCGGAGGTGAGAAAAGGCGAGGGCGATTCTTCGATGAGTTTTTGATGCCGGCGTTGGACGGAGCAGTCGCGTTCGCCGAGATGGAGGGTCTTGCCGTGGCTATCGGCTAGGATCTGAAATTCGATGTGACGTGGGCGTTCGATGTATTTCTCGATGTAGACCGCACCATTTCCGAACGCTTTTTCGGCCTCACCGCGCGCGACGTGATATTCCTTCGCGAACGATACGTCGTTGTGCGCGATGCGCATGCCCCGGCCCCCTCCGCCGGCGACGGCTTTTATGATCACGGGATAGCCAATTTTTCGAGCGTTCTTAACCGCCTCGGCCTCCGACCCGACGGGCCCATCCGACCCGGGGACGATGGGCACTCCGGCCTTTCGCACGGTGTCTTTGGCAACTGACTTATCACCCATCATATTGATGGACTTAGATTTAGGACCTATGAACTTGATGTTGCACGATTCGCATTGTTCTGCGAATTTCGCGTTTTCGGAGAGGAACCCATAGCCGGGATGGATAGCGTCGACGTCGCCGATCTCGGCCGCACTCATGATTCGATCCGCTCTCAGGTAGCTATCGGCGCTCTTGGGGCCACCAATGCAAATTGCCTCGTCGGCGAGTTGCACGTGAAGCGATTGGACGTCGGCTTCCGAGTATACGGCTAGTGTCTTGATGCCAAGTTCGCGGCAGGCGCGAACGATGCGGAGGGCGATTTCACCGCGGTTGGCAATGAGGATTTTTTGAATCATCTGAGAGCTGATTTATTACGACACGGATTCCTGATTGGCGCCCGGACTTCCAGGCCCACCTTGTGCTGACAGGATCAGGACTGCAGGGGCGTCTACGGATTGAATCCAATCAACCTTGCTTCAGCTTGAAGAGACGCTGGCCATATTCGACGGGCTGGCCATTTTCCACGAGGACTTCCAGGACAGTCCCCTTCGCCTCTGCTTGGATCTCGTTCATGATCTTCATCGCCTCGATTATACAGATGACCGTGTTCTCGACCACCTTACCTCCGACGTCCATGAAGGGCTTACTTTCAGGCGAGGCTGCCCGGTAGAAGGTTCCAACCATAGGCGACTTTACGTAGGTCACTCCTACTTCGTCCCGAGGCGTGGAGGCCGCCGGATCGTTGGCGCCAGCAGCCGTTGCTTGGGCTTGTGGGGGAACGCTATCAGAGGCAGGAAAGGGAGGGTTGGAACTCCGGCCGGTGCTCACGATTGGCAGGCCATTTGCGCCACGCCGAATCTTAAGTTTGAATCCCTCTTCCTCCACCGCGAACTCGGTGAGCTCCGATCGCTTCATGAGTTCGATGATCTGCTTAATTTGTTTTAGGTCCAAAATGGCGCCTTGGTTGAGTTGGTGAGCTGGACGGCGAGTTAGTTGTTCTTTAAGGTCGGTCGTTCAAAAGAATTGAGCGAAGGGTAGCAACCTCCGATTTTTTGCGCGTGGGGGCAGACGTTGAATAAATTGCATATTTTTCCGATAAAATGCCTGAAATCATGCTTTAAGCGCTTTTAAATGATCAATTTTGTCTGAATTCGCGTAGATTACTTTGCGGGATTTTGGGCTAATGTTTTATAAAGGCGTAGCCCGAATTTTTAAGAGAAAAAGATGCGAAGGGGCATCGTCGCTCGACTGTGTTTTTGCCCAAGATTGGCCAAAAAGCGTGCACTTTTGAGTGATTTGAGCGATTTATCACGAATGCTAGCGGCATGGACCATCGTCGGTTTAGTGCGTTAGCGTGGTTATTATTGGCGGGGAATGAATCCTGAGAAATGTCCGACGTTTTTGGGTTTGGATCAATGCCACTGCGACGAACTCTGGTTGAGGTCCGGGTAGCAGTATTGCGGTGAATCACAAGCGACAGATGGCCGCCTTCATCGTTGAAGGCGGCTTGTGCTCCGGGCGGACCGCTTGCCGGGGCCTAGGACTACAACGCCGAGCGGTCGCACAGCTCGCTCGGGTATCTCTCTCTCCGCAACGCTTCGCCGTGAGAAAATCCTCATCAATCCCAGGCTCCCGGCCGGACCGCCAAGCCGGTCCGCCCCTCCGCCTAGGATTGTCAGCTACAACCGCAGTTATCACATCAACCCAAGCCAAAGACTAACACTCCACCTGGCCCAGTTTTCGGGACCCGCTCAGTATTGCATGCTGCTCGGACGATCAGCTGCCATATGCCGAGGGCCTTGGCGGGCAGCCGGTGGACGAACCAATAGGGGCCTCAAGGTGTCGCGCACGACTTGAGCGCGGCTTTGCGGATCGTGTAGGGCCATGACGCCGAGCCGAAAGTGGTCACACACTGACTTTTGAGATCGACGTGGGGTGCGCTCGATACGCGGTATTGGAACCGCCTTGGAGATTGGATGGGAACACGACCAAAAGGCGCATTGGTTACACATTCACCGCGACCGAAACCGTGGGGGTCCACGGCTCCCTCGGTGGCGCGCTCTGGGTTCTCCTTTCCGGTCGGCGTGCATACGAACCCAGACAGAAACGCTGAACTAATCTGCGTTCCGCAGCTTTCTTCTTTGCGTTACGACCGTGGAAGCCGTCGACCACAGGGGGCGAGGGGGGAGGCAAGTTTAAGTTTAGCTTTTCCTGTCCAAGGACCAGTTCCCGCGTCTAGAGGCTGTCATGAACCTATGGGCTGAGAATTTGAGGATGAAAGAGGGGTAGAAGAGGCGGCGGGCATGATGAAGACTGGGGATGGCACAAACCCGAACGGGCTATCCGGGCGATGGGATTGACGAGGAATGGGCGCTATACGCGCCTTATCTGGTCTTGCTGCGGGAAGATGCGCGGCAACGGGTCGACCGTTTGCGATCGGGGTTTAATGCGGTGAGATATTTTGGGAAGGCCGGTTGTGGCTGGCGCATGGTCCCGAACGATGTGCCGCCCTGGCCGGTGGTGCAGCAGCAGACGCAGCGGTGGATTAAGGCGGGATGCTTCGAGCGGCTGGCGCACGATTTGCGGGAGGTTTTGCGGGTGGCTGCCGGCCGGGAGGCGCAACCGACGGCGGTGATCCTAGCCAGTCGCACGGGGCAATCGACGCCCAGCAGCGGGGAGCGGGTCGGTTACGACGGCGCGAAGGTGCATGCCGCCGTGGACACCTTGGGGCATGTGCTGGCGCTGCGGGTGACAGCCGCCAACGAGCAGGACGGGGCACAAGTTGCCGCCGTCGCGGCGGAGGTCCAGGCGGCGACCGGCCGAAAACGTCCAATTGGTCTACGTCGATCAGGGCTACACCGGCCCGATGGCGGCCCAAGCGGCTGCCGCCCACGGGCTCAAGCTCGAGGTCATCAAACTCTCCCTGGCCAGGCGCGGCTTCGTCCTCCTGCCCAGACGCTGGCTCGTCGAACGATCCTTCGGCTGGGCGGCTCGCTTCCGCCGCTTCGCCCGCGACTACGAACGCCTCGCCTCTTCCCTCGCTGGTCTCCACGGGCTCGCCTTCGCCTGCCTCA